>JAQXQU010000213.1 GCA_029101345.1 Erysipelotrichaceae bacterium | reverse complement strand
AAAAGCCATTTGGTCAAACAACAGCTTGCGATCAGCACTTGAGGAAAAACGGCTGTAAATGTCATTAATAATGCCCAGAAGTTCAACTGGCTGTTTTCTTTGCAGGATTGATAAATAGCTATCATATTCATGATCATTCTGGCGCTTATCAGAAATGGCATCTTCAAGCATGGTCCTGAAGATTTTCATGAAATATTCGCTACCATCCATAAAGCCATTTTCCCGGCCTTTTCCAAAAGGCAGATAGAACTGCTTATATAATAAGGCTGGAAGATCATAAGGGGTGTCCAGATGGTCAATCACCATTTTGACGGCATCCAGCGCCAACAAATAGCTGCTGTCATCTATCTTGATTTCCTCATTGAAGCTGTGAAAGACATTGACAAGAAGATAGGCATCAATTGTCTCAAAACCTGCATTTTCATAAAGCTCCCTTGCTTCAGAAAAGTCATGGGTCTTAAAGGTAATGGTCTGGCATCTTGAGACAATTGTTGGAAGCAGGCCATCAATATCATCGGTAATAAAGATGCCATAAGTATTATCACTGCTTGGCTCTTCCATGAATTTCAAAAGATGGTTCATAGCTTTGCTTGACATATGGTTGATATTGTCAATAATATAGATTTTCTTGCCACTTTTTTCCAAAGCAGTCCTGGAAAACTCATTCAGCAGATCTTCAATCTGCTCATCCTTGATTGATTCCTTGCGGCCATCCAGATATCTGACATCATAATAAAGACCCTGCTTGATTCGGTTGCAGGTCTTGCAGGTTTCACAAGCAAAGTCACCCTTGCCTTCCACAATGCTTTGCGCTAAAAGAATTGCTGTCCTGGTCTTTAGGGGATTAAGGTCACCGGCAAATAGATAGCTATGGGCAACAGAATCACTTAGCAGGGCATTTCTTAATGTGGCATAGACAATGCTTTCCTTCTTTTTGATTTCTTCCTTAACCATTGATGAGCCCCATTATGACATTAAGGCAATCACTGGTGACTGTTTCGATATCGTTGCTGGCATCAATGATGCATATGCGATCAGAAAACCTTCTTAAGACTTCCTGATATCCCTCACTTACCCGATGGTGGAAGTCAATGGATTCCTTATCCAGACGGTCTTTGAAACTGCGATCTTTGATTCTTTCAAGGCCTTTTTCCTCATCAATAGCCAAATAGATGGTCTTATCAGGATAGGTGCCGTCAATCGCAAAAGCATTGATTGAAAGGATTTCATCAAAGCCCAGTTGACGTCCATAGCCCTGATAGGCAAGGGAGGAATCAAGGAATCTTTCACAGATGACAATCTGTCCATTATTTAGCGCCGGGTAGACTCTTTCCACTAGATGCTGGCGCCTTGAGGCTGCATAAAGCAAAGCTTCCGTCTTGCCATCCATCCTGGTATTCTTCGGATCAAGAATGACATTTCTGATCTGTTCTGCAATATCAATGCCGCCAGGTTCTCTGGTATGGACAACTTCAAAGCCCCTCTTCTTCAGTTCTTCAACTACTCTTGTGGCAATTGTCGTCTTGCCTGAACCATCCGGTCCTTCAAATGTGATAAACAATCCCTTCATGCTGTCTCCTAATTAAGCTTTTCTGGCTTAGGTCTAAATGCCTTGTCCAAAGCTTCATCAACCTGTCTTTTGATATTTTCATAATCCTCATAGGATAGATCAAAGCTGGGCATGGCAACCTTGATAGCAGTTGCAGCCCCGTTTTTCAAGGCTTCGGCAACCTCAGCTACACCTTCATAAAGGGAAGAAGTCATGATGACATATTTGTTTTCACCATCTTCTTCGACATAGAGAACACTCTCATCATCAAGTGTTGATAAAAGATCCTTGATATTAGCTAATTCATCAATATTAATGCTCATATATACCTCCTGTTTTTAGGAATAATTAGGCTTTTGGGTACAGGATGCAAGGAAATCAAAGAAGTAAGGAACACTAAGCAGATCATCACCTGCCGCATCCAATGCGTCCATAAAGACAGCCAGAACTGGATCATCTTCATTCTCCCAAGGCTGAACAAGATCAATGATGGCTGGATAGGTTTCCAGCATTGCCAAATAGACTTCTTTGGCTCTTTTTTCATCATTGGCCTTCAGCAAGGTTATCAATAGATGGATGCAGAATAGGGGATCACGGAAGTTGCTTTGGATGAAGAGGTCATAAAAATCATCGGCCCGTTCCAGTTTCATCAGGCAATAGCCCCTTCTGATCAGTGATGATAGGTCAGGAGTCACATATTTATCGATCATATCCAAAACCTGCAAGGAAAAGCTGTAGTTATGAAGATCAATAAGATAGGCCACAAGCATATTGAGAATACGCAGATAGGAATCCTGATCAAAGGCATCCAGTTCCTCATAGCAAATTCTTTCATCCAGGAAAGCCCGGAAGTAGTTGCTGATATCAAGATCAGGCATGATAAAGATGGCTATCAGGTAGGCTTCCGCACAAAGAACATCCGAACCAAGAATCCTGTCAACCTTCTCAAAGAGTTCCTGACGGCAATCAAAAAGCAGTTTCAGGCTTTCTTCCCTTTTCTTATTGCCATGAAGCTCTTTGATATATTCATAATAATTGCTATTAGTGAAAAACTGATCGGCATAATCATAACGCTCTTCAAAAGGCAGATCTGACAGTTCTTCAAACAATTGGTCAAAATCCTTAATCATCAAGTCCCTCCATCATCACATGATACAGCAGGCAAATGGTCTTCCCATCCTTGATTGTACCATTCCTCACCATATCCTCGATTTCCTTTGCACTATATTTTCGAATCTCAATGCTTTCATCATCATCAAGATGCTGCCCAACAGCTTCACCCATCTCAGCATAATAGAGATAGATGATTTCAGTACTATAGCCACAGGTTGGAATCATTTCCCCTAAGTATTGGATCTTCTCGGCCTGATAGCCCAGTTCCTCTTCACATTCCCTTTTGATGGCCGCAAGCGGTTCTTCATCCTTTTCCAATTTGCCAGCACAGAATTCCAGCATCTTGCGCTTAAAGCAATAGCGATACTGCCTGACCATAAAGAACTTCCCATCATCATGATCCTTTAATGCTACACAAACGCCTCCATTATGCTTGACTACTTCCCTGATAGCCACTTTGCCATCATCAAGCAAAACATCGTCCCTTACGACATGAATGACTTTTCCTTGATAGATTTCTTCTCTTCTTGCTTTCTTTTCCATATAAAACAAAAGCTTCTTTCGAAGCTTTATTCTCCTTCAGCATTTGATGGAAGATAGAATACTTTCTCATCACCCTTTGAGAACATATATTCTCCTCTAGCATAAGTCTGAACATAATTAGGATCTTCAAGCTTATCTCTAGTTGATATCAGTGATGCATTCTCATCTTCAAGAGCTTTCAGTTCCTGTTCAACAGTTTCTGCCTGTTTCTGCAAGGACAGCATGGTATAGAGCTTCTTGCCAACTTGACCAAAGATCATGATTGCCACAATGATAATGAAGATTGAAACAATCTTAGTCAATATTCTCTTTCTCTTGCGCTGATTAATAGCTTTTACAGATGTATCCTTTTTCTTTGCCATACTCTAATTATACAAATCCGTCTTTTTTTCTTCAATAACTTCATATAGTGAGGAAGCCTGCTCCTTGGAAGCTGATTCCCTGATATCAAGAATCCTGATAGTAATTTCCCGATGACCAAAGACAATGACAACAATGTCACCTATTTTGACATCAGTAGCAGCCTTGGCTAAACGGCCATTGACATAAAGACGGTCGTTGATGGCCAATTCCTTGCCAACTGTTCTTCTTTTCAGAATTCTTGCAACTTTTAAAAACTTATCTATTCTCATCTTTTTCAAGTTTATCAAGATTATCCACAAGTTTCAAAATCTTGACAATATTTTCCCGATGGTTATCAATGCTTAGTTCCAATGATCGCTGATGATAGGCAATCTTGATGTCCCTGGAAATTCCATTGCAGAACTCAAAGAGTTTCAAGCCGTCAATGCGATTGGAATACTTGCTAGTCAAAATAATGGTAAAGCGGCCATTGCGGTTGGTAATCCTTTCAATCAATTCCAGATTGATCAGCAGTTCGAGCTTCTTCTTATTGAAGACATCTTCCACTTCCTTTGGCAAACGGCCATATTCATCAGCTACCTGCAGATAATATTCCAATAGTTCCTGCTTGTCCTTGATTTCATCGAGTTCATGATAGACATTCAGCTTTTCATAATCATTATCTGAGAAGGTATCAGGAATATAGGAAGATAGTGGTACATTGATTTTCTGCTTTTCCTCTTCCTTGACTTCTTCACCCTTCTTCAGTTTAATGGCCCGGTTAAGCATGGACAAGTACAGATCCAAACCGACATTATCAATAAAACCTGATTGACGATCGCCTAGAAGATCACCAGCTCCTCTGATTGTCAGGTCACGCATGGCAATCTTGTAGCCACTGCCAAGAGCAGTAAACTCCTTGATGGCCTCAAGACGCTTAATGCCATTTTCATTCAGCTGTTTCTTATCTGGTACCAGCAGATAGGCATAGGCAACACGATCGCTTCTGCCAACCCGTCCCTTGATCTGATAGAGCTGGGCCAAACCGAAATTCTGGGCATTTTCCACAATAATGGTATTGGCATTAGGAATATCAAGACCGGTCTCAATGATGGTTGTACAGATCAGAACATTGATTTCATTGTTGTGGAAACGATACATGACATCCTCAATCTCTTCAGAAGCCATTTGGCCATGGGCTACACCAATCTTGGCATAAGGCAGCTTCTTGGCTAATTTCGATGCGACAGCATAGATCAATTCCACATTGTTATAGAGATAGAAGACCTGACCCTTTCTTTCAAGTTCACGCATGATGGCTTCTTCAATCAGATTCTCGCTCTTGGTTACAATATAGGTCTGAACAGGATAACGGTTCAAAGGTGGCGTATCAAGAGTAGAAAGACCTCTGACACCGATCAGCGACATCTGCAAGGTTCTTGGAATCGGCGTTGCACTTAATGATAAGACATCGATTGAAGACTTGTATTCCTTGATCTTCTCCTTATGTTCAACACCAAAACGCTGTTCTTCATCCACAATCAAAAGGCCAAGGTCCTTGAACTTGATATCATTTGAAAGAATGCGATGGGTACCAATGAGGATATCAACCTTTCCCTCAGCCAAGTCCCTGATGACTTCCTTTTGATGAAGCGGAGAAATATAGCGGTTCATGACTTCAATGCGGACTGGGAACTTGGCAAAGCGTTTAAGGAAGGTCTCATAATGCTGGATGGACAAAATGGTTGTTGGACAAAGATAAGCCACCTGTTTTCCATCCTTGACTGCCTTGAAAGCTGCTCTGATTGCCACTTCCGTCTTGCCAAAGCCAACATCACCACATAAAAGGCGATCCATGGGCTTGGGCTTTTCCATATCAGCCTTGATTTCCCTGATGGATCTTTCCTGATCAGCAGTCAATTCATAGGCAAAATCATCTTCAAATTCTGCTGTCAATTCATCATCCTTGCTAAAAGCAAAGCCAATGTTGGAATCTCTCAGAGAATATAGTTCAACAAGCCTTTCGGCAATAGCACTGACATTCTCTTCTACCCTGTGCTTGGTCTCACTCCATTCCTTGGAACCAAGCTTATGCAATTTTGGCACCACACCTTCCTTGGAGACATATTTGCGAACTAAAGAAAACTGGGATAGAGGTACCAGAAGTTCATCATTGCCCTTATAGACAATCAAAAGATAATCACAGGTAACACCCGCAACCTCTCTTCTGGTGATAGAAAGAAACTGGCCAATGCCATATTGGTCATGGACAACATAATCACCAGGCTTGAGCTCTTCATAGGAATCAAGTGTTCTGGCTTCAGCATATTTATTGGCAAAGCGTCCGGTATGGCGTTTTTCCTTGAAGATTTCCCTGGAACTGTAGATGGCAAAGTCACCTAAGCTAAATCCTCCATAGAAATAGCCCTTGGCCAAGTTGATGCCTTCCTTCAGATTGCCCTTGTATTCCTTGAAATGAATCTTCAGGCGCTTTAAAGCCTCATAGGTCTTTTCATATTCCTTATCTTCAAGAATTATCAGCTTCTTGGCATATTTTTCCGTCTGGATGATAGTCAGGACATAATCAAGATTGCCATAAGGCAGATCAATTTCAGCAAATTCTGAAGTCTTGGCATATGGTGCGCCCTTGATCATCTTTGAAGACGCCAGAAGCCTTTTGAAATCACCATAGACCGAAAAACGCAATGGCAGTTTCTTTTCTTCATGCATTTCCTGAAGATAGGCTATCGTCTCATTGGCCAAAAGCCTGAGGTGTTCCTCGGTCTTTTCTTCATCAGAAAGATAGACGATGCTTTGATCAAAATAGTCCCTTAAATGCTTGTTTTCGAAATAGGAGCGGTAGAAATATTGGCTCTGGACAAAGATATCGTCATTCAGGTATTGCAAAGCAATTTCCATCTCTCCGCTTTCAACAGTCACATTAGCATTGATATAGTTCTTTTCTTCTTCATTGAAAAAGACATCCTTGGCAAAGATGATTTCCGCTTCCCTAATGTTTTCCAGGGTTCTTTGGCTATTGATATCAAAGAAACGAAGGGAATCAATGACATTGTCAAAGAATTCAATGCGGATTGGCAATTGATAATTGACAGAGAAAACATCAACAATATAGCCTCGATAAGCATAAGTCATTGGCGTTTCAACATGGGAAGTCTTCTCATATCCCATCATCTTCAGCTTTTCAATCAGTTCATCACGATCGATTTCCTCATCAACCTTGATTTTGATGATATTGCCTAGCAGCTCCTCCTTTTTAGGCAGATGTCTGATAAAGCCATATGGAGAGGTGATGATGACCTTGGGCTGATGGCAAAGGATATCATATAAGGCCTTCAGTCTGGCAGCCCTGTTTTCAAAAGAAGAGGCAATCTCCTCAACACGCAATGATTCTTCCGGCAGATAAAGGGCTACTTCCTCTAAAGCAAAGTAGGACATCAGGACTTCCTTTAGCCTTTCAGCCATAAAGCCATTTTCCTTGATGACAATTATTGGCTCTTGCATATAGGTAGCCTTGATGGCAATCTTCACTGCTTCTTCAGTTAAGGAGTTGTATGACAAAAATGAATGATTTTCATCATTCATCTTCAATTGCAGCTTTTGCAGTTCCTTGATATATCTCATTAATTGAAATGATTCATTGTTAAGCTGAAGTCATGGTCAATCGCAAAGATAGCCGCATCCTTGGCCTTTTTGAGACTTTCTTCATACATAGGGCGATCATCCTTGGCTACTTTGCCCAAGACATAATCTTTGGTATCAATCTGCTTGTTATTGGCAATGCCTACCCGAATGCGGCAGATATCCTTGGTACCTAAAAGATCAATGATATTGCCCATGCCCTTCTGGCCGCCACTTGAACCTTTTTCCCTAAGACGCAGTTTTCCAATAGGCAGATCCAGATCATCATGGATGACAATCAGATCACTTGCTTCAGCTTCAAAATAGTTGAGCAGAGGCTTGACAGCTTCCCCGCTCAGATTCATATAAGTCAGAGGTTTGACAAGAATTGCCTTCTTGCCATTCTTGAAAACAGTAGTATAAAGAGCTTTGAACTTGGTCTTATCAAGCGTAACTCCTAATTCCTGGCAGATAAGATCAATGACATCAAAGCCAGCATTATGCCTGGTGTTCTGATACTCCTTGCCAGGATTTCCTAAACCAACGATAACCTTCATTCTTCTCCCTGACCATCACCATCTTCATTGCTCTGATCATTGGCCTCTTCATTGCCTTGGTCAGCAATTTCCAGAACATCTTCCGTTTTGCCGTCTTCAATGATCTCAGCATTGGTAATATAAGTATCATATAGATCTAAAGCCTTCATTACCAGACGGCCCATTGTCGTCTTGGCAAATTCATAGAGGTCATTCTGGAAGTATTCATCTTCAAGACGGTTGCGATAAGCCAAAACAACAGCAGCTAAACGCTTGTAAAGGCCGATCATGCGCTTGTCATACATGAATGAAGGATAATCACCAGCCAAGAGGTCACTGAGGAACTTGCCCTCACCCTTGTCATTAAGACATTCATAGACACCCTTGACCAGGTGGTATTCCAGCTGGTTGCCCAAGGAATCTTCAAAGGCTGACAGTTTTGACATCAAGCCATCAGACACATCACTCAAGTCAAATTCCACAGCTTTGCATAAAGCCAGAATCATCCACATGAAAGCATCAGAATTAAGCTGCAGCTTTTCCTTATTAATATGGCCCTTATCAAAGAAAAGCGGGGTCAGATCAATTCTGGTTAGCGTATCCTTATAGGCTTCGCCTTCAACATCTTCTTCCAGCAAAAGCTTTAACAAGAGACCCTTATTGATATATTCTTCATGTTCTTCGCTAGCTAGAAAATCATTGACCAGCTTATAGGCATCCGGATTCTCCTTGAGAATGGCATCATATGCCTCAACATAGCGACGATTATGCTTAGCTCTTTTCAAGAGCTTGACATTGCGATACATCATATAGACAATCATTGCCGACATCAGCAAGTACACAGCAAACTGCATGATTATTCCTCCTAAAACATACTAATTATAAGTCATTATTCGCCAAATAGCCTATCATAGTTGTGATTGATGACCCTTAGCAATTCCTCTTCATCCATCATCAATAGTTCGGCCACCTTTCTTGTTGTATGAACAACAAAGGATGGCTCATTGCGCTTTCCTCTTAATGGAACTGGTGCCATATAAGGACAATCGGTTTCAACCAGCAGACGCTCAAGTGGTGTTATCTTGACAACTTCTGGTGGTTCCTTGGCATTCTTGAAGGTAATGGTGCCAGAAAACGATAGATAATAGCCTAGTTTCAAAAAGAGCTTGGCCATCTCCCTTTTCTCCGAGAAGCAATGCATGACTCCTTGGCAATGATGCCTTTTGAGGATGTCATAGGTATCCTGTGCCGCATCTCTGGTATGAATGATAACGGGCTTGCCGAGTTCTTCAGCCATTGACAATTGCTTGTCGAAGAAATACTGCTGACGCTCCTTATTGGTGTTGTTCCAATGGTAATCAAGGCCTATTTCCCCAATAGCAGTACAATCTGCTTCCTTGAAATACTGATAATATGCTGCTAATGTTTCATCATTGCATTCATCAACATTATCAGGATAGATGCCCAAAGATTTTTTAAAGCTCAGCTCAGGATGCTTAATGGCCTTGGCATATTGATAGTCTTCAATAAAGGATGATACAATCAAAGCTTTTTTGACATCAGCCTTGGCCATATTATCAAGTACAATCGTCAGATCATCCTTGAAGGCTGCATCATTGATATGGCAATGGGAGTCAAGATAATTCATAAAACCTACTTTCCTAAACAGAAATTTCTGAACATATGGTCAATCAGATCTTCCTGATATTCAATGCCATTGATCTGACATAAGTCATGGAAGGCTTCCTGCAAGTCAACTGCAATGACATCGACAAAGAGTTCATCAATATTAAGATACATGGACCTAAGATGTTCCAAGGCACTTTTCATAAGGGCAATCTGCCTTTCATTATTGAGAATATCCTCATCAGCTAGCAGGATATCATCCTGATACATTTCATTGATCCTATCAACCAAGGCACTGATTTCATTGTTTTTGGCACTAATGGACAGGCCATCCTGCTTTTTGAGGTCTGACTTGTTATAAATGACAAGACGCTTATGATTCCTAGTCAGTTCCAGCAGTTCTTCGTCTTCATCACTGAGATTGCTGGCATCAAGGACCAGAAGAACAAGTTCAGCCTCTTGCAGAGCCTTCAGTGACTTTTCGATACCGATTCTTTCGATCTTATCAGCACTGTTTCTAATGCCGGCAGTATCGATCAGATCCAGTGTTATGTTCTTTAATTTGACTCTTCCTTCAACAAGGTCTCTTGTTGTGCCGGCAACATCAGTTACAATAGCCTTGTCTTCTTCTATCAATGCATTCAACAGGGATGATTTGCCAACATTTGGCTTGCCAATGATGACAGTCTTGATACCATCCTTGACTATCCTGAACCTTTCGGCCTTTTCTACCATCTCTTCACATTGATTGATCCACTTCCTGAGATAAGGCTTGATGACATCATTGCTCATCTGCCTTTCATCTTCATATTCGGGATAGTCGATATTGACTTCAATCATAGCCAAGACATCCTTCATCTCCTGATAGATTGGTTCAAGCAGCCTTTCAACTGAGCCATTCAAGCCTCTTAAGGCATTCTTGGCACTGATGGCATTGTCCGCCTTGATCAGGTCATTGATGGAATCAGCTTTTGACAAGCTGATACGCTCATTTAAATAAGCTCGTTTGGTAAATTCACCAGGTTCCGCTAATCGACAGCCCTTTTTGAGCAAAAGATTAAGGATTGTCCTTGTCACATAGATGGAACCATGGCAATTGATTTCCACCATATCCTCTCCCGTATAGGATTTTGGTGCCTTGAAAAAGGAAATCAGCACCTCATCAAGCATCTGATCATCATCATAGATATGGCCATAGATGATGGTATTGGGCTTGATTTTATCTCTTTCAAGATGTGCCACTTCCCTGATGATTTCAAAACTGTCAGCACCAGACATGCGGACAATGGAGATGGCACCTTGCTTCAAAGCGGTGGAAATAGCACAGACTGTATCATATATCATAGTGGTATTTTAACACAAAAAGGCGTATTGAACGCCTTAGAGTGTGAGATTGAAGTCTTCTGGCAACAGGACATTGAGATCAGCATCCGGATTGTCCATAATGCGCTTGGATTGTTTTAGGATTGCGGCTTCCACCACATTACGGGCTAGACGGCCATTGCCACTGGTAGCTTCCGCCTTGGCCTGAATCATAGTGAAATATTCAGTCAGTGGCAGTGTCATATCATCATTGATGAGATAATCCTTGCCTTTGGCAATTGATTTGGCTATCAGCATCAGTTCCTCACCTGTATAATCAGGGAATTCGATCTGATTGGCAAAACGGGACTTTAGACCGGAATTGGCAGTCAGGAAGTCTGCCATTTCCTTGGAATAGCCTGCCAGAATGACAATCAGATCATCACGATGGTCTTCCATTGCCTTGACCAGAGTATCAATAGCCTCTAAGCCAAAGGAATCATCCTTTCCTCGATATAGTGAATAGGCTTCATCAATGAAGAGCACACCACCCAAAGCCGACTGAATGACTGACATTGTCAGTGGAGCAGTATGGCCAACATATTTGCCAACAAGATCTGCTCTGGTGACTTCAACAAGCTGTCCTTGCTTGAGGATGCCACAGGCTTTCATCATGCGGGAAACAATCCGGGCAATTGTCGTTTTGCCAGTACCAGGATTGCCAGTAAAGATCATATGCTTGGAGATTTCTGTGGTCTTTAAGCCCTTCTTCTTTCTTAAGGCATTGGCCTTGACCTGATCTTCCAGGCTTAATAGATATTCCTTGACTGGCTTCAAACCAACGATATCGTTAAGTTCCTTTTCAATTTCCATTCTTTCCTGGCTATTGTCCTCAAGAATGCCTAAATCAGCTTCCTTGTTGTTGTACTTGGCCATGATCTTATCACTATAAATGACTTCAACGCTGTCAATATCACCTTCCCTTAAGGTCAGATTGACTAGGCTATTATAGATTTCATCAATGATTGGCGCAATGGAATCAATGCCATCATTAGGCTCATAGGAATTGACAAGGAACGACTTCAAAGAGCTATCAACTTGAAGTGCTGTCTCAAGCTGGGAAGTGCATTTGATTTTCAGATCATCAATCAGCTGCTCAATAATGACATTTACTGCCTCAATCGAAAGCTTCTCACAATAGATGCGATCATCAATATGATCAATAAAGGACTTGCCAAAGATATCCATCATCTTGGCAGGTTTCAGCTCTGTGACAAAGACCAAAGTCTTATCATTGCCAGCCATGGTATCAATGACATCCTTGGTCAGCTTTGATGAGGCTTCATGAAGCTGACCATTGACAAGATTATAACGCTTGCTTAAGACCAGTTTTCCTTGCAGAACCAGTTCACTTAGCATGCGGTTGTAGATAGGGCTCGCCTCCTCGAAACTTTCAACCATGACAATTGGCGAAGGTGAATTCAAGGCAACATAAAGGTCCTGCAGGAATAAGGAATCCTGGGATGATGATGTATAACGGCTCATATCAAGATGAACAATATCACTATTTGTCGTTAATCCATTTTCCTTTAAAAGATTGGCCATGGTTTCAACCATCTTATGACGGCCAGTGCCATTGGAACCATAGACAATGATGGAATTTCTGATTTTTGCTGGATCAGAACCTACAATATATGGCCTTCTAAAGGCAATGCAGAGATTATGGCAGGCTTCATCCTGACCGACAATCCTGGCTTTCAGACCATTTTCAATCGTCACAAAGACTTCCCTGGAAGCCTTGCCCATTACAACTGTCTTGGGTGTTTCTGCAATGGCGACACCGAAGTCCTGTTCAATTTCCTTTTTGAGGAGATTGAGATCTTCATCAGAATAATTGAAATTGCTAGTAAGCTTATCAAGTTCCTTCTGATTCTCCCTTAAAAGAGCATTCAATTCACTTTCGGTATTTTTCAAAACATCCATGGAATCACCATAGATGTTGGAATAGGTTCTGCGATTATTCAATACTTCATCAAGAAGCTTCTGTCTTTCTTCATCTCTTTTCATTTCAGTTCCTCAATGCCTTATTCAAACGAACAGTAATCTTGCTCATGAGAAGCTCCTTGGATTTGGTCAATGCCTGCAAGACATAGAATAAGCCATCATAATAGCCCTTGGCATAGACGGTATTGCGTGGCCCAAAGTTGTTGATCTCATCATTGACTCTTCCCATAGTCAATTGCAGGTTCTGGGAATTGACAGATGCATCCTGATAGTATTTTTCCAGTGCTTCCCGATGACCGCCAATATATTCTGATGAATTGCCTTCATAGGAGACACCTTCAATCAAACGCTTGAAACATTCAAAACGGGTATCATATTCCCCATAATTCTTAGGCAGAAGGGGACGCTTATTGCGCAATGACTTTGATATTGGTTCCTGTTTGATATTGACATAATCATTGCCATTGATGTCATTGACTTTGGATCTGACTTCATCAATAGTTGCAAAGCCTCCCTTTTCCACTTCATCAAGCATGGAAAAGAGGTCATCAATGTCCTGATCACTATCACGATTGTTATTGACAGGTGCTTTTTTCTGACGTTCTACTTCTTCAACTAGATCAAAGATATCAGGTCTACTCATTATCATCACCTCCAAAAGGATTATCGACCAAGCCATCCTTCTTCAATAATGACTGCAGAGTTGTGATATCTGCATTGAGATTCATATAGTCTTCTTCATGCAGTGAAGAATAGATTGTCTTTAGGGCCTGGTTGATCAGAAGAATGGTCTTGATTAACTGGGTCTTGCAGGTTTCAAGCTCTTCACCTTTGATTGGCGAAGAATCAAGCTGATGGTATTTTTCCAGGATGTTAACAAGAATTGGCAGATAGTAGTCATAGAGTTTCTTGAGTTTTTCGCTTTTCTTTTCACTATTGGACAAATCAATCTGCTTTAAAAGATCACAGGTCTGATAGAGGCCATTGGTAATTTCCTCATTGGGAATAGCCTTGTTCAAAGTATCAATCCTATTGATATATTCAACAGCAGTTGAAAGCTTTGGCTCTTCCTTCTTAGGCCGTTTGACTTCTTCAGAACTTTCTGTTTCCTTCTTCTTTGATGCCTTTTCCTTGACTGGCACTTCCTTGGCAAATTCCAAAAGCAGATCGGTAATCTGATTATAGACTTCCCGATAGGAGAGCTTGTATTCTGAAAGCTTGACAACCCTTTCATCCCGATAGGTCAGATAGAGGTCATCAACACTTGTATATAATCCCTTTCCTGTTGTCAAAGCAATGTCATCAGCAATCAATAATGATGCATTATTCTCGAAATAGTCCTTGAGCTTGCGGTCAATCATGGCCATTTCCCGATTGGAAAAGCGGCTCTTTTCACGAACAGAACTCTTGCCTTTATTATTTCGACTGGTAGATGAGCGGCTGGAGCGGCTCTGTTTGGAACCAGCAACAGTCATGGAAATCATCACACCAATGAAGATGATCATGGCAAACGGCAATATTGCTTCTATTGCCCAGAAGAGGCCGCCAATCAAGCTACTGATAAGACTTGGGGCGATAAATATCAACAGAATGAAGGGAAAAATGTTAATCTGGTTTCTTCTTCTCATATCTAACATTATACAACATCATTGATTCATTTATTAAATGAGCTAATAAAAAGAAGGGTTTCTAACCCTTCTGATAACTGCGATAGCGCCACATGTCCGACACTGATGTGAATCTGATAGCATCGGCATTTTCCTTCGCTTTGTTTCTTTGCTGCTTGACATTTCCTTCATGGCGGCTAGCCAGGATGTCCTTGTCAACCATATATTGGACATAGACAAATTTCTTGATCAGGAACCACTTGGCAACACAGCTTCTGATATATTCTTCCTTATCATCCGCATTAGCTGCTCCTTCCAGGCAACTATCGCCAATATCCTTCGATAAGGCCAAAGCCTTGGCAAATGAGGAATCATAATCAGCGAAATAGCGCTTGTCAATATCCCTTTGAATCTGACCAGCTCTTTTGTAAAAGAGTGCGTCATAAACATCAAGTATTAATTCCTTGTTTGAAAAATCAAGGGCAACACAGTCATTCTTGACCTCCTGGAAAGCACTTGCCGGTTCAGTCAGGGAATAGTAGAGACCTTTGGCATAGATATAATCATCATCCACCAGAATCAAAGCCTTTTCCTTGCCATCCTTTTTGCCATAGACAATATAAGGAATGGCCATTGCCTTATTCTCGAACTTGAAGATGTCCTTATAGCGAATAATGGCATTGGAGATGGAATTCTTTGAAACTCCAAGGTAAAGCTTAACGATAATTTTCAGACTGTTGTCTTTAGCGAACAGAGCTCCCAGCACTTCCTTGACTGGTCCCTCCTCCAGAGAATCAAAGTAATCTTCAAGGTAGCCGTTGAATTGACAATCACTGCCACCCTTGCGGAGATCTTCCTTACCACTTAACAGATCAAAGATTCCCATGTTGAATCCTCCCGAAATAATTTACAGAAAATTATTTCATTTATAAAAACCTATGCCTTATTCTACAATAAAAACATTTGGTTTGAAAATATGAATTTTAGAGAAATTTATAGTTATTTTTGCTTTTTCTGCTGAAAAAAGCAGATTCATTGAAAGAAATGTATTTTTATTTCCATTGTTTTCATTATTTTTTGCATTTTTTCATTTTATTATTGATTTCCCTAAAGATCTAGGAATATAATGACTTCATTGATTATAGCGATGACGGAGAGAAGTAGTTATCACCCGGATTAAAGAGAGCTGGTGGTTGGTGCAAGCCAGTACGAAGATGATAATGAATAAACACTCTAGCAGCTGCGACTCGAAAAGCAATGAGTAGGGAAGCCGGATATCTTACGTTAGTAGAGAGAAGGTTGAAGGACCTTTGAACAAATGTCAATGAATGCAGGTAGCACCACCATTTTGGTCATTCGTCCTGAAACAGGATAAGTGACTACTAGGGGGGTGCTTTTTTATGTGTTCAATCATGGGTATTGAAAAATCACAGTTTGGCAAACAGCATATGCGCCAACACTTCTATAAATCAATTCATCGTGGTCCTGATGATACTAGAATCAAAGAATATGGCAATACAGTTCTGGGATTCCATCGTTTGGCAATCATGGGTCTTCATAAGGAAGGCATGCAGCCATTTGAAAGGGATGAGCTGGCAATTGTCTGCAATGGTGAAATCTACGGCTTTCGATCAATCAAGAAGAAGCTGGAAGACAAATACCAGTTCAAATCTGAATCAGATTGTGAAATTCTCTTGCCTCTATATCTTGAAATGGGTACCGAAATGTTCAAGGAACTGGATGCTGAATTCGCCCTCATCATTTCTGATGGCAAGAAGCTCATAGCTGCCAGAGACCCCATAGGCATCCGTCCCCTCTTCTATGGCTATCCTGAAGATGGTGGCATCATCTTTGCCTCAGAGGCCATCAATCTTGAAGGCCTGGTCAATAAGATCATTCCCTTTCCTCCGGGTCACTATTACCAGGATGGAAAATTCATAAGATATGCTGACCTGACCACTGTTGATGAATATCTTGCTGATGACATCGATGTCATTTGTGATAATATCAGGGACAAATTATGCCAAGGTGTTATCAAAAGGCTGGATAGTGATGCTCCATTAGGCTTTCTTTTATCAGGGGGCCTTGATTCAAGCCTTGTTTGTGCAATTGCAGCCAAAGCCTTAAACAAGAAGATCAGAACCTTTGCCATTGGCATGGAGAAGGATGCCATTGATCTTAAATATGCAAGGAAAGTAGCGGATTATATTGGCTCTTTTCACCAGGAGTTCTATATGAACAGGAACGAAGTGCTCAAAAGCCTTGATAAGGTCATTGAGATTCTGGCTACCTATGATATCACTACCATCAGAGCTTCCCTTGGCATGTATCTTTGCTGTAAGAAGATCAAAGAGAACACTGATATCAAAGTGCTGATGACTGGTGAAATATCCGATGAACTCTTTGGCTATAAATATACCGATTATGCCCCTACTCCTCTTGCTTTCCAAATGGAAGCCAAGAAGCGGGTTGATGAACTATATATGTATGATGTTCTTAGAGCTGATCGTTGCATATCTGATAATTCCATGGAAGGAAGGGTTCCTTTTGGTGATTTGGCTTTTGTCAAATATGTCATGGCAATTAATCCAAAGTACAAGGTCAACAGCTATGGCATCGGCAAATATCTGCTAAGAAGAGCTTTCAGCAAGGACAAGCTATTGCCAGAAGAGATCCTTTGGCGCGAAAAAGCCGCCTTCTCTGATGCTGTCGGCCATTCAATGGTTGATGACATCAAGGAATATGCGAACAATCTCTACAGTGATGAAGAGTTTGCCAGCAAATGCAATAATTACAGCTTTAATAAGCCTTTCACAAAAGAATCCCTGCTCTATCGGGAAATATTCGAATCTCATTACCCTAACCAAGCAGAAATGATCAAGGATTTCTGGATGCCGAACAAGGATTGGACGGGTTGTGATGTCAATGATCCTTCAGCAAGAGTTCTTGCAAATTATGGAAACAGTGGTAAATAAGGAGAAAAATTATGGAAAAAACTGCATTCAAGGATTTTGGCTCAATGGTCTTCACTAATGAGGTCATGAAGGAATATCTGCCAAAAGATGTCTACAACCGCTACCTCGAGATCTTGGAAACCTCAATGCCTCTGGATAAGCCAACAGCTGATGCCATTGCCCATGGCATGAAGGAATGGGCCATTGGCAAGGGCTGTACCCATTTCACCCATTGGTTTCAGCCTTTGACAGGTTCAACAGCTGAAAAGCATGATGCTTTCATCGATAAGGACAAGGATGGCAAGGCCATTTTACGTTTTGATGGAAAGACTTTGATCAAGGGTGAACCCGATGCCTCATCATTTCCAAGCGGTGGCCTTCGTTCAACTTTTGAAGCCCGGGGCTATACCTATTGGGATTTGACATCACCTGCCTTTATCAGGGATGGTGTGCTTTGCATTCCATCGGTCTTTGTCTCCTATCATGGTGAATCGCTTGATAAGAAGGGACCGCTATTAAGATCAATTGCCCTTGTATCTGATAAAGCCAGTGAACTCTTAAGAAAGATTGGCTATGCCGATGTCAAGATAGTAACACCAATGATTGGATTAGAACAGGAATACTTCCTGATTGATCGTCCACTTTATAAGTCAAGAATGGATCTTATTTTGACGGGCCGTACACTATTTGGTCATGCGGCTCCGAAAGGACAGGAATTTGATGATCACTACTTTGGCGCCATTCCTACTCGGGTCCAGGCTTTCATGAAAGAAGTCAATGATGAATTATGGAAGCTCGGCATCTTCATTAAGACTGAGCACAACGAAGTAGCACCAATGCAATTTGAACTGGCACCAATCTTCTGTGATGCCAATGTGGCTGTTGATCAGAACCAATTGGTGATGGATATCCTGAAACGTGTGGCTTATAAGCATGGCTATGCCTGTCTGCTGCATGAAAAGCCTTTTGATTCCATTAACGGCTCAGGCAAGCATAACAACTGGTCATTGGTCTCCGATACTGGCGTCAATGTCTTTGATGCTGGCAAGAGTGAAAAGGATCACCTCAAATTCCTGCTCTTTGTCTCCTGCTTTGTCAAAGCTGTTGACAGCTATCCTGAATTATTAAGGCTATCAGCTGCTAATCCTGGCAATGACTTCCGTCTTGGCTGCAACGAGGCACCACCTGCCATCATTTCCATTTTCCTTGGTGATTTTGTCGAAAGCATCATTGACGAAGTAGTTGAAGGCAGAAAGGATACCGTAACAAGCGAACCAATCAGTGGTCTTTCCTACATTCCAAAGGATGCAACCGACCGCAACAGGACATCACCAGTTGCCTTTACCGGCAATAAGTTTGAATTCAGAATGCTGGGTTCTTCAGCCTCACCTTCATTTGCCAATGTGGTCCTTAATACGATCATAGCTTCAAGCATTGATGAATTCCTTAAGAAACTCCAAGGAAGATCTGAAAAGGAATACAAGGAAATCATCATTGATTATGTCAAGGAAGTCTTCAAAGACCATGGCAAAGTCATCTTCTCAAAGAATGGCTATTCTGAAGAATGGGTCAAGGAAGCGAAAAGAAGAGGTCTTCCTAATATCAAGTCTTCAATTGAAGCCATTGCCAGATTTGATGACAAGAAGAATGTCGATCTTCTGACAGGCTATGGCATCCTTACTGAAACGGAAATGAAGGCCCACAAGGAAGTATTGGCTGAACAATATGTATCATCAATATCACTGGAAGCCAAGACCATGCTGTATATGGCTGAAAGCCATATTATTCCATTCATGGAAAAGGAAATCACCAACAAAGCCGCTCTTACTGCCTCCAGCTTTGCCAAGAAGCGCAAAGAACAGCTGATTATTATGCTTGATGAATTGGCTTTGGCTCTTGATGAATTAAGAATGGCTTATTCTAAGCTGAACAAGGAAGATGAAAGCCTTGCTAAGGGCTTATTGGCCAGAGAGACAATTGTTCCACTGATTGATAAGATCAAAGGTCTGATCAACGATTATGAAAAGATTGCCTCCAAGGACGTCTATAAGCTTCCAACCTATCCGGAAATGCTTTACTAAGGGAGAATCCTATGAAATTTCAAGTCAACTATGCCGATCGCTTCAATAATATGGAGCCTTCGGCAATCCGTGAAATCCTCAAATTAGCTAATGGTTCTGATATCATTTCCTTTGCCGGTGGCTTGCCAGCACCTGAAGTCTTCCCAAAAGGCAAAATCTCCTGGGTATCAGCCAAAGTCTTGGAAGAATATGGCCAAAGTGCCTTGCAATACTCCAATACTGAAGGTTTAACTGCCCTTCGCAAGCAGATTATTGGGCGTATGGAGACCAAGATGGGAGTCAGTGGCCTGACTTTGGATAATATTGCCATGGTCTCCGGCAGCCAGCAGGGCTTGGATTTTGTTGGCAAGATCTTCTGTAACAAAGGCGATGTCGTCTTTGTTGAAAAGCCAACCTATTTGGCAGCTATCAACACCTTCCATTCCTATGAAGCCAGAATAGTTGAAATAGAAATGGATGAAGATGGCATTATCATTGAGGATCTTAAGAAGAAACTGGCAATTTATCCTGAAGCCAAGTTTCTCTATACCATTCCAGACTTCCAGAACCCAACTGGCATTTCCATGCCTCTATATCGCAAGATTCAATTGATGGATGCTGTCCGAGGTACATCGTTGATGATTATCGAGGATTCACCATATACAGAACTTCGCTACGAAGGAAGCCGGACCCCAACCCTTCTTTCTCTTGATGATGAAGGAAGAGTCATCTACCTGGGTACCTTCTCCAAGATACTCGCCCCTGGCTTCCGTCTGGGCTGGATGATTGCTGACAAGGAAATCATTTCCAGGGTAATTATTGCTAAACAGGCAGCTGACCTGCAGCCCAATACCCTAACGCAATATATTGCCTCTGAATTCCTCGATGTTACTGATATTGAAGAACACATCAAGGAAATCATCAAGGTCTATGGCCATCGTCGTGATGTCATGCTTAAGTGTCTAGAGAAATATATGCCAAAGGAAGTCAGCTGGACTCATCCTAATGGTGGCCTCTTCCTCTGGATCACTTTCCCAACTAATGTTGATTCCCAAGAACTTCTGAAGGAATGCATCAAGCACAAGGTAGCATTTGTCCCTGGTGAACCATTCTATGCCAATGAAATTGAAAAGAACCATTGCCGTGTCAACTTCTCCTTTGTCGATGACAAGCGGCTTGAAGAAGGAGTCAGGAATATGGCTCTGGCTTTCAAGGAGTATCTTGCTAAAACATCATAATATCTTAATCTATTGTTCCAAAGATGATGATTCCTTTTGAATATGTCGGTTGTATAATTGGTTTAGGAGGTATCTTATGAATAATAGATTTGAAGAAGCAATCAAGCAGATGGAGGAAATGGTCTTTAATCTCAAGGAAAAGGCTTCAGCCAAGCTGGAAGCTCTATCTGATGATGATGGACAAATGGTGAAGAACATCACTGAAAAGACAGTAACTGCCATCAATACAGCTATCAATAAGGTCAAGGAAGTTGCCAATAGCCAAATCAATGAAGAAGAATTTAATTCTTTCCTCGAGAAAGTTGTAAATAAGTGCAATGATGCCGCAACATTTACCGCCAACAAGATTGAAGAGCTCAAGAACAAGGTCATTGAATCACTTGATGATAACAAGCCAGCCGAAGAAGAAACCAAGGAAGCAGTTGAAATCAAGGAAGCAGTTGAAACCAAGGAAGAAGCAACTGCTGAGGAGGTTGAAGACAAGCTTGAAGTTGACTTATCAAAAATCAAGGCTGATATCAAGGAAGGTCTTGATAAGCTAATGGAAAATGAAAATGTCCAGAACTTTGCCTCATCACTAAAAGAGCTTTCAACAAAGATTCAGGATTATCTTAATTCACCAGAAATCCAGTCCAAGATCGACAAGGCCAAGGATACAACCATTGATATTGCTGAAAAGGGATTGGATGTCCTAAGAAATGTCCTAAAGGCTGATGAAGCGCCAAAAGCTGAAGAGCCTAAGAAAGACGAAGACGATATTGTCTACCTCAACAAGAAAGACTAAATGAAAAAAATCAGGTTCAGCACCTGATTTTTTATTACTGGAGTTTTCCTTCGGCTTTTAGCCTTCGATACTCGTTGATCATATAGCCATTGACACCAACATGGTCAAGTGGCGTATTTGTGTAACCGAAGATGAAGCGCAATTCACCAAGAACAGCTGTAGTAGCTTCGTAAAGGACCTTCACTGCCTCATTAAGCTTTTCTTCTGACAGATTAGCGGCATCAAGCTTGACGTTGATATAGCCACCATCGACCGGATTGCCATTGACATAATAGCGAGGTTCATTAATGAAAACAAAGATTTCGCGATTGTTTAAGACAGGATAAATGGCTTCCTGAATTTTCTTGGCCAATTCATTGGCTTTTTCTTCAGTTAGCTTAGGTGTTGTTACTTGAATGCTTGGCATATTTCCCTCCTACTTCTTACCTGATAAGATAACACCAACAATAGTAATGGCTATTCCAGCCAGGATGACAGGTGTGATTGTCTCATGCAAGATGATCATTGAGGCAATGACAGCAACTACTGGAATGGCATAGATATAAATGCTGGTCTTGACAGCTCCAAGAATTGTAATGGAGAAGTTCCATAAAAGAGCTGTACCAGCTGAAGACAATAATCCAACATAGAGGAAGGCAATGACATTTTCCAAAGTCAGAATGCCTGTAAAGTCAAAGCTTTCATGGGTAGCCAGCATAATCGGAATTGTAAAGACAATACCCCAGAAAGTAATTCTCCTGGTTGAGGCAGTTACATTGATCGGAAGAGCCAGAATCTTTCTGATGATCATGGTCTGGATGGCATAAGTCATGGCAACCAGTATTGCAAATAGCAAGCCAACAGGGTCAGCATTGAGATTAGCAACACCTGTAATGGAAATCATGCAGATACCTGCTATTGAAACAATAAAGCCAGGAATAAACCACTTGCTAAGCTTTTCCTTGTAGATGAGCATTGAGAGAATGCCAATCATGACTGGTGAAGTGGAAATCAGAACAGAGGCAATGGATGCAGGAATTCTTGAATAGGCATTCAGTTCAAAGATCTGATAAAGAGCTTTGCCAAAGAAACCACAGCCAATATAGAGCAGTTCTTCCTTGAAGGATAGCTTGATACTGTCATGATTCAGAACGCATAGGAAACCATAGCACATCAGGCTTCTGACAATTTGAACAGTACCATTTGGCAGGTTATTGGTCAGGATTTTGGTAAATGATGCCGCAAAGCCCCAGATGAGGATGCAGGCAAGGGCCATTAGATGACCTGATAAGGCTTTATTTTTCATCATCTTTTTCTCCATTGACATATCTAGCCAGGCCATCCCTGAGCTTCTCCATTCGATCAACATCAACATTTGAGTCTCTGCTTGATCTGACATTCTTGACAACAATCTCCTTGCCATTATAAGTGCCGCTAGTCAATAGCAGACTCTTCTGATAGAAGTAGAGTGGTGATTTTATAGCATCCGAATGCTTTAATGGGAGATCATAAACCTCAAGATCAGTCAGATATGAAAGGATCTTCTTGGCTTCAGTTGCCATTTTTTCATCATAAACCAAGTAAAGCTTTTCACCATAGGCTATGGAATCAAGAATCAGGATATTCTTATTGCGATAATCCTTTAACATTGACTCCATATAGCGATAACCCATAGTATTGTCGCTGGTATTATCCACTAAGGCAATTGCACATTTCTTATTGTCATGGACCTCATAAGCCAGATCATAAAGAAGAGTCAATGCTGCTGTATTTCTCTCATAATTGTAATTATTGGGAATGCCCAGCATCATTAAGGCAACAATGACAATCGTCAATGCATCAGCTAAAATGGTCAGGAAAACATTGCCTTCAATAAATGGCAGCTTGATGATAACCAGCAGATCTAGCAGTAGCAGGCCAATTGCGACAATAGCTCTAGCTAATGATTCCAGGAAGACCATGCGACCATTCTTTTCATTATTCAACGGATAGTGCTTATAACCAGGGATGATAGATTTTGTTGATGTATCATAGCCAGCCAAGAATATGGTCTTGGCATATTTCATATCACCAATCAAAAGGTAATTGGACATCTTTTTAGCATTGTCTTTCAGTTCCTTTACCGTATAGCCAATGGCTTTTAGCTGCGCCTTATAAAATGATGTGAATCTCTTCTTTTGACTGATTGTATGTCTGCGGCCAAATTCACTAGCCATGCTTATAAGCAGTTCCTTCATCTTTTTTCACCTCAAATGAATACAGAAAGACCCGAAGGTCTTCCTGTATATTGTAAATCAATTATTTTACTAATGCATAAATATCCATGACTTCATCAACACTGAAACGGCATGTACCAGCATTGACACAAGCTTCAGCACATAAACGAAGTTGATCATTGTCCTTTTCATAATCAATACCAACTTCACTTAATCTAGTTGCCAAGCCAACCTTCTTCAGCCAAGCTTCCAGATTATCGGCACCAGCTAGAATTGTTCTTGCTGGCTCAAAGAAGTCATATTCAGCTCCCATACATTCAACTGCCCACTTGATCAACTTCGTTGTATTGATATTATGTTCATAGCAATATCTGACATAAGCTAATGTAATATAGCCTAAAGTCTGACCATGGGTTCCATGGAACTGGGTTGTGATTGGATTTTCCATTGCATGGCAAATCCAATAGTTTGCAGAACCGGAATACATGAAGCTTGGGTTCATGCAAGCATTAGCGGAAAGGCAAAGGTTTGCACGTGCCTGATAGTTTGTTGGATCTTCCAGACAAATTGGAACATACTTCAAGACAGTCTTGACAATACCAGCTAGGAAGTAGTCGGAAAGGTCTTCATTAGGGTTTTCAACCATATAAGTTTCCCAGCAATGAGACATGATATCCATACCACCAGCAGCTGTCTGCTTCTTTGGAAGGGTATATGTCAGTTCTGGATTGATAATGGCAAAATCACAGCACATTCTCAAACTCCAGACCATGTGTTTGATTGGTGGATTGACAGTGTCATCAACAATCATGGCACAGCCATCAGCTTCTGAGCCAGTACCGGATAAGGTTGAAATGCATGCATGAGGAAGTGGAACCAGGACTTCTGGCTGCCAGCCATAGCTCATGTTGATGAGATTTTCCTCAGTAGTAACCTGGGAAGCAATGAATTTACCAGCATCCATTGTTGAACCACCGCCGATAGCAAGAACAAAGCCAATGCCATTAGCCTTGATCATTTCCATCGCTCTACGACAAGTAGTCAGAGGTGGGTTTGGTGTAATTTCTGAAAATTCATACCATTTGACACCATTTTCTTCTAATGATGCTTTAACAACATCAGTAAGTGGCTTTAGGAATGGCATGCCATCATCGACAATCAAACATGAATCAGCATACTTCCTAACTTCTGCACCGACATTTAGATGAGTATCTTTGCCAAAGATGACTCTTGTCTTCATATTGATTTCAAAATTATTCATTATTATCTCCTACTTTGAAGCATCAAAGTCGATAGCACAACGATAAGTATCTGGACGCATAGCTGTTTCAAATGCTTCAGTAGCCTTTTCAATTGGGAATGAACCATAGAAGAGCTTGGTAGTATCAATCAGATTCTTCTTGAGCATATTGACTGACTGTTCAAAGGAAACAATTGAAGGGGAAACTGTACCAGTGATCTTAGCCTGTGAACTATGCAGCCAGCTTGGAGAGATTTCAATATCCTTTGCTGGATGCTGGGATGAATACATAACAACTGTACCCATATAACCAGTCATATCAACAGCCTGCTTGGCAACAGCTGGGATAGCAGTTGTATTGAAGACAGTATCAGCACCACGGCCTTCTGTCAGATCCTTGACAGCCTGGACAGCATCAACTTCGCGTGGATTGATGACTGCATCTGCACCTAATTCCAAAGCAAGAGCTCTTCTGGTGTCATCCATTTCTGAAAGAATGACTCTGGCACCCTTGAGCTTTGCACACATCAAGTGCAGCATGCCCATGATACCGCCACCGATGACAACAACATCTGAACCCATTTCAATATTTGTCTGGTTAACTGAGTTCAGAACACAAGCCAGAGGTTCAGCAAAGATTGCCTTATGGAAGTCCATATCCTGAGGTAGAGGATAGACTGCTGCAATATCGACACAGATGAATTCAGAGAAACCGCCAAGGTTCTTGATGCCTTCATAAGGAGTGTTAGAAGGTGACTTCTTCAGCTTATGAGTGCAAAGGTTTGGAGCATTATGACGGCAGTAGTAGCATGCACCACATGAGTCTAATGTTCTAACAGCAACCTTAGTGCCTACTGGCCAGGCTTCAGGAATGACATCTTCACCTAATTCACAAATGACACCAGCTGCTTCATGACCACCATTGAATGGATACATATATGGGTATTCGCCAGCGAATACTCTCTGTTCCCAAGTACAGATGTTACATGATTTTACTTCAACAAGCACCTGGTTCTTACCTGGTTTTGGTCTTTCAACTTCACGGATTTCGATAGTATGAGGTGCTACAGATACAACAGTTCTCATTTTCATATTTTCTTTCCTCCTTATGAAAAACTTGCTGAGAATAAATAATGCTAACAACTTTGAGGATTGCTCCTCTGATTGTTAGCATTATTATATTTTAGATAATTTTTAGATTATGTCCGATCAAAAATTAAGCAAGGATGTGCAGTAATGAACCGACGATACCGACTACGAAGATTAGAAGAGTAACCTTAGCGGTTGACCAGCCCTTAGTAACAAGAACCCAGCAACCTAATGTAGTCAATAGTGGAAGCAAGTTTGGAAGCAATGCATCCAATAAGTCTGTCTGAACATTGAATGAAGCATATTCAGTCTGGATATTGATACCACACTTAACGCTGACATAGTTAGAGATTAGAGCACCCATAACTGTGCAACCTAAGATACCTGCACCCTGGATCAACTGGTTGATAGCACCAGATTCAAGAATTGACATGATAGCATCAGCACCCTTATCATGACCTAAGAACCAAGAGATATGACCAAGAATCAAAGCATAAGCTACCTGAACGACTACTAGGAAGATTGGACCAGCAACTGTAGCACCACCCATAGTCAAACCGATACCGATAGAAATAGTAAGTGGAGTGAAGATACCCTGAGTTACTGTGTCACCGATACCTGCGAATGGACCCATCAAACCTGACTTAACAGCTGTGATTGAATCTGGATCTTCTAATTCGCCTCTAGCAACCTGTTCTTCCATTGCAACAGCTAGACCTAGGATTGAAGCACCCCAGATAACTTCTGTGTTGAAGAACTGCATTTCTCTTAATAATGCTTCTTTTCTCTTTTCAGCATCATTTGGATAAAGCTTTCTGACAATTGGTACCATTGATAAGCAGCAGCAGAGACCCTGCATTCTTTCATAGTTGTATACAGAGTGATTGAAACACTGCCAACGAAGCCAAGAATTATTTAAATCTTTTTTAGTTAGAACGTTTTCCATAAGATCCTCCATTATTCCTTAGCCAGCTGAGTGTAAACAAGAGCCATGGCAAGACCGAAGATTGTTACACACATAACTGGTAAGTGTAAATAAGCAGCCATTGCGAAACCAACAAATAAGAAGATTCTCGCATTGCCCTTAAAGATTGCAAATAAGTTCATGGCAATACCTAATGCTGGCATCATACCACCAACAACAGCAACAGCAGCAAGAACTGGACCATTTAAGACAGCAGCTAAGCTATCCATAGCACCTGATGCTAAAGCTAATAAAGCTGTTGTAGGAACTACTGCAAGGAACATGTAGTAAATGAATGGGCCAATAACTGTTGGGATGAACAAATCCTTATCCTGTTCGATGAACTTTTCAGTTAAACGAGCAAAGAATGAGTTTGTTGTCATACGGAAGACGAAGATGAAGCCACCAAGCAAACCTACTGGAACAGCCATTGCTAAGCCCATTTCCAATGGAAGGTCACCAGCAATACATAATGCTGTTGAGACACAGCCTGCTAAGCAAGGGTCACCAGGAGAAGAACCACCTACAGACATGAAGCCAATGTAGATAAGGTTGATCTGAGCGCCTAATTCAGCACCTTTCTTGATGTCGCCGAAGAATGCACCAACAATTGTTGCACAGACCAGAGGTCTGTAAGTAGTTGTATAGCTGGCAAGGAATGAGAATCCACAAAGAGCGTAGATAATACCAACTAACAAACACTGAGCAAATGATAATGACATAGAGTCAAAATTTTGTACGGTGTGTTGTGTTAAACACCATACTCCCCTTTCTATTGCGAATCTTGGTAATGATAAGAATCTGCGAAGATTCTGAAATCAGATTCCCTTTATAATCCCTAAAACAGCATGCTCTTCCATCCTGTTAGAGATATGTCTCAAGGCTAAGCCTTGTAAACACCAATTCCTATTTGCCTAAGCGAGTCTTGATTGGACCAGCACATTCAATGACAGTCTGTCCTGGAACAAGCTGGAAATAAAGATGAATACCAGCATCAACAATCTTTTCCATGTCTGCTGCTTCTTCATCAGTACATGCACACTGCTTAATGAATGGCTTTCTCTTAGGATTGTTTACCATGCCACCAAGTACGATTTCATCAAACTTGCAGCCAGCTTCAATCAAAGATACATATGTTGCTGGATATTTAGCTAGAATAACGACCTTTTCATTAGGTGCAGATTCTTCAAGCAGGAATTTTGCACCATCAGCAACAGTCATAACTCTAAGATCAACGCCCTTTGGAGCAGCAGCCTTAAGTACACGCTGCATGAATACATCTTTTGCAACACCATCATCTGGAATGACGATTAGATTACCATCTGTCTTCTTTAGCCAAGCAGTGACAACCTGACCATGGATTAGTCTGTCATCAATACGAGCTAATACTACGTTTCTCATTTTTAATCTCCTTTGATTAACTTGTGAACTAATTATAAAACATTTTGAAAGCGCTTGTAAACACAAACTATGTGATAATTGTGTGAACAAAAGCGTCATAAAATGTGCCAAATGTTTGCTAATAATTCAAAAACAGGCGCATTTTATGGGTTATTTGAAATCTTTATGATCTTCAGATGCGAGGACAAGTTACCACAAATTCTTTTGAAATTTTGCCAAAAAAAATCATTTGTTTGTACTTTTCAATCAAATGTCCATAACTTTTCAGTTTATCATCAGACTTTCATCTGATTATTTCCTTGTCTATATGAATAGCGTTTGCCAAAAAACAAAAAAGGAGAAGCCCATGCTTCTCCTTATTCTTGATTAAGCTTCTCTGACGTCACCGTCTTCAGAAACGCCCTTGCCAGTAATGCCAAGGTTCTTGATGTTGTAGAGGCTAGCTTTGCCAGTTGATTTGCAGA
The DNA here is from genome assembly GCA_029101345.1 of Erysipelotrichaceae bacterium. Lineage (GTDB taxonomy): Bacteria > Bacillota_I > Bacilli_A > Erysipelotrichales > Erysipelotrichaceae > Colivicinus. The sequence continues at coordinate 5,990 of JAQXQU010000213.1, read as the reverse complement.
CATCCATATAGTGCTTAGCAACATTCTTGTAACCTGTAGTCAGGAAGTTGTATGCCATATAAACGCCATTGCCAGAAATATCAGCATCAATCAGACCCTGAGCCATGCCCCTGTAAAGGTCATTAGCCAAGTTGACTTTGCAGATGCCTAATTCACAAGCCTTTGTGATGTTTTCATCACCAGAACCTGAACCACCATGAAGAACCAGTGGTACAGAAACCTTGTCTCTCAATGTCTGCAATAAGTCGAAGTGAAGTTCTGGCTTGCCCTTGTAAACACCATGAGCGGTGCCAACAGCAACAGCCAGGTAGTCACAACCTGTTTCTTCAACAAACTTGACAGCTTCATCTGGATCAGTGAATGCAGTATGGCCATCAACAGCATAGTTTTCACCTGAACCAACATGACCTAATTCAGCTTCAACACCCATGCCAACAACATGTGCAAGCTTAACGGCAGCCTTTACTTCAGCAGCATTTTCTTCATATGGCTTAGAAGACTTGTCAATCATCATATCAGTCAAGCCAGCTCTAACAGCCCAAACGCAAGTGTCCCAAGATGGACCATGGTCAAGGATTGTCGCAACTGGTACAAATGATGCCTTGGCAATTTCAGCTGCTGTCTGACCAAAGTAAACAAAGTCAGGGTGTGCACCATAAGTGATTAAGAGAATCAGTGGTGAATTCTTTTCTTCAGCAGCTTCAACAGCAGCACGGATGCTGTGTTCGTTGTTTACGCCTAATGCAGGTACACCGAAATGGTTTTCTCTTGCAACAGCGCAAATTTCCTTCATTGATACTAACATTGTATTATTCGCTCCTTCTCTTTATATAATCAATGGTCTAGCCATTAATTGGTAATGCAAAGAGGAGTAAAAAACTCCTCTTTATTGATAATGCTTAAAGATTATTCAAAATCTACGCAGCAACGATATGTGTCTGGACGGACAGCAGTTTCAAAAGCTTCCTGAGCCTTTTCAATTGGGAATGCACCATAGAACAGCTTAGAAGGATCAATCAGCTTCTTGTTAAGCATATTGACTGACTGTTCAAAGGAAACAATTGAAGGTGAAACTGTACCAGTAATCTTAGCCTGTGAGCTATGCAACCAGCTTGGAGAGATTTCAATGTCCTTCTTAGGATGCTGAGATGAATACATAACGACTGTACCCAAATAACCGCACATATCAACAGCCTGCTTGGCAACAGCTGGGATAGCAGTTGTATTGAAAACAGTATCAGCACCACGGCCTTCTGTCAGATCCTTGACAGCCTGGACAGCATCAACTTCGCGTGGGTTGATGACTTCATCAGCACCTAATTCAAGTGCTAATGCTCTTCTTGTATCATCCATTTCTGAAAGAATGACTCTAGCACCTCTTAATTTTGCACACATCAAGTGCAGCATGCCCATGATACCGCCACCGATGACAACAACATCTGAACCCATTTCAATATTAGCCTGCATTACTGACTGAAGAACACAAGCCAAAGGTTCAGCAAAGATTGCTGTATGGAAATCAATATCATCAGATAAGAAGTAGACACCTGAAATATCAGCAAGGACATATTCAGATAAACCGCCCATCATCTTGACGCCATCGATATCAACGTTATTTGACTTCTTAAGCTTATGAGTGCAAAGGTTTGGAGCATTATGACGGCAGTAGTAACATGCACCACATGCGTCTAATCCTCTGACTGCAACTCTTGAACCTACAGGATAAGCAGATTCGATTACGTCTTCACCAAGTTCGACAATAGTACCAGCATATTCATGGCCAAAGTTCATAGGATATACTGATTCACCATATTCACCTGACCAGAATCTCTGTTCAGCTGTACAGATGTTACAAGCAGCAACCTTGATCAATACCTGGTTCTTGCCTGGCTTTGGTGTAGCCAATTCGCGGATTTCCACTTTTTTAGGCGCAACCATTACAACAGATTTCATTTTAATAATTACCTTCCTTTTACTACTATTTCCCTAATGAGGGAGTATAACATCACTTCGATGTTAAAACCTAATTAAGCAACTTCATCAAGAACTGCTTTCAAGTCCTTGATACCTTCTCTTGCTACTTCAATCATTCTAGTTGTCAATTCCTTGAGTGATTCCTCAGTGAATTCACGGCAACCCAATAATTCAAGAATTACTGGAAGATTCATGCCAGTTATTACTTCAACACCATCTCTAAGTGCTAATGCTGATCGATTGCATGGAGTACCAAATAATAAATCACAGAAGAGGATTACTCCATCGCCGCTATCAACTCTTGCAATAGTATCCTGGATAATCTGATCAAATTCTTCCAGATCCTGACCTGGTTGCAAGCAGATTGCTTCAAATTGAGGCTGATCGCCAAAGAACCATTTAGTTGTGTCTAGCAAGCCCTGTGCCATCTGGCCATGGCTAGCAACAATAATACCTACCATTGTTTATTCTCCTTTACCTACTAAATTGTAGCACAATAATTGTGAATAAAATCCCAAATAATGTAAGCGCATTAAAGTAAACGCTTACATTGTATTAGCTAATAAATGACATAATCTGTAATATGGATTATAATGTTTTTAGAGTTTTCAGAAAGAGGTTATTTGAAGCTTATGCCAAGAAAGATTACTACTGCCAGTGATATTGAAGGGCTTTTTATTTATCATGACAAAAGGAACCGGACAGTCTATTGTGGTCCTTTTTCCAAAGCCGGATATGTCATTTCCAATCAATTGGTTGGCAAGTACACATTTTATTCATCAAAGTTTGTTGTAGCTCTATCTGTCGGACTGATTGCTGCTTATCTATTTGAGTGGCAAGGAATTATCGGCCTTATTGCCGGTGTCATTGCCTATGTTGCAATGGCCTTCCTCTTCTATCTGAGATTCTTGCCCCAATGTGCAAGAATTGAAAATTTTGTCAAACCTGCAAAGGAAAACTACATAGAGCGCAACGGCAAAGCCGAACGTCTCTTGTCCAATGCCACAACTGCTTTGCTGGCAATAGCCTTGCCAATTGTCATCATCATCAATATGAACCAGGTTGGCTATACAGGAATCATGCGCACCTTGAATATTCTCTTTGCAATTGGTGCTGCCCTCTTTGCCCTATTGGCTTGCTACTTGACGATCGTTTCCTTTATCAAGGCCCAGGAAGAAAAGAAGAAAAGACGCTAATATTTATACATGCTGAAACGATTCAGTTCATCAATGACCTGATCGTAGATATTGGCATAGAAAACCATGGTGCTTGTCCCATTATCACCATCTTCATTGATAATGCAGACTGCACCTTTTTTATATTCAACCTTGCCCCCAAAATAATCACAGGTCTCTTTGACGCTTTTGGTCAAAAGATAACCATTGAGACAGATATCACCTTTGACATCATACAAATAGACATCAAGACCCATTAGCTTATCGTCTTCCATGATGACAGTACCGATATATTTATCATTGAAGTAGAGTTTGTCATCTTCAACATGATAATTCTCATTGTCAATGGCCTTGCCTATGGTGATTGTTTCACCAGCATAGCTGAAAGTATTGAATTTGTCTTCACTGCAAGCACAAAGCAGAAGGGACAATAGCACCAATATGAATATTCTCTTCATTAGTCTCTCCGATAGACATCAGAACCATCAAAGGCCTGATAGGAATTGATGATGACTTCATCATCCCTGATATCAACATCAAAGAGATAAGCCATGCCGTTTTTGATATAGAGGTCACGATAATTCATCGGAACCAGCTTGTCCTTTTTCATAATCAGACAGCGGATGGTGCCAGCATGTGCCACAATTGTGCTGTCTTCACCTTTGGATAGCTGATAGACCATCTTGATGCCTTCCATGATGCGCCTGCTGAAATCTTCAAAGATTTCTTCCCCCTTAGGATTTCTTCCTAAAAGCCAATCATCGTAGGCATGGACATTACTGATCAAAGGCGTATCTTCAAATTCACCCATATGATGCTCATTCAATAAGGGAAGCGCCCCTTCGCTATCATTATCGGGATAGAGAATCTTGAAAGTCTCCTTAGCTCTTGTCAGATTGGAAGTGAAGTAATGAGAAGTCTTGGGATATTCATATTTTTCTCTGATTTCTTCAAGTTCCTTGATACCCAGATCTGATAAAGGCGTATCAAAGGAACCGGCATATCTCCTTATGCGTGCATATTCAGTCTTTCCATGTCTGACAATAACCAATTTCATAAACTTGCCCTCTCAAGAGATAATTTACACTATTCCCTTGCTACGATACAAGAAGATGCATTGACCGCTGATGATTTATTGCTGCTCTAGAATAAGGCCATGGAAATGCTAAGTGTTGCCTTGCAAGATCATCCTGGAACTATGATCAGCTTTGCATCTTAATTGCCTTTCATGAGCTATCGATCCTATAAGAGATAAAAAAGCCTTTTTGACCATAATTAGCCAAAAAGGCATACTACCATTAATTGGATGATGGCTCAACTTCACCTTCATTAATCAGTTTGATCATCACCTCGGCAATGACCGGATCAAATTGGGTACCTTTGCCCTTCCTTAATTCATCAATGACTTTTTCGATTGGCAGATTATTACGATATGCACGATTGGATGTCATTGCATCAAAGGAATCAGCAACTGATACAATTCGGGAGAATTCATCAATCTCTTCACCTTTTAAACCATTAGGATAGCCAGTTCCGTCCCATCTTTCATGATGGTTAAGGGCAACAGTTGAAGCCTGCCGCAGACTGCTGATTTCACTGAGGATTTCGTTTCCTCTTGTTGTATGCAGCTTGACCTTGTCATATTCTTCCTTGGTCAAGCGACGATTGGACTTGAGGATTTCATCAGGAATGGCAATCTTGCCAATATCATGAAGAATGGCACAGATGAAAAGAACATCAATGTCTTCAATATACCAGCCTAATTCCTTGGCAATCCGTGCTGATAGATTGGCTACTCTTTGGCCATGACCGGCTGTATAGATGTCCTTGGCTTCGGATGTACCAATCAAAGCCGAGACTATTTCGATGGTGGTCTGCTGGGATTTCTTCTGCTGTTCAAGCAATTTGCGGGTCTGCTTGTCTACTTCCTTCTGCAGATTCTTTCTTAAGTGGTTTAGTTCAATACCACTCTTGGTAATCGAAGTAATGATTTCATAATAGATGGAAAGAATGAAGATGGTCGGAATGACAATGAATAGCAGCAGTTTCAAAGCACCCTGCAGACTATAGGTACCTGTCCTTATTGCCTCATAGCTCAATTGTCCCGATACCTGTTCCAAGAAGACAAAGAAGTCATTTTGCCAGGTGCCGATCAGACAACCCAGATATGGAGCAACTGCTGCATCAATCAAAGTGCCAGCAAGTGCCAGTCCGGTAATCCTTTTGGAATGATATTGGGTTGATACCAGCAAAGGCAGAATCAGAATGACTGTCACATGGAAGTTCAGCATTGTAACTACAATGCCAGAAGCTACAATGACATTCAATATCATCAGATATTTTGTATCGGAATTATGTCTGGTTTTCGGATGATGAGCCAATACTGATGGAACTAAGGAAAAGAAAAGGCACAAAGGCGTGCAGAAGCGCATTGTGCTCTTGGTTATCTTGAAGACATCCAGCTCATTGAGCAAGAAAGCAAAGACCAGAACGGCAGAAAATACCAGCAAGGTCTTGGCAACATATTCATTGGCTTTTTCTTCTGTTAAGTCAATGGCATAAGGTCTTCTTTTATCCATATAATTATTATAAATCCAATAGGTGACTACTTAATCGCATTTTTGGTTATATTTAAGGTCTCTTTCAATCCATTTCATCAAGAGATTGAGAATTTTTAACTGCTGAGCCTCACTTAAATCCTGTTCTTTGGCAACACGGTACCATTTATATAGACAGCCCCGGCAACAACAGCCGCAAGCATGCATGGCAATAAAGACCGGATGTCCTCTCATTGGCGTCTGCTTGCCATCATTTTCCCTATCATAATGAACAAGTTTGGCT
>JAQXQU010000212.1 GCA_029101345.1 Erysipelotrichaceae bacterium | reverse complement strand
CTTGTCATCAAGCCTTTGCCGATAGGCTTCCAAATACTCCAGATAATCATCCCTTGCCTTAAGATACTTCTTTTTTTCAGTATTCTTATCAAGATAAAATGTCGCAATCGGCACGATAATGCTGCTCATGATAACGGAAATGGGCATGATGAGATACATGATCCCAAAGGCTGAGCCACTAAAGCTATAAGCAAAGACTGCGATGGCTATCATGGTCATCGACATCAGGATTCCTGATAGCAGCTGGCGCAAGAGAGGCTGGCGATCAGGCTTTTCATAGTGAAAACCCCTGATCTTCTCGAGCTCCAGTTCAGCCATTTTCAAATAGGGAACTGTTTCCTCCACAATAGGCGGCAAAATGGACATCGGCTTTGCCTGATAGGGAATCAAACCATTAATGTTGTGGCAGGAACTGATTTGCAGAAAGTCCTTGAAATAAATGATCCTTGTACCAGGAACTTCGATTTCATCACCTATTGCCAAAGGCTGGCCTTCATACTTTAAGCCATTGACATAAGCATTAAGGCTATTAGTTGTAATAATCCCATTTTCCAGACGCAGATCACCCCTTAGCAAGGGGTCAAAGATATTCGCACTTTTTTCAATATTGGAAATAAGGAGCCGGTTTTTGCCTGAGGCAAGAAAATGATGAAGTCGATCATTTTGATAAAAATAAATGTTAATTGTCCTATCATGATTCTTGTCATAGAAAGACATAGATCCTTCCTTTTTCAGCAATTGGTAATGGTCATCATATTCCATTTCTTCAATGCCATTAATCATGATTCCTTCATAGCTGATTGGAAAGCAATCATAGGAGCTGATTCTCCTCTTGTCTTCAATGATTACCAGCATCATTTCCTACCACAACGCCAACGTAAGCCTTATATTTGCCATCCCTGGTCCTTATTTCAATTGTGGTTGCACCCTTTTTGACAGCAAGTATTGTACCAGCACTGACCTTGGCTACATTCTCATCAGCACTTAGATATAGCAGATCGCTTAAAAGATAGCCACTAGGAAGCTTGCTGATTGAGAGGGTCTTGCATTCATTTTCATCAAGGACAACGGAAATGTCATTGACAACAATCTTCTCATCTTCCCCAACCAATGACTTGATATTGAATTTCTTCTTGCCTTTTCTTGTACATTTTGGGACAAAGCGTCCATCTTCAAAGTGTGTATAGTCCGATAGCAGCTGATTGTCTTGATCAAGCAGTTTGATGTTTTTCCCAAATCCCATCTTGCCAAGCAGGCTCTTTCTGGAATTGATGGATAGATCAAGAATCCAGTGCAAGGACAGATCACCACAGATGTCAATGCCTGCATTCCCGCTTGCAAAGCTGCTTAAAAGGCTATAGGACAGATCATTTTTATCGCTTTTCATCTTTCCATCTTCATCATATAAATGGACGATGCTTTCAAGTTCACCCTTGATGCCAGCATTGCTGCCAAGATCAAAGAGAAGCTTATTGACTGCACTGATGCCAAAGGAAAGACCAAGACCACTGCTGGCCTTTCCTTGCATAAGAAAGTCCAGGTCATGATCGTTTTCATTGATGAAGCGCATATGTCCATTCCGATATTCAAAGCCAAGGCAATGGGTATTGGCAAGAAGGATTTCTACTTTGCCTGAAGCAGTGATTCTGACATTGACAGCAATTTCCATCATCAGACCTGGCATTTCACCAAGTGGCAATGTGATATTCAAGACAGGAATGACGATTTCTGCTTCATCACTCCCCCGATAGTCCTTGATTATTCTTTTTAGCAGTTCTTCACCATCTATTTCCTTATCAACGACGACTTTTTTGTTATCATACGAACACCTGGTGCCAAGAGACTGACTGGTCTTGAAATTCATCACAAAGAAGGCATCCTTGATCTTGCCTTTTTCATAATTCACTTCCACATTAGGTACAAGATTATTGATGCCTGCTTCAAAAAAGAAATCATAGCTTCCAAGATCCTTAGCGATAAAGATATCAATGCCAGAAGAATGAAGGTTCCAAGTAATCTTGAAACCTTCATATTCATAGGACTTGCTCCTACTAGCTAGAAGCTCATATTTCAGATTGGCATATGATGATTCGACTGGTTCTAGATCGGTATCAATTTCAACATTGTCAAAATCCAAAGGCTTGGAGGTGGAAAAATGGAAATCCTCATAGATATCTTCTAGTTCAGCTCTCATATATGAGCCATTTTCATAGATATAGAATTCATTCTGATATCTTAGCAATTGCCCTTCCTCATAAGTCCCTTCAAGCTTTTCTACATCAATATAATCATTGATGGCATATTCTGATATCTCCTTCAATGCTGGATGATTGAGTATCTCATAGATTATATCAATAAAGTAAGCAGTTCTATCCTCATCAAGGCTTCCGCTCTCAATATCATACTCATCAATCCTATCGCCAATCAGCCTTCGAGCTGTAAGTTTGAGATAGGCTCCATCCATCTGCTCATCTAGGCCTTCAGTATCATCGATAACTCCATATCCCAAAAGATCTTCTAGATAATTCTCATTGCCAATGCCTGTCTTAATTGAAAGATCCCTAAGATAGTCACTTTTCAAATAGCTGGTCTTCTTGCATCCTGTGCAGGTAATCATCAATAAAATCAGGATGATCAGAAGAAATCTTCTAATTGAAATTTGCTGCATTGGCTTTGATTGCTGACTCATGTGTTGCATATGACGCTACCGTATAATCCAGAAATGCCGCATATGATTCAATTGTCTCGCTCTCATCAGTAAAACGTCTTGAGAAGGCATTGAAACGTGCTATCAGTTCCTCGCTGCCTTCTGATACCCATACTGTTCTTAGTCCATTCATCAGCTGGCAGACATAATCAAGCACATCTTCCAAATTGATGTTGCAGACTCTGATGTTTTCAGCTATCTGTTGTACTTCATCAAGCGCAATTCTAATCTGACTCATATTCCCTCCTTAAGTTCTTAATCTGTTAGCTTGACTGTAGAGCTCTTCCTGAATGTCTTCATAACTTCTGGCACTGTTTTTCAGAAACTGGGCATATTCCCGCATTATCAAGGAAATCTGGCGAAAGTCATCTTCAAAGCTCTTGATCCGGTTTGCGAAGGCAACATTATCCTTGCCTTGCCAAGCATTTCCCATCTTGTCGATTTCACTATACAAGTTGTGGTAAATGCGCTGATAATCCTGATCAGCCTGTTCAATTCTTTGGGCAACATCGAACAGTTGGCCTGGTTCAACTGCAATCTGATTCATATTTTCCTCCCTTCATCCCTTTATTGTCATTTCATCGATAGTTTCCTAAGGGAAAATAAAAAAGATTGCCATTTCTGACAATCTTTAGACTAGCAAAACTTCAATGCCTCGGCTTTTAAGTTCTGAAACATCCAATGGATTGGCTTGAGAATCAGTGATGATTCCATCAACATTATCCAAGGTCCCGCAAGAGAAGCGATCAATACGCCCAAAGCGGTTGCTGAGAACAGTGATGTACCTTTTGCCTGTACAGTTTTTGAGCATTGTTTCATTGATGATGGCTTCATGATGGACTGAACAGCTTAATGCCCCACCATTTCTGACAAAAGCCGTGCCATCAAGGGAGATGCCATCAACACCAACAAAGCATTTGTTAGCTCTGATTCTGTTAAGCATTTCCAAAGTATATTCACCACTAAGGGAACTGCGTGGCTGTCTTATTTCACCACCTGTCAAGATTGGAATGATCCTGTTATCCAGGTTGAGATCAAAGATATGGGAATTGTTGGTAACTACTGTACAATAGGTATTCTGAATAAATTCAAGCATGCCTAAAGCAGTAAAGCTGGTATTGATATAGATGACGTCGCCATCTTCAATCAGCTCAGCAGCTCTCATCTGGATTCGCTTCCTTTCAACATAGAAGCTCTTATCACGGAGGAAAAACTTGCGGTTGTCCTTGATGCGTACAATGCCATTGCGAACACTGACAACATCATTGTTCTTCAGCTCTTCAATATCCCTTCTGATAGTTAATGTCGAAACCGAAAAAACCATTGCCAATTCTTCAATAGTTGTCTCTTCCTTATTGACAATATAAGCTAGAAGCTCATCCCTTCTGTTCAGGACATCAGCCTTTGTACCGCGCATACTTTAATATTATAGCATAAGGAGCCACCAAAAATGGCAGCTCCCAAATCATCAGATAATGCCTTCAGCCTGCAGCTTTTCGGTTATTTCTGCAGCAGAGACAGCGTTTTGAACACCAATGACCTTCGCCTTTGTCTTTGCAAACATATCGCAAAATGTCATTGGACAAAGAACCAGATCATAATTATCAGCTATGCCACAGGCATCACCAACACTGCTATGATCAATATCGGCATCGACACCAGCCTTTCTGAAGATCTTCTCAACAGTCAGTTTCATCATGAGACTAGAGCCCATGCCATTGCCACACGCAACAATTACTCGCATCATTAATCCTCAACGTGATCGTAATAATGATCCTTATGGTTGTGATAGTAGATCTGATTGATGCCAAGGAATAGGACAATCAGCAATATGCAAGCTACCAGTGGTGGCAAATACTTGAAGGCAAAGATATAGATTGGCAAGACAGTATTATTGTCAAAGAATGCTGGCCAAGCTGTTAACAATAGACCTCCAGTCTTCTGAACAAAGAGAATCATGCCCAATGATACAAGAACCTGGAATATGCCATTGAAAATGGATAGGATGATGGCTGCTTTCTTGCCACCACGCTTATTGGAATAAACTGCTACAGCAGCGTTATCAAAGAAGAGTGGAATGAAACCTGGAATCAGGAATAATGGTGACTTGAAGATCAGAAGACCGGCTATGGCAATCAGCTGACCGACAAAACCGAAGACAAAGCCAACCATTGTGACGTTTGGATGCGCATAGTTGAATGAGACAGCAATATCAACACCAGGCATTGAACCCTTGATGAACTTCTTGGAAATGCCGGCAAAAGCCTTGGTCAGTTCAGCAACGAACATTCTGACACCAGCTAGCAGGATATACATGTAAACCGAGAAGTGCAAGCACTTAGTGAGGATATAGACACTAAACATGGTGCTGGCAGTAAGTGATGCATCAACAGCTGCAATTGCGTCTTTGCCTGTAACAACCATCAGACCACCGACAAAGATTGTCATCAGAATCGCTGTAGATACAACATTATCCTTGAAGATTGATAAGAAACCAGGCATTTTGATATTTTCAACTGAGTCATTTGGATCGCCAAAGAAACCGGCAATCTTGTCATAGAAATAGACACCCCACATGCACTGATGACCAATGGCAAAGCCAGCACCACCTGTCAGATTCTGTGTAGCTTCAACAGTCATATTAGCGCCAACAGAAGCCCAGACACCACCGACAACACCCAGCAATAAGGCAATAAGCGTATTCTGGGCAGCAGGACATACGATGAAGACCAGCCACATGAAGACACCTGTATAAACCGACAAGGTATGACCAGTAGTATAGATGACACGGCATCTTGTGATCTTGTTAAGAGCAACCAATACCAGATTGGTAATCATGGCGATGACCATTGACAGCATTGTCCATGCAGCAGCTCCGGCAATTGAGAACAAGCCTTCAGGTCCATACATCTGGCCCATCATGAAGTAGGTATCAACAACAGATGCCTGCATATTGAACTTAGTACCCAAAGCCTGGATGATAGGTCTGAAAGTTGCAGTCAGACCATCAGAACCAACTTGCAGAATGAAGTAGCCAACAGCAGTCTTGATAAAGCCCGATAGTGCTTCATAGATTGGCTTCCTTAGCAGAAGCAAACCAACAAAGACGATTATGGCAGTAAAGAATGCAGGCTTTACCAGGACATTGCTGGCAAAAAGCATAAAGAATTGCATAATGTTTCCCCCTCTATATGTAAACGATTACATCTAAAATATAAGGGATATTATCATAATATTCAATGATTTATGATAATTTTTTCGTATTTTATGTTATTTTTTGTATTTTTAACACTATATATGTAAAATAATAACAGAGGTATAACAATGGAAAACAATAGAAGGCATTATGCTGGCGCTATGACCAGAATCGAATTTCAACAAAGACTAAAGGAAGCCAAATGTGTTATTGTACCAATTGGTTCCTGTGAACAGCACGGTTATCACTTGCCCCTTGATACCGACAATATCATTGGTTTCAATACAGCAATGATGGTTGCTGAAAAAACTGACTCAATTGTCATGCCGAATGTCAATTATGGCCAAGTTTGGAGTGCCCGCAAATTCGTGGGTTCCATCTCCCTTAGCAATAGCACCTTAAAAGCAATTCTCAAGGATATAGTCATGAGTCTTGAACAGTTTGGTGCCAAGAACATCCTGCTCTATGCCGGTCATAATGGCAATTCCCCAGCCATCAAGGATCTGGCAAGAGACTTGGCAAGCGAATTTGACTACCACAACATCTGGTATTTCGAGCCATCAGTAAACAGAGAATTATTTTCATTGCTTGAAAGCAAGATCCCGTGTGGCTGTGTGCATGCCGGGGAGATGGAAACTTCCATGATGCTGGCAATCAGCCCTGAAAGCGTGCAGCTTGATAAGGCCGTAGCCGAATTCCCAAGCTTGCCAAAGGATGCCAAATACCGTCCAATATCATGGGATGAATATATCACTGTTGGTTCCTATGGCGATCCAAGCAAGGCAACAGCAGATAAAGGAGAAGCCTTTGTCAAAGCTGCTGTTGATGACCTGGTCCATCTCATCAATGACATTATGTAAAAATGATGTGACTTAAATGTCACATCATTTTTTATATGCAATGATTGGGATAATCAGCTCATCCGAAGTCATGCCGGCATGCTGGCCCTTGGATGTAACTGTAATCTTCTCTTCATAGGCCAAGACCGTATTGGCTTTGGCAATCGCAAGATAATCACCAATGAATTCATTTAGGCGTTTATGGTTTTCACCATCACCAAACAGATGGGTAGCCAAGACCTGTTCACGGCTTAAAAGAATAAAACGATCCTCAAATTCTTCAACAAATTCCCTGGCAAATTCTTCCTCCATCCCCTCTTTGATAAAGAAGGCCATGGCTCTTGGTTCAATATCTGGACGCTGTCTTAAATACTTGTCAAATTTTGAGTGGCGAATGTTGAAGGTTTCCTTTACTGCCACCTGACCATGATCAGCTGTTACTAGCAGAAGCGCATCAGAACTTAGACTGTTAGCTAATTTTTCAAGTTCATCATTTACCATCTGCAGATAATCATCCGCAATATCGGAATCAGGACCATTCAAATGCATCAGGCGATCATATTGGTCTTCATAGATATAGACAAAACGATACTGATCATTGGCATCATATGATAAGAGCTTATTAACCTTATCAGAAAAGGTCTTGCAATCAGGATCCCGAAAAGAAGGATAGATGGAAGAGGCTTTGATGCCCTTTTGCAAAAGTTCATCATACATTGGCGCAATAGGCAGCTTTTCCATTACAAATCCTGCACCGTAGTCCTGATGATCAAAGAAGCCTTTGTCCAAAAAAGGAATGACTTCATTATCCACTTCCTTGAAATACTGGATCCAGCCAAGCCATCCTGTCCTATTAGGACTATCCCCTGTCAGGATGGAGGTTGTCGCCGCAGTAGTCGTTGGTGGAAAGACTGTTGAGGTCTTGAATGCCAGATGTCTTCTTAGAAAGCTGTCTTCTTTCAGCTTGCGTTCAATCAGATTTGCACCCATGCCATCAATCAGAAAGAGATAGATCTTCGAAGGCGTCTTGTCCTTTAGCAGCGCATTCATCCTGACATTGTTCTCATATTGGCTTTCTAAGCCAAAATAGGAGCGCAGGGATGAAATATGATTCATGATGGAATCGTTATAGCAGACTATCATTATTTCATATCCTTAAGGAAAGCCTTGTAACCCCGATATGCTTCATAAATATCAGCCTTGGAAGCTGTTTCCCAGCAGGCATGCATATTCTGAACTGCAATACCTGCATCAATGACATCCATATCCAGTTCAGCCAGAATGCAGGCAATAGTTCCTCCTCCGCCCTGGTCAACTTTTCCAAGTTCGGCCGTCTGGAACATGACTTCATTATCATCCATGACCTTCCTGACCTTAGCTACATATTCAGCATTGGCATCATTGGAGCCGCTCTTGCCACGCGCGCCAGTATATTTGTTAAAGACAATGCCCTTGCCAAAGAATGCTGTATTCTTCATTTCATTAACTGCAGGATAATTTGGATCAAAAGCAGCTGAAACATCTGATGACAGCATCTTTGAATTTTTCAAAGCTCTTCTTACTTTGAGGTCATGATAATCACCACATAAGGCAATGATTTCTGCCACTGTATTTTCAAAGAATCTTGAAGTCATGCCTGTATTGCCAGCTGAACCTATTTCTTCCTTATCAACCAGCAGGCAGCAGGAAGTACGAGCAGGCTTTTCCATTTCAAGAATAGCCATTAATGATGTATAGGCGCAGATTCTATCATCATGGCCATAACCCATGACCATTGAACGATCTAGACCCAGGTCCCTGGCCTTGCCGGCTGGAACGATTTCAAGTTCAGCAGAGATGAAATCATCTTCCTCAATATCGTATTCACTCTTCAGAATATCAAGGATGTTTTTCTTGACCTTATCGCTTTCAGTCTTTTCATCATCGGTAGGAATTGAACCAAACAAGGCATTGAGATCTTCACCTGCAACCACTTCAGCACCAGTCTTTTTCATCTGATCCGCACTCAGATGAATGAGCAGATCAGAAATCTCAATGACCGGATCATCTTCCTTTTCACCGATATTGATGACAACCTTGGCACCATCCTTCTTGCAGACAACACCATGCAAAGCCATGGGTTGAGCAACCCATTGGTATTTCTTGACACCGCCATAATAATGGGTATCAAGCAGAACCAGACCATTGTCTTCATAAAGAGGATGCTGCTTCAGATCTAGACGTGGTGAATCAACATGGGCACCAAGAATGTTCATGCCCTTATCAATAGCTTCTTCACCCATAACAAACAAAGCCAGATTCTTATCACGGTTATTGACATAGAATTTGTCTCCTGGCTTCAGAGAAGAAAATTCACCGATATCTCTAAAGCCCTTGTCCTTGGCAATTTCAATAGCATTCAGAACCGCTTCCCTTTCTGTCTTGGATCTTGAAAGATAGTCCTTATATCCCTCAGCAAAGTCCATGACCTGCTTTCTTTTTTCTCCTGCATATTTTTCCCAAACGTTTTTCATAATAAACCTCCACCACAAGTATAACAAAAAAAGACCTCTTAGAGGTCTAATAGACTAATGGCGCAGACTACAGGATTTGAACCTGTGGTACCAGGAAGGTACGCCACCTTTCCAAGATGGTGGTATAAGCCGCTCACCCAAGTCTGCATAAGTCTGGCGCGCCCAGTAGGAATCGAACCTACATAACCAGAATCGGAATCTGGGACTTTATCCATTGAGCTATGGGCGCAAATTAGCTTCCAGAAGAACCGAATCCTCCATCTCTCTTGCCAAGAACCTCATCTTCTTCCGCCAAGAGATAAGGAAGGAAAATTCCCTGGCAGAAACGATCGCCTTTCCTAATGGAAATAATCCTTTCTCCATGATTAACAATACCACAAATTATGTGTCCTTCGTTAGAAGAATTGTAATAATCTGCATCAATTATGCCAACTGTGTTAGCTAAAGCCATCTGAAATTTGAATCCAAGGGATGATCTTGGATAAAGGGAGAGGAAATAGCCATCTTCAATATAGCATCTGATACCAGTAGGAATCTTTGCAAAAGCACCTGGAGCAATATCAATATCAATTGGCGAAAAGAAGTCATAGCCTGCAGACCCCCTTGTAGCACGGACTGGTATTGTGATATCATCGTAAATGTCATCAAAGATTCCGACTAGACTAGTCAAATCCTTCTTAAACTGCTCACGAGATACTTTTGCAAATTTAGCGACTTTCATGAATTAATTATAACAAAGTACTTGTAATTAATCAAAATGCATGTTATATTTAATAAGCGCTGAAGGACCGACACTGAGGCGATTGAGCTGAAGAAGTACTCAAGAGGTCGAAGAGGTGCCCCTGCTAAGGGCATAGGTCGGGTTTACCGGCGCGAGGGTTCAAATCCCTCCTTCTTCGCCAGTCAAATGCAGATGTAGTTCAATGGTAGAACGCGACCTTGCCAAGGTCGACACGAGGGTTCGATTCCCTTCATCTGCTCCATTCTCATGGTGCGTTGGTGTAGCGGTTAACATGCCTCCCTGTCACGGAGGAGATCACGGGTTCGATTCCCGTACGCACCGCCATTGCTTAAATTTTCCAGACATCAATGATGTCTTTTTTTTATTGTTTCTAGACCTAAACAAAAAGACCATAGCCCGATATGTGCCGGAATATGGTCTTATACTAAATTTGTTTCAATTAGCTGTTATTGACTCTTTTGCTTAGAATGCCTGCTATCATCTGTTCATACATTGGCCCTTTCAAAATTCTTTGTATCTCGAATTTATCATTATCAATAAATCCAAGTTCATCAAATTCCTGCTGGTTCTTGACACTTTGGTTAAGCATGCAAGCCGTAATAAAAACTGCCCATGGGCTGCCACTTAGAAAAGTGAACTTCAGATTATTCCTTTTGACTTCGCCAGATGAATAGATTATTGATCCATCAACAATATTATCGAGCTGGTATGGACATATTTCAATGGAGTCATCATATTCCTTTGACATTGTCAGAAGGTCTTCTCTAGTGCCTGTAATGAAGTCATACATGGTGCGAATGTTCCTGCCACCAATCCCAATCTGAATTCGATACATGTTGATGTCCTTATCAAGCATATATTTTTCATTGCAGGTTCCATTTTCCTTAACAACATCTTCATAAAATCCATTCAGTTCTGGATATTTCAAAAGGCCTAGCCTTTCAATATCACTGCTGCAGTTAACATAATAGTCTGGTCTTAAAAAAGGCACTTTCAGCGATTCCAAATAGCTTACCAGAGCTTTAGCTGTTTTTTCATTTTTTGTGAGAATATCAAGCTCAAGCTCTGTATCAAATATGAAATCGACACCATAATAGCTAGGATCAAAAGCCATTTGGGTAAAATTTCTCTTTTCGCCGCTTCTGTTGAACTTCCTTGATATCTGTTCAAATTTCTTGATAGTAATCATTTTCCCTTTACCTTCCTTACACTTTAATAATAAAGGCTAGCCTGAAAATAACTGTCCAAATTTTTACCCATATATATTTGCTTCTGTGCTTGGATATAGAAGGTGGCATATGTGAATTCCTATATCTGCATATTGCCTTTATGGCATTATATCTGCCTTTTTCATGCTTTTTTAAGCTATTGGCGCTAAAATCAATATTAGGAGAGTTTTTATTATGCCAGCAACATTAGCCCATTACATCTTTGGCCAGAAATGTTTAAAAGCTTTACCAGAAGACTTGGCCAATCAAATCAGAAAAAATATTGACTACTATGACTTTGGCGTTCATGGTCCTGATATCTTCTTCTATTACAAGCCACTAAGAAGCAATGATATCAACAAATACGGCTCTTTCATTCATCATCAGCCATCTTATGTGCTTTTCAATAAATTTGCCAAAGCTTATCAGTCTAGCGAAAGAAAAGATGAAGCCTTGGCCTATGCCATGGGCTTTTTGACCCATTTCTGTCTTGATTCAACTGCTCACAAATATATCGAAGAAGAAAGAAAGGCTTTGGGCATTAGCCATAATAAGCTGGAATCTGAATATGAAGCACATCTGATTCGTGGGATGGGCAAAAAGCCAACTGCTTATGACAGGTCAAAGGTCCTGTCCTATAGCGACGATATTGCCAAGCTTGTGACTGAATTCTTTGATTTTGATTATGAAACCATCCGAAGCTGTCTCAAGTCCCAGGTCACTTCCATCAAGCTCTACTATTCGCCAACTGGCATCAAAAGAAAGTTCCTGCTAGCCTTGCTTTCCCTTCTTAATGGCAATAGCGATTTCGCCGATCTGTTTACCTGCAATTCTGAAGACCAGCGCTGTGTTAAAACCAACAGGCAGCTTGATGTTTTCATGGAACAATCCTTGGCAAAATTTGTCTCCTCATATCAGAATTATCTCGACTTTTTAAGAGGCAAAGCAGATTATCTTGATCAGACTTTTGCGGATGATTTTGGTTAAGATTTGAGCAGTTGGGAATAATAGGTTATAATTTATTTGACTATTGTTTAGAGGAATAATCTTTATGCTTAGAAAATTAAAGGAAAAACTCACCCCCACTGAATTGGCATGGGTCTTATATGATGTAGGCAATTCCGCTTTCACCATGCTGGCCTGTTCACTGATTCCAATCTGGTTCAAATCACTGGCAATTGGTGATAATCCCGGTCAGATCTCCAGTGACAAGGCTACTGCCATCTGGGCAGCTGGCATCTCCATTGTCACAATTGTTGTTGCTCTGATTGGTCCAATTTGCGGTGCCATTGCCGACCATAAGGATACCAAGAAGATCTTCTTCCAGACTGCCATGTTCATTGGCGTTGCCGGCTGTATCTTCAATGGCTTTACCAGCAATTGGCTGCTTTTCCTGATTGTCTTCATCATTTCCAAGATTGCCTATTCCTGCTCATTGACCTTCTATGATTCAATGCTCAATGATGTCACTACGGAAGAGCGCATGGATGAAGTCTCATCTTATGGTTATGCCTGGGGCTATATCGGTTCCTGCATTCCTTTCACCATTGCTTTGGTCTTCTATATTCTTGGACCAGACATGGTTGGTCTTGTCAGTGGCTTTGTTTCCAAGCTGATTGGCTTTAGCGTTACAGCCATCTGGTGGCTGATCGTCACAATTCCTCTTTTAAGAAATTACAAACAGCTCAATTATGTTGAAAAGGAAAAAGGTGCTATTACCAAGGTCTTTGCACAGATTGTCAATACCCTAAAAAGAATCTTTACAACTGAAAAGAAGATCTTCTTCTTCCTGATTGCCTTCTTCCTCTATATTGATGGTGTAGGCACAATCATTGATAACTGCATCAATATCGGTACTGACTTAGGTCTTAATACTGTTGGCCAGGTTGTTGTCCTGCTGGCAACCCAGGTAGTAGCGTGGATCTTCGCACTGATCTTTGCAAGATTATCCAAGAAGTTTGACACTGTCACCCTTTTGATGGTCTGTATCATTGGCTACTTCTTTGTTTGTCTCTATGCTCTGACTCTTAAGCACTTATGGCAGTTTGCCATCATGGCTTTCGGTGTTGGCATGTTCCAAGGCTCAATCCAGTCCTTGTCCCGCAGCTATTTCTCAAAAATCATCCCAGCCGAAAACTCCGGTGAATACTTTGGCATCTATGATATTTTTGCCAAAGGCGCTTCCTTCCTGGGTTCAGCGGTCATTGCTGCTGTCAAATTTGCTGGCGGTACCATCAATATCGCTGTAGGCTGTCTAACTGTCTTCTTCTTTCTTGGCGGCATCTTCCTGAAGATATCCGACAAGCAGAAATCCACAAGATAAAAAGTCAAGGCTATTTGCCTTGGCTTTTTAATAATTGCCATGCTTCCGATATGAAATACAATGAGCCGCAGATCAGAATATTATCATAGCTCTTGACAAGCTCAAGACCCGCATTAAGATCCTTGGCTTTCTCATATCTATCAAGATCATCGTCAATTGATCCCTGATAATCAAAGGAAGTGACAATAAAGCGGTCACAATGCTCTTTTAGCATCTTGGCCATCTTTTCGTATTCCTTGCGCTTTAAAGCAGAAAAAATAATGGCTTTTGTCCCCTTTAGGCTATCATAGCTTTCAACCAAAGCCTTGATGCCGTGAATATTATGGGCTCCATCCAGAATGATGCGGGGGTTATTGG
>JAQXQU010000211.1 GCA_029101345.1 Erysipelotrichaceae bacterium | reverse complement strand
GTATTTCGGTGTGCCACAACATCGTGAACGCATTTATATTGTCGGTTTCCGTAAAGACCTTGGCATCAAGCCTGAAGATTTCACTTATCCCGAACAAAAAGAAGTGACAAAACACTTCATCGACATTCGCGAGAAAGACCCAGTACCATCAAAATATTATCTTTCAACCACCTACGTTGATACGCTTATACGCCATAAAGCACGCCATGAAAGCAAAGGGAATGGCTTCGGTTATGCCATTGTAGGCGATAATGAAGTGGCAAACGCCATTGTTGTCGGTGGTATGGGGCGTGAACGCAACATTGTTATTGACACTCGCCAAACTGATTTAACACCAACAACACACATAAAAGGCGAATATAACAAAGATGGCTGGCGTAGAATGACCCCTCGCGAGTGGGGAGCACTCCAGGGGTACCCAGTTTACGACCTTGGCGACGGCTCGCCTGTGTTCCGGATTCCGGTAGCTGACGCATCGGCTTACAAGCAGTTTGGCAATTCAGTTGCCGTTCCTGCTATTCAAGCAACCGCACAGCAATTACTTAATACCATTAAACTATTTTAATATGGATGCGAATTGTAAATGGACGTTTGCGGAATTATCTGCCAGTCATTTCCATAATGGGCCACAAGATGCTATGATAGAAGCTTTCAAAGGAAGTCCATACGCAGCGTTAATTCGCGAAGCTTGTCAGAACTCATGCGATGCCTTGGCGAAAGATCATTCTCGTGTGAGATTATCTATTACTTTCGGATTGTTAAACAAAAACTCCTATCCTGAATTATTCAATTTAAGTTCACATATTCAAGGATGTCTAACGTTATATCCAGACGACCAAAATACTACAAAAGTATTTAAACCAATGGTTAATATACTCAATCAGGCCTCAATACCATACTTAAAAGTGTCTGATTATAACACAACCGGCATGACATTTTCGAAAGATTTAGATGGTAAGCCAAGAGGCAGTTTTTATGCTTTTGTACGTTCAGGAGGTCATAGCGAAAAAACTTCCAATACCGCAGGAGGCAGTTTCGGATTTGGCAAAGCTGCGTACTTTCAGATTTCAGGCTTACGCTCAATAATTGTTTCTACACAAAACGAATTGGGTAATAACTTTTTTGAAGGAATTTCTTCTTTTTGCACTCATCAGATTGGGACTTCTTACTACGACGGTCATGGTTTCTATGACTCAACTGGAGGAGTTGAGCCGAATAGTAACATCGAAAACATTCCTATTGCTTTCCGTAGAGATGAACCTGGAACAGATTTCTATATTCTTGGAACAAACCGTTATACTTTTCAAGCAAAAGAAGATATGGTTCAAGCAGCCCTTAGATACTTTTGGGCGGCAATTTTGGATGGTTCATTGGAAATTGAAATTGATAGCATAAAAATTTCTAAAGAAACTTTTGGAGATATTTTGAACAAGTATTTCCCTGAAGATAATGATGATGCTATAGGTAATCATTTTTACAAATATAATCCTCGTCCTTACACTGAAGTTTATAGGCTCGCAGGAACAGCTGAAAATTTCCAATTGATAGAAAAGGATCTTCCGCTTCTTGGAAAAGTGAAATTATATGTAAATATCGACCCTTCTTGTAATAGAGATAAAATTCTATATATGCGTAAAAATAAGATGGTTATTCAATCAGAAATGTTAAGGAACCATTATGGCGCATATTGTGTTTTTATTTGTGAAAGTGAAAGAGGGAATGAGTTGTTGCGAAAATTAGAGAATGCAAGCCATGACAAATGGGATAAATCAAATTATACTGTTAACAATATTCCGGTTGAAGATGGGAAAGAAGCTTTAAAGGAGATTGAATCATTTGTACAAGATTCTTTACGCTCAATTTTTGACAGAGAAACAAATGGAACGATTGAAGTCGAGGGTCTAAGCCAATACTTAGCTTCGTCTGAGGCTCTCCTGGATGAATTTGATGCTTTGTCAAGCAATTCTTCGGATCAATTGTTTGGAATCCCAACAGAGCAACAATCCACTAATGAAACTGGCAGCAAAACTACTACTGCTGGCGGAATTATTGACAACAAGCAAACTCCACCACCATCAATTGTGGTAACATCAGAAGGAGATGTTAGCTCCTACCCATCAGAAAAAATCGGTGACGGGCCTCATCCTCCAGTAAAAATTCAGTCAAAAGCTCCAATCAAAGAGCCTAAGCCAAAGAAACCTAAAAACAAGAAAAAGTCCTCATTAACTGATAAGGACGGAAATGTCGAGTCATTAATGTTACGTTCGAGGATGATAGCACAGTTGTCTAACGGAGTATGGTGGCATCATCTTATGTTATATTCCAATAGAGAAGCAACAAAAGTGAGATTATATCTTAAAGCCTCAGGAGAAGATACTGCTACTTCTATATCTATAGCTGAAGCAATTTCTCAAGACGGAACAGTTTTTAAAGCAGCAGGCGATATCATTTCTGATATTCAGCTAAACAAAGGGAAAAATATAATCCGTATTCGTATGGAAGACAATATGAAATATACACTTATCTTTGAAGGATATGAAGCTTAACGATAACATAATGTTTCCGTACCCGGTCAAGGGAATTGCCGATAATGTTATTTCCCCTCCAATTGAAGTTGAAATAACAGACGAATCTACTGTTTCTGAATACATTTTCAGAATTAATGTGATTTCTCTTAATGATGAAGATATTCAAAAGTTAATTGATGAAGATAAGGCAGTTTATGCTTGCGAAATTAGTTGTAGTTATACAATGCTTCTTCGTTCAGTGCTTAATAAGCAAGGGAATTTTAGAATTCGTCTACCTCGAAAAAGAGTTGGGAAACGGATAGATTTTACTATTGCTGTTTTAGCAAAAGAACAAATAGATAATTATACAAATAAGAATTTTCATCCAGATTTTCTAAATCAAGGATTTGTCTTTAATATAAATCCTGGTGAAGTCTTGGCTAAAGTATCTACATTCCACGTTGATGCGGACATTACCTATGAGAAGCTCAAAGCAATTGAGAGTATACTTGTGGTAAGGAAACATTTCGCACAAGAAGCGAAGTTCCTTGATATAAATTGTGATGGAGATAAGATAGAAGTCCTTCTTCCCGAATCTTTATACGAACAATTCAAAGGGGGATTAGCATATGATAGGCGTTTTTCTTCGTCATTCCATGCTTCATTTGTATTGCAAGCACTGACTATTGCGATTACTCATTATCAGCATTACTTGAATTTAGAAAAGCTATGGGCTCGAGTATTGCAAGCAAGATTCTCTACTCAACCGGATTTGTTTTCTGAATTTGATTTATCTGGAGATATTGATATTGAAGATTCATTTAGAATCGCTCAAATAATCTTAGATAATCCATACGATAGAATGTTTAATACCCTTTTAACTCTTGATAATTAACTATGGCTTACCAAAAATTATTTAGGACAAAATATGTAGACCATTTAATTGACCAAGTTAATAACGGTATAAACTTGGAGAATTATTATGCTTTAAGATTCAATTATGATGAAAGTCAAGTATTGACTGTACCTAAGATCTTTCAACCAGAGGGCTTAAAATATAAAATGAATCCAAATGACAACTGCGCCTCAGGAATAGCTTTATTTGAAGCATTCCCAACCATCTCTGCACTTCAAGCCGCAGATAATCGTTTATGGATTTATCTCGCCATTGCCGATTTATTTTCATATGTAAGAGCTAAATGGGCCCTAAATCTTCCAGACCCTAATGACCCAGAACGGATTGAGAAAATGAAATCTAATATTAGAATCCACTGGTTTGGTCTGCAAAAAGATAGCAGTACTTTTGCTCCAATGCGTCATTCGTTGGCTAATTTATGGTGGTCCGTTT
>JAQXQU010000210.1 GCA_029101345.1 Erysipelotrichaceae bacterium | reverse complement strand
GTCTTTCGTTCTTTGAAAATCGAATAAGAAAAGCACAGATATTGATGGTTTCTACCATCACTGTGCTTTGATGCCTATCTATTCCTTATGGGAATGGTCATCAATTGAGAAGATGACCCATTCAGCAATATTTGTCGCATGGTCACCAATTCTCTCAAGATATTTGTTGACCATTAACAAGTCAGCCGCATGTTCTGCATAATCTGCTTCCTTTTGCATGACTTCGATAAGATCAGCCTTAACCTTTAGGAAGTAGTTATCAACAATATCATCTCGGGCAATGACTTCATAAGCTTTCCCTAAATCTTTTTCGACATAAGCCTCAATGGCCTTGATTACCATCAATGAAGTCTCCGATGCCATGGCCTTGATGTGGTCTTCCTTGAAACGATAAGGACTATCAGCCATGACTATTGTCAATTCAGAGATATCAGCAGCCTGATCACCGATTCTCTCCATATCTGTGACCATCTTCATAGCGGCAGTGATTGTTCTCAAGTCACGAGCAACAGGCTGTTGCTGGATAAGAAGCTGGAAACAGATGCTTTCAATAGTCTTCTGCTTCTGATCAACGATTTCATCCGAATTCATGATTTTCTTAGCAGTATCCACATCCTGTTTCAAGAAAGCAGTAATGGCATTCTGGATGGCGCTTTCAATCATATTTGCCATCTCAATCATTTCATTATTCAGCTGTTTTAGCTGTTCATCAAACTTATTGCGCATATTATCTCCTTAACCAAAACGACCAGTGATATAATCCTCGGTTCTCTTATCCTTTGGATATGAGAAGACCTGCTTGGTTTCACCATATTCCACCAGTTCACCTAAGAGGAAGAAAGCAGTATAGTCGGCGACACGGACTGCTTGTTGCATATTATGGGTCACGATAATGACTGTGTACTTTTTCTTGAGCTCTTCCATCAGATCTTCAATCTTGGCTGTGGATATTGGGTCAAGAGCTGAAGTTGGCTCATCCATTAAAATGATTTCTGGTTCAATGGCCAAGGCTCTTGCAATGCAAAGACGCTGTTGCTGGCCTCCTGATAAGCCAAAGGCTGATTTCTTAAGACGGTCTTTGACTTCATCATAGATAGCTGCACCCTTTAAGCTGTCTTCAACAATCTTATCAAGCTTGCGATAATCCTTGATGCCATGGATTCTTGGACCATAAGCTACATTATCATAAATGCTCATCGGAAAGGGGTTTGGCTGTTGGAATACCATACCTACCTTCTTTCTAAGAGCTGTTACATCAACATTAGGACCATAGATATCTTGATTGTCAATCTTGATTGAACCTGTAATATTGACATTATCAACCAAATCATTCATACGGTTTAATGTCTTGAGAAAGGTTGATTTGCCACAACCTGAAGGTCCAATCAGTGCTGTGATGGAATTCTTATGAATTTCCATATTTATGCCTTTCAAGGCATGATTTTCACCATAATAGAGGTGCAAATCCCTTACAGAGATATTAGTATCGTTCATTTTATTTCTTCCTTGTTACATCATATTTGGCTGAGAGGGCCTTCGTTAAAAGATTTATGGCAAATACCAGTACCAGTAGTACGACAGCAATGCCAAAGGCGGTATTGAAATCACCTTCACTGGTAGCACTTAAATAAAGCTGAGTTGTTAGTGTACCACCAGATTGCTTGATTTTTCCTAGAAGCTTGATGAAGTTCTTAGGGAGAGCCTTGCCACTGCCGGCCGTACAAAGCAGAGCAGCAGATTCTCCTACAATTCGGCCAATTGCCAATATTACACCGGTGATGATGCCTGGCATTGCTGAGGGCAGGAGAATTGTTCTGATCATTTGCCACTTGCCAGCAGCCAAGCCAATAGCACCTTGCCTATAGCTATCAGGTACACTTCTTAAGGCTTCCTGAGTGTTTCTTGTTACTAGGGGGAGAACCATCAGAGAAAGTGTCAGTGAACCAGCTAAGATGCTATAGCCAAGATGCAATGACTCAACAAAGAACATCATGCCAAACAAGCCAAAGATGATTGATGGGATGCCTGATAAGGTCTCAGTCGCAAATTCAATCAGATTAACAAGTGGTCCTGGCTTGGCATATTCGTTTAGATAAATAGCTGAACCAACACCTATCGGGATGACAATAAGCATGGTGATAATGACAATCATTAATGTGTTGACAATATTTCCTGCAATGCCAATAGTACCCTTAAGAGCTGAAGTAACAGTTGTTAAGAATGACCAATTGACGTATCTGACACCCTTATAAAGGACATAGATGATGATAAACATCAATAATGCTACACTAAATCCCGTACAAAGATAGATGAGACCCGAAAGAACAGTGTCCTTGATTTTTCTCTTGCTAGTCATTATCAATAGCCTTCTTTCTGATTCTTTGCAGGACAAGATTGACAATCATGATAAATGCAAAGAGGACAAGTCCAACAGTGAAGAGCACTTCACGATGTAGACCTTCCGCATATCCCATCTCTGAGACAATCTGAGTTGTCAGGAAACGTACCGAATTAAATGGCAGAGGCAGATTAACGCAACCACCAGCCACCATATTGATAGCCATAGCTTCGCCCAAAGCACGGCCAATTCCTAAGACAATGCCTGTTGCAATACCAGACTTGGCAGCAGGAATGACAACATGGAAAATTGTCTCAATCTTTGTTGCCCCTAAAGCCAAGGAAGCAAAGCGCAGATTATTGGATACGGCTTTGATTGAAGTCATGGAGACCGAAACAACAGTTGGCAAGATCATGATTGCCAGGACTATAATAGCTGCCAGCATATTTGACCCGCCAGTAAACTGATGGGTCAAGGATCCGGCAAAGATGAGCTTTTCCAGCTTGTAAATCATCGGAACCAGCACCATTGCACCTAATAGACCATAGATTACTGAAGGAATGGCGGCTAATAGTTCTATGGCACTTGTTACTATTGAGGCTATCTTCTTATTGGCTATTTCAGCTAAAAAGATTGCTGTAAACAAGGCAATAGGCACACCAATCAGGACACTGGTTGCTGTAGCAAGCAATGATGCCATGATGATATAGAGAATGCCATAGCTAGGATTAGCTGAAGTTGGGCTCCATGAAGTCTTGAATAATAATTCAGACATGCCGACTTTTGCGATAGCCGGCATGCCTTTTAGAATCATATAGAAAGTTATTGAACAGACCGCAAAGATAGCCACAACTCCGAAGAAGGCGAACAGCCACTTGGCAAAGCCTTCAATCAGTTTGTTCTTTGCTAATTTCATAATTACTTAGGAAGAATAAGTCCTGCGCTCTTGATGATATTATGGCCTGCTTCTGAATTGATATAGTCAAACCATAACTGAACCAGTTCGTTCTGATTTGCGACTTCTCCCATTGTTGCCATGACGAATGGTCTTGATAACAAGTAGTTGCCAGCGATGATGTTTTCTTCTGTTGCCGCAACACCATTTAATGACATAGCATTGACACTATCATCAACAACATCCAGTGAGACATAGCCGATAGCACCAGCTGTTACACCAACTTTTGCTAAAACCGCACCAGTTGAATCCAGTTCCTGGGCATAAGCACAGCTGTCTTCAATACCTAGCAGTTCTTCAAAAGCTCCTCTTGTTCCTGAACCTGCTTCACGACCAATGACTACAATTGCTTCATCATTGCCACCAAGTTCAGACCAATTCTTGATTTCTCCCTTGTAGATAGCTACTAGATCTTCTGTAGTCAAATCACTTACTGTATTGTCCTTGTCAACGATAACGGCAATACCATCGATAGCGACAATATTTTCAACTGCACCCTTTTCCTTTTCACCATCTTTAAGGGCTCTTGAAGAGTTGCCAATATCAATGGTTCCACTAGTAAGGGATTCAATGCCAGCACCAGAACCAGTATATTCAACAGTTACAGTGACATCTTCATATTCTTCCATGAAGCTTTCAGACAAAGCTTCACAAAGCTTTTCCATTGAGGTAGAACCAGCGAGTGTCAGTGTTCCGCTGATAGTTTCTTCTTCAGTTTCAGTTTCTCCATTCTTGCCACAACCAGTTAAAACCATCATGGCAGCTAACATAACAATTGCTAATTTCAGTAATCTTTTCATCATTTCTCTCCTTTTGATTACAGAGTCATCATAAAAAGCCCTTGTAAAACAAAAGGGCCTTTATAAGTAAAGTAATGGTAATTATTTCATGAAGTTGTCTAGCAATTATTGATATTGCAAGGATATTTGCCTGATAGATTATAGATTTTTACGGTCTGTGGCTGTGATTGCCATTCATTCATTTCATCGCATACATCGTTTTTTAAATCGGGTTTCCAAGTACTATATCATCAAATAAGCAGACAAAAAGGAAGACCATAAAGTCTTCCTAAAGCAATGGCGCAATCAGTTTAACCACTCTTCCTACCAGTTTATAGAGGAACTTTTCATTTCTAATTGATTCATAAGTCACACGCTTGCACAGGCGGAGCGTTTTCTGGAAATCTTTCTCAATATCCTTGATGCAATCGGTTTGGTAGAGATAGGCTGCACACTCATAGTGATGGTAGAGGGAACGGTAATCGAGATTGATTGTACCAACAACAGCCTTTTCATCATCAGATACAAAGACCTTGCTGTGGACAAAACCCGGCGTATATTCATAGATGCTAATCCCCGCATCAATCAGATGCTTATAGTGGGACTTGGCTAAGGCATAAGGTATTTTCTTATCAGGAATGCCTGGCAGGATGATTTTGACATCAATGCCCCTCTCTGATGCATAAGTCAAGGCATTTTCAAGCTTGTTATCAAGAATCAGATATGGCGTCATGATGTGAACATAATTCTTGGCTCTATTAAGAATATCCATATAGACAGTCTCACCTGCCATATATTTATCTAGTGGACAATCAGAATAGGGTAGGACATAGCCGCTAGCTTCA
>JAQXQU010000209.1 GCA_029101345.1 Erysipelotrichaceae bacterium | reverse complement strand
AACCCTTTATTACAGGGAATGCTGTCACTGCTGTCAGATATATATACATCTTTTATAAATATGAGAAGATATAAAGAGTATATTATTATATTATAGATAATATATATATGTGTATAATTACCTGACAGCAGTGACAGCAGAGGAGGAGTCAAAGGTGTTCACAGGGATGGTCACGAACAGTACGGCTGACTCGTTTTCGTAAACCTGTGGTTTAGGTGTCGTAAACAACCAGTTTAGGTGTCGTAAACAACCAGTTTAGATACCATAAACAACAGGTTTACGATTAAGACACCTATTTTTTATGAAGATACCTTCATGTGCCGATGAAGGTATCTTCGCAGCCCAATGAAGGTATCTGCATATTTTGATGGTGTTTTCTTGTGTCTTTTCCTTGTCTTTTCTATCCCCATTTTACCAATGATAATCCATCCACTGTGCACCTTTTGGGGACTGTATGTTGTAGCGTTCTATGGACGTACGTTCAAAGGTTCTATGGACGTACGTCCTAAGCACCTATGCACGTACGTCCTAAGCACCTTTGAACGTACGTCCATAGACCCCTTGAACGGTGGATGAACGGGAGTGAACATAATGGGGGCAGAGACCATGATTTTGAAACATTTTTTGAACGGGAGTGAATGAGAATATGATTTGCAACTTGTCATCTGCACAACAACACCAGGAATCACATTGAACAGATAGCAACAGCATAAACTCACAACAACGTCAAGCAAACCATCTTTAGGCCGGTCTTTAGATGAGAATTGAAGAGTATTGATACGAGATTCTTTCGCAAGTATGTCTGCATAGGCTTGACAACATCATCATAGACACCTGCTTTATCGTCTTTTAAGGCACATATAACCAACTTAACGCATGTCTCAATCAACTGAGCTTCTGCATGTCTCAGGTATCGACAGTTGTTCTGAGCATAATAGTCTCGAACCCACTGTTTGTTGTAATACTCATCGAACATACGCTTGGAGAGCTTTTGATGTGACAGGCTCTCTTCATGTCTAATGTAATGATAGAGACATATCGGCAAATAGACCATCCGTCTACAATTATGGAACAATTGTGCCATCACAACATAATCCTCGTTGATTGTGTACTCTGGGAAATACACATTTTCAAACACAGACCGATGATATATCTTCCCCCAGAATCCCCAGAATTCGTAATTAAAGAATCGGCGTTGTATTTCATCGGATTCCATTATACGAGACGTTGTGCTTTTGTCTACAATAGGAGATTCGTCTTCACCATGGTTTATCATATCACACGCAGCTATCCTGAGCGATTCATCTCCCAACTCTGTCAAACAGCTATATAGCCTTTCAATATAATCATCCTCCACTATATCATCGCAATCTATAAAAATCAGATATTCACCCCGCGCTTTTTCTATCCCAACACGCCGCGCCGCAGAAGCGCCCTTGTTACTCTGATGAATCACACAAATACGCGAATCCTTATCTGCGTGCATGTCACACACTTGTCCAGACTCATCCTTTGAGCCGTCATCGACAAGGATAAGTTCCCAATCATGGAATGTCTGCAGTTGAACACATTGAACAACACGGTCAACATACCGTGATGCATTATATACTGGGATAATTACACTTATCATCAACGATTCAGTTTACATTTAACCCAGTACCAAGGCATCATCATATATGTACATATATCATTCAGATGCAACAATGTCATAATTACTCCAAGATACCTTATCCAATACTCTTTAGGTTGCAATCCTTCTTTTTCCCGAACCTCCCAATAATAATGAGTCCAACGATTTTGCCATCTTATTTTCCAAGGTTTTTGCCATCCAGCATAATGTAATATATAACACCTTTCTACAATATCATCAGTGATAAAATCTTGAGGACAGTTCACCATACAGTTGAATAACTGATCTTGAATGACAATTGCACTATCATGATATAACAGGTTCAGCAAATCCTGATCCTGCATCTTTATTAGCCCAATATGTTTCTTACAAAAAGACAACACACCTTTCATAGTTGTATTAGCACGGAGATACTCTAAATTGAACAAGATGACTCCAGCATTGAAATACACATAATCTTTAGGCAATCCGAGCCTTGTTATATTACAACTATCACCATCTCCCATATTGTTGCACGCCACAAGAGATTTTTCCTCTAAAGACTGATTATAAAAGGCATCAATATTTCCCTTAACAATAATATCAGAATCAAGCCATAGAATCCTATCCAATTCTCTTGGCAAAACAAACTGAGCAATTATTCTATAATAAGTCTCTATGCTGATATGCTTAATAACCAAAGGAACGTCCAATGAGTCAAACAAGGAATTATCTATCTTTACAAAATGCACCTGCGCCTTGCATTTGTCTTCCACATAGCGTGCGAAAGCATTCCTATCCGATTCTTCTATATCATTATAAAGGAACCACACACCAAGTCTATTCCTATTATGTAACCATAAGGAATAAATCATAGTAGCAGTGACAGGCAGGTATGTTGTGTCAGAAGAGACTAATATATTCATATGGACAACAATCTTTTTAATAAAACATAGGGTTTTCTTATGTATAAATAGAAACGAGTTTGATAGAATCCTGTCCTTCCAATTATATCGATAACAGAATAAAACCACATTGAGAGTTTTGACCTCTGGCGTACACTTTCTCCAGTGACACTCAGGATATATTCATTGGCTCTGCAAGCAGCTTCATAATAAACCCTTCTGACAAAATGGTTAATATTATCATTAAAGTCCGTTTGACCATGGATGAAATCATTAAAATCTATGAGAAGTACTCTATCATTTTTCCTTGCTAAATCCCTGAATAAAGTATTTATCTGCCTGTACACACCCTCTCTACCTTCATAATTTTTTTGTGTGTTTTTTAAAAAAGGAACTTCGCTTCCTAAAAGATAACAAACCTTTGCTTTTGGTGATACTCGTTGCAAAACCTTTCTGGCATTATCCACTATCTGCTCTGGACTGAGATGCCCTATGAAGTCATACTTATCACTGAATTCCTGAAGATACTCTATAGTGAAAACATTGTCTCCGGTAAATACTTTTCCATCTACATACAGGTTCCAATTATTAGGGTCAGTGAGCGGATAAAGATATTCACCAAATGCTATCAACAAGCCATATTGCTTGTGTCGATAAATGCCCAAATTAGCATCAATCAAGGTACTAAGGAAAACAATCTCAACATCACCATCATACATCGAGGTATTAAACATATCCTCATCTGCGAAAAGACAATCATCAAGAAGGATTTTCTTTTGCCGCTCAGTCAAGAAGGGGAACTCTAGATAATTCGTCGAATGACTTATTAGTTCGATATTGTTACCTTTCTTGCCAACATAAGTAAACTCCTCAACAAGATTAGTAGTTTTAAAATAGGATGTCATACTTTTAAAATCACAACCTCCCTTTACCACCACTTTATGGCTGCTTCTAATACAATCATCCTTATTAGAATTAACATCTTGGTTTATCCAAGCTGGAGCTTTATCCTTTGTAACCATATTAACGACCTTACCATTAACATTCAATTTCGGATAATTTAGGTATGAATAGACATACTGCTCTACCCCTTGACCAATCGTCCGGCAGGAGAACAGAAAATGAATTAATTCGCCATTACACATGGCATAAAAACCGACGACCCCATAATCACCATACCTATCTGCTACTTTCACATACCCAGCCTCAACACTGGGATCTTCTATTACGGCTATCAATTTTTCTTTGGACGACCTTATCTTTGTAAAGTTAAGTTGATTCGTTCTGTTAACTAATTCAAGCAGACGGTCTATTTCATTCAAACAGTCATGACATATTTCCACACGGGTTTTGCTTTCAAATAAAAAATCCAGATTATCAACAGACTTATTTTTCGCATGCTGCTTTGCCTGCAATACCCTATAATTATTTAGTCTTTTGTGATTGATGTCAGACACGGGGACACTCTGAACCCATGTTTCAAGGTCTTCTAATATTCCAGGTAAGGCCGTATTCAACGTAGGAGAATAATGTTTAGCCTCATTCAAATTAATCAGATTGTCATCAACAAACAATGTATGCTCTGCCTGAAGCCCCATATCTTTAAGTAAAGAAGAGATTCTCTCCCCTTTAGGGTTCCAATCTACAGAAGGGAAAACAAAATAATCCCACAGGCCTATTTCGCTCAGTTGTACTTCAACAGATTGAAAGTCATTCTTTGAGCAGATAGAGTTTACAATACCTCTATCTGTGAGCGACTTCACGAGACTAATATTTCGTTCAATTGGAAGAATGCCACCTTCGCTCAACGTACCAGTCCAGAAAGTGTCATCAAGATCCCAGATGACAAGTTTCAACTTCGAGAAATCCATTGCCGCATTTTGAAATATATATACAAAAACAAAACATTCCTATTGAGAATAGCCCATTTAATCCATTCTGAGCATGAAATCAACTCTTCATGATGTTTCAAATCGTCAATCTCCTCAATTGAGAGTACACTTCCCAGATAAGACCACTTATTGTCATGAAGAGGAGTATCAAATACTCCATTATAGATTTGTCCCCACAGGTAAGTGTACATTACTTTTTGAGACACAGGACCAAACATACCCTTATCTTTCATAAACTCAGTTCTGACCCTCCAAAGTTTATAGTCATTGGCAAAAGCATCCAATCTGGCTCTTTCAGATAGAGAGCCTTCCATTTTTATATAATGATATGATATACAATCAACCATTATTATTGACTTAAAGTGGCTCATATATGCATAGTTAAACAAAAGGTCTTCTCCATATGCACAGTCTTTGGGGAAAGACAATCCGTATTCAACTATAATGCGCTTCAAATATAACTTATTCCATGGCCCATAAAGCAATGTGTTCTCGTTCATCATAGCAAAAAAGCGTTCACCGTCCTCCCCAAAGCGGCATACTCCACTTTTAGGCACACGTTTATTATCCTTTTTTCCATCTGTTGTTACAACTTCTATGCCACCGACTACCAGATTCGCACCGTTTGATGCAGATACCAGATTCTCGACATAATCAACATCCACCCAGTCGTCAATGTCAATAAAACACACATAATCACCTTTTGCATGGGTCATTCCTACGTTTCTCGCAGATGACACACCAGCATTTTTCTGAGATATGACAATAAAGCGTGTGTCCTTTTGCGCCCATTGTTCACACAAACAAAGTGAACCGTCCGTAGAGCCATCGTTCACAATGACACATTCCCAATATTCATAACTCTGTTCTGATACACATTTAAGACACCGTGCTATGAATGCCTCTGCATTATATACAGGTATGATTATTGAGACCATCATGATAGTATAGTGCCATAATAAGTTTTTCCTTCCAACACTCGACTTTTCTTCATAGACTTCCAAGTCGTCTTGAAAAATTGCGTTCGGCTGCTAATTAGATTCCACCGTTCCTCATCAAAGACCTCCTCAGAATCCTCGTTCTGAAAGAAATATAAATCAGGATTGCTATTATTCACATTATCCAAATCTTTCCGCACCGACCAGATATGCTCATACGCATATTCAATAACATGATCCATAAGTAGATACTCAATAATCTCATCGTATTTCTTCCAATAGAAATATAGATAACGACACACAAAGGAAGACAGAACATGTTTCTTAGGCATAAACCAAAGAAATCCGGTCCACCTTCCTTTTGAGATGTAATCACCCATATACGGCTGCTTTATTGTAAAAAGCTGCATAGGCTCTTGTATTGTTTGTGTTACGAATATTGTAGCATCCATCCAATATCCGCCATACTTTTCCAACAAGGAGAATCTCAAAATATCTGAAAAATGCGTCAATGAGATTAAACCTTTAGTTTGTTTTTCCACTATGTATGTCGGTAAAGTGATATATTGCCCATAATTATGCAGATCTAACATCACAACTGTGAATTCCCCTCTATTCTCGCATATGGATCTACAACATCGTCTTACGACATCGGGCATTCCACTCTCTCCTTGAGCCCAAAACACCCAAATAATCTTAGATGCTTGAACAGGCTCATTACAAGTATCCGAATCGATTTTTATTGACCTTGCTGTTCTATTCACAAAACGCTGTACCACACTTGTATAATTCAGACAAGGACTTTTAAAACCAAACTTTGATAGGAGAAAACATATTCTAGTATCCCAATAATACAAAAAATCCATACCACTCACTGAACTTTAAATTGTAAAAAACGCCTTATTGCTAACATACATCCAAAAGGGAAACAAAACAATGCGAACATTGGTTTTATGCAATTGGCAATATATAAAGGATGTCCCGCATATAGACACATCGCTATGAATTGGCATACATTATTTATTATATTTCTATAACCCACAGCATACTTCAATCTATGATTAAACATCATTGCATATCCCATAGGATTATTCTTTATCAAATTCCATGCGCCCTTTGTCATGCCATCAGGCAAATACTCCGACAATACACACACCCTATCGTACCAACGTAATTTGTACCCATGTAGAGACATCTCATTCAGGACGGTTTCTTCTGGAACAAATAGTTCATCTTGCCACACATGAAATGGGAATTTCTTTAGAATAGAAATTCTATATGCCTCATTGCAATCAAAGGAAAGTCCATATTCCTTCCTCTGAAGATTAGAAGCATCAACGAAATTGGAAAATTTCACTTTACCCAATGGACTAACTTTAGAATGGCCACGCAATACGCCCACACCTACGAATGTACAATCCTCTCTTATTTCATTGATAGCACTGGCGATAAATCCGAGGCTATTGGGCACCAATTCGTCATCAGAATCTATTATAAACAACCACTCAGAGCGAGCTAACCCACAAGCCAAATTGATAGCTCTCGGTTTTCCCCCATTATTTACTTTCTTATAGCAAATATCAAAAGGCAAACCTTCTTTCTGCCACCTATCAACAATCAAGTTCGTATCATCCTCAGACCCATCATCAATAATCAGCCATTCAAAATCAAAGTAATCCTGATTAACCAATGATTCTTTCAACTTGGGCAAGATATAACCCCTATTGTATGTTGGAGTGAAAATGGTAATGCCGTACTTTTTCATTTACAACGAAAATTTATCAACTTCCAAGAGTATTTGTGGGCAACATAAAGAAACCACGCTAAAGGTATAGTTAGCAGTAAACAAAGCATCACATCCAAATAATAATTACCCATCGTATTTGCTAACAAAACTTGTAACGTGAACACTTGTGCTAAGTAAATCTCTAACGAATGTCTTCCGATAAAACTAAAGAAATGGAAACAAGGATGTTTATTTATTAACCTATCACAACACCATAATACTAACGGAATATAAAAATAGAAACTACAATCATTATAAAAGAATAGAGATAAAGCAGCAACACTTGAATATAGTTTAATCAATGCCGTTTTCTGTTTATCTTCTATCATAAAATATGAAGCAATACCTAAAAGAACAATATAGAGACGGGCATGAAACATAGCCAAAAAGAAGGAATGAATGCCTGGTATATAATATAAAAATGTAATCATAACAACAACTAATAATACCATCTGCCACTTTCTCATTATAGATTTCGACATCAGCCGAAATAGCAAAGGAAATAACAAATATGTGATTATGATAGCCGACATATACCATGCGTCACCAGGACGTTCATCCCAACAGAACACATTAAACCCAGATAAATCCAATAACAATGACTTATAATCAATGGGGTATCCTCTATATACATACAACCCAACTATGTATAAAAGGTACATTGGGAAAATCCTCGCTATTCGATTCCTATAATATTTGATAATGGAATTATTCTCTAAGGAATGACATAATCCGTATGCTGAAAGAAAAAAGAATACATTCACCCCCGCATCACCTTGAAGGAACAACATCCGAATCATTCGGAAAAGATAATCGTCAGAAGATCTGTACATTACAACATGCAATAGCATAACCATACATATTGATATACCCATCCAATACGAACGAAAATTTATACCAAAGACCCTATCCATACAAATTCGTCTATCCATAATAAATCCCCCTCAAACAAGAAAATCTCACAATCATAGCTAATGCATATACTTCACAAAGCCAAATCCTCTAACAGTTTCCAATCTCAACAATAACGTTGATAGCAATATACAAACAGTAATAACAATACCGAACCGCAGAAAACTATTAGAATCGGGACAGATAATAGAATATATTTTTATCAGACCAAAATGCATTGCATAATATAGGATACTTTGCATTCTTGCTTGCTTTGCTATTGGAATAGGAATATTCACTTTTGTATTAAGAACAATCAATAGCAATATTAAGGGATAACAGAATACTGATAAGACCCTTAACCATTCAACAAAAGACAATAAAAAAACTATCACAAAACAAACATATAGAAATGCTTTTGAGTTAAGGAACCATGGTGAAAAATGCCGATATTTCGCAACTATAGCACCAATTGCAAAAAAATATGTATGGTAGTAAAATGAAAAATACGGATGTAAAGTGTTTGAAACCGCGCCATAAACATAATCATATCCAAAAAACAAATAGCAGAAAGCAAATAGACCTGCGACTATCAGCAACAAATTCTTATTCCATGCCCAATACACTATAAGCATATTTATTATCAATGCCTTTAGGAACCAATAGCCTCTAAAGGCACAACTAAAAGGAATTGCGAATAAGATTTCCTTTACAGTTGCTTTATTATAAAAATCTGATATGGAGAATGGCAACATTAATATATACCATATTAAAAAGAACATTATCAGCCTTTTAATTGTTGTTTGAAATATTAATGATTTATCCATTGGTTTATTGAGAATGCGCGAAAAAAACAAATATGAAGATATACAAAAGAATGTTGGTACTGCCACTTCAGAAAAATGCGCATATATCATATAGATCCGACTACCTTCCACAAATAATTGACAATGGGTCGCTACAATCAATACCGCCATACACCATTTCAGTATGTCAAGCGAAGGAATGTATTTCATGAAACATACAATATTTTTCTATCAAAACAATTATTTTTTCCGCCAATTTGTACAATCGTGGGCGGTTTGTGTACGTATACAGTAGGTTTGAACTATTATATGCCAACAATTGTTCTTCTTGAAGAGTCATAATTGCATACATTTTCCTCTTCGCATTACGAGCAAGATTAGCA
Organism: Erysipelotrichaceae bacterium; assembly: GCA_029101345.1. Lineage (GTDB taxonomy): Bacteria > Bacillota_I > Bacilli_A > Erysipelotrichales > Erysipelotrichaceae > Colivicinus. The sequence continues at coordinate 2,387 of JAQXQU010000209.1, read as the reverse complement.
ATCAAGTCATCTATATCACCATAGATTCGAATTCTTTGGAAAATCAAATCAGTCAAAACAAAAGCGGAATCACTTTTGATTCCATTGTTTGAATAATAGTGCATAATCTTAGCCCTTTTCAGGAAGGGGTAACCTTTCATTTTAAATTGGCAATTCCAAATGCCTCTTAGCTCCTTAATGACGAAATTCAACTGAACATTGGTTGCACACAAAGCAGGCTGATCATAGAAAACTTCATTGCTAAATGATTTCGTAAGATTTTCGTACCATCTTTTATAAAAAGTATGAGCTACATCATTATCCTTCGCATAAATTACTCCACTATTGAAATATGGCAATCCTGTACCATCACCAAAGCCAGCCATTTTATATTTGTACAATGTATTTACATCTGTCAAAAGCAAAGTGTCATTCAAATCAGACACCATGGCTATATCATCTTTTACAAAATCGATGTCTGAGAGCGAATCACAAACAATTGTATCGCTATCTAAATAAAGGTAGTCCCCTTTTATCAATTCACGCAGATTTGTCTTCAAGTACCTACTTTTACATACAGAGGAATATCCATCAGGTGTTTCAACCTGTATGTATTCATTGACACTGTCAATAAGTTTGGCACGGACTCCTGTCAAACCGTCAGCAGTTGTTTTATCAACCACTAAGGAAATAAAAGAGTCCTTATTATACAACCTCACTGTATATACAGATAAATACGTTTGTTCCCAAAAGTAATCTGTTTGTGAACTCACTAAGCAATATACTATCTTTGTTTTCATCAATTTACGTGGATTTATTTCAGTCAGACAGGGGTAGAAGGAAGGTAGTCAATCGTAATGCATATTGCATATAACCTAAATAATCAGTACCAAAGATGAAATACTTACATATTCACGATGATTGTTCTGAGTCTATTATTAACAGCATTTAATAAGTCGCTATAAAAGAAACACCACAATCTTTATTCACTTTCCATATCTATCGACATTCCATGACTCTCATGATATTCTTCAAGTCCCATAAACCCTTCCGTACTAAGGTATAACGGACGTCCATAGGCCTCATAATTACCCTCTACATGCATCAAACAACAAGCTTGAGCACCAATAAGGTCTTGAACTCTTGGCTCATATAACAAAATATTTATTTTATATACTCCAGACGCTATATACTTAGGAAACTTTATTCGCTTATGAATATTAAATTCTCCCTTGGGGTATTTTTCCGACTTAGCCATATATTTTGCCTCTGCGAAGGTTGCTAAGACAACATCATCAATATTAGCGAATTGAATCTGCAAATCCATTTTTGTTTCCGTTTCAAGATTTCCAACAATTTCAATATCCAGATAACATTGTCCAAAAGGAATGGTTATCTCCCCTGTTTCAAAGCCGTTTATCTTGAGAGTTGAAACTTGAATAGTCTTGCTTTTCGCTTCTAGTATTTGTACATACCCCAACGTGTTTTGACTTGCTATATTACTTTTTTTCAAATAATAATTGACTGCTTCTTCTGTTGTACCGTCATAGGCTAACGTTCCATTTTGTAGTACTACGCCCCGTGTACATAGATTCTTTACTGCTGCCATATTATGACTAACAAAGAGAACCGTTCTACCTTCAGAATGAGCGACATCATTCATTTTTCCTATAGCCTTCTTCTGAAACTCCGCATCACCTACTGTGAGCACTTCGTCTACAACTAGTATTTCTGGCTCCAAAAAAGCAGAGACCGCAAAGCCGAGGCGGACAGTCATTCCACTGGAATAACGCTTAACGGGGGTGTCAAGATAACGTTCCACTCCGGCAAAGTCCACAATCTCATCGAGCTTGCGTGTTATTTCAGCCTTTGTCATACCCATGATAGAACCATTCATATAGATATTCTCTCTGCCTGTCATCTCGGGATGGAAACCTGTGCCGACCTCAAGAAGGGAGGCTATGCGGCCATTGTAACGGATGATGCCAGTGGAAGGGGAAGTGATGCGCGAAAGGAGCTTCAAGAGTGTCGACTTGCCTGCACCGTTCTTGCCGATGATGCCTACGACATCGCCTTGTTCTACCTTGAAGGAAATATCTTTAAGGGCCCAAACGTAATCGGATTTGCCTTTCTTCGAACGGTCATTGGTCTCTCCTATTCGGAGGTATGGGTCTTCTTTGCCGAGGACATTCATTGTCCACCAGCGGTTGAGGTCATGAGACAGCGTGCCTGTGCCTACACGTCCGAGTCGGTACTGCTTGCCGACTTTATCAAATTCGATAGCTATTGATGACATGAGAAATGGAGTATAGAGGATGGTGGGGATAGAGTGGTCATAGAGAATATCTGGACAATAGAAGCTAAAGAGGGTGTGGAGACCATGGAAGTTGTTAAAACTATAGAGGCTA
>JAQXQU010000208.1 GCA_029101345.1 Erysipelotrichaceae bacterium | reverse complement strand
AAGAAGTTGTTCGAGAAGTTAGGTGCTGAATTGATGGGTAAAGAGCCGAGTGAATTTGCGGAAGCTCTTTCACAACTGAAAGAAAAATTTAAAGAGGAATATGAAGGATTTATAATCCGTAATCCAGACGTGGAAAAAATTACAGATGAAAGATGTATTCTGCAGTTCAAATATTTCCCGGGTTGACTAGGTGGCTGAGATCGTAGATACGACCTCAGCTATCGCTGTTTTATGGGAAAGAGAACGTGTGTTTTGCTTTGAAAAATTTCTGTAAGGGATTTCAAATTTTATAATTGGAATATAAAAGGGAAAATTCGAGATGTCAAAAGTAACATTGATCGATTTCCTACTCTATTGTATAATTATAGTATTTAGTAGAATTATGGATTTTTTTGGATTTGAGTCAGAAAGGTAGACACATGAGCGTATCGTACAATGGATTATGGAAACTTTTGATCGATCATAACATGAAAAAAATGGACCTTATCGAACGTGTTGGAATTAGTAGTAGTACTTTAGCTAAGATGAGTAAAGGCGAGGTTGTTTCACTTTCGATATTGGAAAAAATCTGTGAGGAACTAGATTGTGACTTTGGAGATCTGGTTAGCTGCAGAAACACAAATGTATCTAAGAAGTAAGCGTGAGGTATGTAAAATGAGTAATTATGTAGAATTAAAAATAGATGAGATACAGTTAGACCGTAGTAATCCTCGAATCGCTAATTATTTGGACATTCACAGGGAAGAAGATATGACCAGTGATTTAATGGTCCTTTTGCTGGGAACAACAACTGATTCTTGCGCAAGTTTACGGGAATCAATTAGAGAAAACGGTGGCATTGTTCATCCAATTATTGTTAATCACTATACGGACGGCCGATATGTAGTTATTGAAGGAAATACTAGACTCCAAATATATCGTGATTTTAAAAAGAAAAATGTACCCGGAAATTGGGACTATATTAAAGCTATAGTATATGAAGATATTGATGATGAAACAATGCATTCTATTAGATTGCAAGCGCATCTTGTTGGTCCAAGAGAATGGGATGCATATGCGAAGGCAAAGTATCTAAACTATCTTGCGAATGAAAAATATATCCCAATGTCTTCTTTAGTTGCGTATTGTGGAGGAACTTCAAAAGCATCTGAAATAAAGAATATGATAGCTGCATATCAGGACATGCAAGAATACTATAGACCATTATGTGATGACGATTCGATGTTTGATATAAAAAAATTCACAGGATTTGTTGAGTTACAGAAAAGAAATATTATTGACTCGTTAACTATACATGGATATACGAAGACAGATTTTTCTCAATGGATTTTGGATGGAAGATTTTCAAAATTAGAAGATATTCGAAGCCTTCCTAATATTTTAAATAGTAAAAAGGCATCTGAAGCATTTTTTAAGTATAATTCTAAAGCTGCAAAAAAAATATTAGCAGTGGAAGATATTACCCCAGATTCGCTTAAAGATGTGCCATACGAAGTTTTAGCTAAGGAATTGGTTAAGAGGATGAATGAATTCCAGATGAATGAGATCTTGTATTTGAGAACAGATTCTGCATATGAGGAAAAGTTAAACGTGTTAAAAGATGTAATTGAAAGCGTTCAATTAGTAGTAGACGAAGTTGGAAAGTAGGAAATTAGCATGAGTGAATCTGGACAACATAAAAAATTAGTCGAGATAATAGTTGAATATGTGGAGGGGCGCGTTGGACGCGACTATATCTGTTTTATTGAAACAGACCTTTATGACAATAGGCCACTTCCGCAATTAACGGAAGAAGGTTTCAGACCAGATCTATTTTTCGAGTATAACGGTCTCATGATAATTGGAGAGGCAAAAACTAGTAATGATGTTTCACGCGCGCACAGTTTAGCGCAATACGCTTCTTACTTAAAGAAATGTTCATTGTATACAGGAAAGGCAGAGTTCATTATGGCTGTTCCCTGGATGGAACAAGCTACGGCAAATAATATTGTGAAAGAAATAAAGAAAAAATATCCCGGCGATTATGTCGTGAAGATAATGAAAGGGATGGTATGACAGTGAAGAGGATTCACTTATTGAAAGAACCTAATCTCATGGCTAAATACGATGCCTTTCCGTATCAAAAAGAGGCATTTGATGCTGTAAAAGATTTGGAATATGCGGCGATTTTCCATGAACAAGGATTGGGAAAAACAAAAATTGCAATAGATTTACTACTGTATTGGCTGAGTTCCACCAATATAGATACAGTTTTAATTGTAACAAAGAAACAGTTGGTAGATAATTGGGTAAGAGAGTTTAAAACACATACATCGATGATGCCAGCGATCTTAGATACAAATAAAACAAATAACTATCATGTTTTTTGTGGTCCTGCGAGAGTGGTGGTAACTAACTTTGAATTACTTGTATCAGAGAAAGAACGTTTTGAATTGTATTTAAATACAAGAAATGTCGCTGTAATTATAGATGAATCTGCAAAACTGAAAAATCCAAAAGCTAAGCTTACAAAAACATTTTTTGATTTGGGACCTTTGTTTAAGAAGCGAGTCATTATGACAGGAACTCCCGTGGCAAATAGACCATACGACATATGGGCTCAAATCTATTTTTTGGATCAAGGTAGCAGTTTGGGGGCAGATTTCGAGGAGTTTAAAAAAAATACTGATTTAACAAATAAGCTATCTGGTAACGATAAATTGCAGGATCAATTTGAAGAGAGCGTCTCGATGATTTATAAAAAAATACAATCTTTTTGTGTAAGAGAGACTAAGAACAGTGGAATTATACATTTACCTGCAAAAGTTTATATTAGTGAGTGTGTCGATTTTTTACCTGAACAAGAGCAATTGTATAATAGCATTTGTGAAGAACTTGCGCTAGAAGTCGTCAAAGATGGAGAGCTCGTTATTGACGATTCTTCAGCTATTGTAAAACGATTACTTAGATTAGTTCAGGTGACATCAAATCCGGGTCTTATAGATGATTCATATAGAGGTGGTTCCGCTAAGGAGAACCGTCTCAATGAACTAATTGAAGAAATTCTCGCTGCAGGGGAAAAATGTATTGTTTGGAGTAATTTTATAGAGAACATAAATGCGTTCGCAAACAAATATAAAAAGTATGGAACTGCTAAAATACATGGAAAAATGAGTATTGAAGAGCGTAATAGGTCAGTCGAAAGGTTCATGACTGAAGAATGCAAAATTTTATTTGCTACGCCAGCATCTGCAAAAGAAGGTCTTACATTAACAATTGCAAATCATGTGATTTTTTATGATAGAGGTTTTAGTCTGGATGATTATCTCCAGGCGCAGGATAGAATTCACAGAATATCTCAAACTAAGACTTGCTACATTCATAATATTATTGTGAACAATAGTATAGATGAATGGGTAAATGCGTTACTTCAAGCCAAACAAAATGCGGCATTTTTAGCACAGGGTGACTATGATATCAACGAATATCAGAAAGTCGCAGATTATAGTTTCGGAGATATGATAAAAGAAATATTGGCGAAAGCCGATTCAGAGTAAAGGAAGTTAGTGTTATGGGAATGATAACAATAGGCCAAAATCAATATGAAGTTAAAGAGCAGGAGATGCTTCAGCAAGAGATTTTATTCTGGGTTGAAAATCCTCGAGTATACTCTGTATTAAGAGAAGATGGAAACGAAAACCCTTCTCAGGCAGAAATCGAAGCATTAATGCGTAAAACTGAAAATGTAAAAGAATTGAGAATTCAGATAGAACAAAATGGCGGACTAATTGAGCCATTAACAGTAGTCTTACGAGGAAACGACTACATAGCGGTAGAAGGTAATAGCCGATTGGCTGCATATAGAATTCTTGCAGAAACAAACCCTAAAAAATGGGCAAAACTTCCTGTTAATATTTTGCCGGAAACAATAACAGACACGGAATTATTTATCTATGTAGGAACTATACATTTAGTAAAAAAGAAGGATTGGTCTGTTTTTGAGCAAGCGGCATACGTATATAGACAAAAAAAATTGCAGAAATGCCCAGATTCCACATTGGCAAAGCAAGTTGGATTGGCACCAGCTACGGTAAAGAAATATATAGAGGTTTATACGTTTATGGTTGCGAATAATGATACTGTGCAATCCCATTGGAATTATTATGAGCAATACGTTTCAAATAAAGGAATAAAAAATTATCGTCAATTGTTCCCTGAAATGGATGAACAAATCGTTGGGCAAATAAAGACAGGTAAAATTAAGCAGGCAAAAGACATCAGAGATAAGCTTGGGAAGATTGCACAAGCGACTGATAAAACATCAAATCGCATAATGCGTGATGTAATTGAAGGAAAAACAGATATTGATGATGCTTATACGAGATTTGAAGCGACAGGAAAAAGCGGTAATAATTATGGGAAAATCAAGGAGTTCCGTTCACTAATGACCTCTGACGAGTTTAAAAAGGCGCTTCGTGCTGAAGCTGTTGGGAACAACACCATTTTATTTGAACTAAAGAAAATAAAAAAGGAAATCGATAAAATGGTGAAAGAATTAAGCTAATGATTGCAGAGAGATAATTATATTTTGATAGTGCAATATTGCTTAGTTCTAATAAATGTGAATGGAGCTAGGAGAAGAATATGGCTGATATTTTGTTATTGGAACCAGGATATGCAAATAAATATCCACCAATTGGGCTTATGAAAATATCATATTTTCATAAATATATACATCACGATTATGTGAGATTTGCAAAAGGAAGATTGCCAGAGGCTTTTAAGGATAAAAAATGGGATAGAGTTTATGTGACAACTCTGTTCACTTTTGAATGGAAAAAAACGAAAGAAGCTTTAGAGTATGCTTTGTCAGTAGTTAAGGATCAATCCCAAGTATATACAGGTGGAATATTAGCGACTTTGATGCCGGAGTTAATTGCATCAGAGTTTCCTATGGTAAAAAATAATACCGGTTTATTGGATAAAAAGGGTACATTGGGTCTAGAGCATGAAGAATGCATAGATAGACTTACATTGGATTATGGAATTCTTGATGATATTAAGGATCAGTATGTATATCCTGCGCATGATGCCTATTTTACTTATATGACACGGGGATGTGGTATGAAATGTGGCTTTTGTGCAGTTCAGACTCTTGAACCAGAATACTATCCTTATATTTCAATAAAGGAAACGATAAAAAGAGTAGATGAACAGTTTGGTCCAAAGAAGGACTTACTATTGATGGACAATAATGTTCTGAGATCACCCAGATTTGACCAAATCATTGATGAAATTATTGAATTGGGGTTTGGGAAAGGTGCGATGTTTAAGCATCCCCAAACAGGAAGAATGGTTCCGCGATATGTAGATTTCAACCAAGGACTAGACGCGAAGCTACTGAACGAACACAAAGCTAGGCGTCTTGGAGAACTTTCGATAAGACCTGCACGTATCGCTTTTGATCATATTGAAGATGAGGAAGACTATAAAAGAGCAATAAGATTATGTGGTAATAGCGGGATAGAGTATATGTCGAACTATCTTTTGTATAACGCAGAAAACTTTACAGGTAAAGGTCATTCTTATCAAGCAGATACGCCGGAAGATTTGTATCAACGAATGCATATTTCAATGGAATTACAAGAGGAATTGACAGAGAGTACAGGTCACAAAGTAGCAATTTTTTCTTTTCCAATGAGATATATACCGCTGACAGATTTAGAAAGAGGGTTCGTTGGGAAAAATTGGAATAAAAAGTATCTTAGAGCGCTTCAAAGAATGTTGATCCCTACCCAAGGAAAAGGAGTTTCTTCAAGATCCTTTTTTGAAGCGGATTTTGGAAAAACAACAGATGAATTTTTACGATTTTTAGCTATGCCGGAAGAACATTTAGGTTATAGAGGAATGTTTATAGAAAAGAAGAAAGAATCCAAAGAAGAAAGTCTAGCTAGAAAACGAGTATGGGATGATAATCAGTTATACTTAAGTGAATGGAATAGATTATATGATCTCTTAGATGATAAAAGTGAATTTATAGATCTGATAGGTGACAATAAATTTGTTCCAGAGAAGCTGACAGGGATAAAAAATCCGATCACTAAAAAACTGTATATTCATTATTTGACAAAAACTGGAGTGCTAAAGGTGTTTTTACTAGAGGAATCAGATACTAGGAGTTTTGTTAAAGAATATATATGTAATGAATTTCCGATAATGTATGAACGTTTACTACAGCATATTATGTCTTCGCACGTTCAGCAGTCATTAGTTGTTGGATTATTGGCAGAATTCAAAGAAGAAATCATCAAAAATGTATTAGAGCGCCTGGATTACGCGGCTGATGAACATTACCTGATAAATGCGTTTTATAAAGCGCAGAAAAAGCTGGGCAAACATTATTTTGATTTTAATTTGGTAAAAGGCATGTACCTGTATCATGCACTACATGTTTTTGAAGAGTTTGAGGAAAGAAAAATTATAGAAGGTATTGAATGCTTGGATGAGGAGGGGACAAGAAAGAGACTGCTTAGTGCTTTTGATATTTTCAAAAGCAAAGTATTGAAAAATGTAACTGATAATCAAATTGGTGCTGAGTATATTATTCAACAAGTAGAACAACAATTGACGGAAGTTTATAAGCAGTTATCAATCTTCGACGTTGTATAAATGAATAGAGATGTAGTTATCGGCAAGTACACTTTAGAATCATTGACAAATGGCATGTACGCTGATCCGTTGGATTTATATAGAGAATACATTCAAAATTCAGCGGATTCCATTGACAATGATAAGCAAACGTGTGGAATGTCATGTGAATATAGAATAGAAGTTAATATAGATGAATTGTCTGGAAGTATAAGCATTCGGGATAACGGTACTGGAATTCGTGAAAAAATAGCTGTTCCAACTCTTGTAGATATTGGGAATTCTGATAAGGATAAAAACAAAACGAGAGGCTTCAGGGGGATTGGAAGACTGGCTGGTCTGGGATATTGTGATGAATTAGTTTTTGTAACTTCTAGTAGAGGAGAATGCAGCAGAACATTAATCTGCTTTGATACGAAACAATTAAAAATTTTGCTTTTTAATGATGATCAAAGCGTCATTAGCATTAATGATGTAATGAAAAAAATAATAACTGTATCGTATGAAGAGGAAGAAAGCGATTGCCATTTTTTTGAAGTGAGGCTAGAAGGAGTATCTAATAATGTCAAATTACTAAATTTAGACATTGTTGAAAAATACTTGATTCAACATGTACCTGTACCATATAGAAGAGAATTTATGTGGGCGAGCACAATTAGAGAAAAATGTAAATTACTTGGATATGATATTCCAGAATATAATATTACTCTCAATGGAAAACAGTTGTTTAAACCTTATGCGAATACGTTTTTGTGCGATAGAGTAAAGAAAAGAGAAGATTCGATCCGGGATATAGAAGTTGTTCCCTTCTATAGGGATGAAAATCTTGTTGCAGTATTATGGTACGGATCCGTTGGATTTTATGGAACCATTTTAGATAATCAAATTAAAGGTATTCGTATTCGTCAGGGAAATCTCTTGATTGGAGATAAGACAACTTGTAATCGATTGTTTAAAGAAGAGCGTTTTAATGGGTGGATGATCGGTGAACTACATGTTGTAGATCCTGAAATGATTGTAAATGCTCGAAGAGACTACTTTGAGCAGAATGAGGCTCATTATAATTTGTCAGAAGATTTCATTGAGTGGTCAACACAAAAAATCAAAGAAATTCGAAAGCTATCCTATTCACGAACTCTGTCTGAAAAAGAAATACAGTTTATTGATTCAGACAGTGCAGAAGATGTTAATAACCTGTCTGTAGAAACTATAGATATGGATCCTTCTGAAAGTGATTATATAGACAGTGAAGAGAATGAGGAAGTATCAGAAATAGATTTCCTCAACAAACTTTCTAGGATGATGAATCAAAAGCAGACAAAGTATATGGCATTAAATATCAAAGACCATTTGTCTGTTGAACAAAAAAAAATAGTGGAAAAAATATTTGATATATTAACAGGAAATTATAATGAGGAAGCAGAGGCAATTATTAATCTTATACTTGATCAACTTTGAGAATTCAGAACACAATAGCGGTTGAGGATATTCTTGAAAATAACCCTTATCAGCATTTGAGTGATGAAAGAAAACAGAGAGTCAAAAATCTGTTTAAGGGATACAAAACGTTAACCGGAACGATGAAGCAGGAACTTCTTAACTTGGGTTTCCAGATTAAGGATGACGGAAAGCACTATAAGATCACTTATCAAGGTGATCCACGTTATATGGTTGCCATCGGGAAGACTCCGAGTGATAATCGCACCGGAAGTAATAATGCAGGTATGATTAATAAGATTATGTTGTAGTGAAGATTGGTAAAACAATGATTTATACAGTAAAAAGAATTGATGAAGACCTGGACTTGGTTGTGAAGAACATTTAGAAAATGTTCCTGTAATGGCTGTGGTTACGCTTGTAAATTCTGCTGGTGAAGAACGAAAGATAAAAGCAGAAGACACCATGCTTTATGAGAAATCGATTAATGAAGGAGACAAGGTCTACTTTGACAAAGATAATAAATTAGAAAAAGCACGGAATGAGGATTAGAAATGTCCATTTCGTGGTGGAAATGTTGTTCTGGTGAAGAATGAAGATGGGTAAATGATAGAAGAGGTTATTTATGGATCAGACAATTGATTACTACAATCTCAATGCAGAAAATTTCATAGAGAATACACAGAATGTTGATATGCATCTGGCTCAGGATAAATTCCTTCATTTGTTGAATGAGGGAGCTGCTATCCTTGATTTCGGATGCGGTTCCGGTCGCGATACTAAATATTTCCTGGATAAAGGATGCCAGGTTACAGCAACAGATGGTTCAGCTGAACTTTGCAGACGGGCCAGTTCTTTTACCGGTATTGAAGTGCAAGAAATGCTGTTTCAGGAATTGGATGAAATAGAAACTTATGATGGCATCTGGGCATGCTCATCTATTTTACACTTGCCGAAG
>JAQXQU010000207.1 GCA_029101345.1 Erysipelotrichaceae bacterium | reverse complement strand
CCCTGCTTTTTTAGTGGTCAGAAGCCTTGTGCAAAGTTATAACCTCAACGCAACAAAATAGTTATTATTTTATCATTATAAAACCAGAATATGCCTCAACCATCAATGGATTTAGGCATCCCCAAAAAGGAAAAAGCTTTCTAATATTACCTGCTTGAAGATGATGAATGCCGTCATTGATGAAGTAGGGCTTGATGCTAGCAATCAGGAAATTGAAGACATCGTCAGGAAGCTTCTGGGCGGTGAATTCTTTGATGACAGCGGACTGATCTATGGCTTAGGCCATGCTGTCTATACCTTATCTGATCCCCGTGCAGAAATACTCAAGGAAAAGGCCAGGGATCTGGCTATTGCCAAAGGCATGAACAAGCGCTTTGATTTCTATCTTCGCTTTGAAGAAGTGGCCAAAAACCATATCTTTAGGACCAAGGGCAAGAGAGTCTGTGCCAATATAGACTTCTTTTCTGGCTTTGTTTATTCAATGCTCCAAATACCGGAAGACTTATATACGCCAATGTTTGTTACTGCACGTACTGTAGGCTGGATTGCTCATAATATTGAGAATAAGCTCTATTGCAGCCGAATTGTCAGACCAGCTGGCAAATATGTCGGTGATGTCAAGGAATATTTGAAGATGGAGGATCGTTAAATGAAAATAACATTATTCAAAGGTGATGGCATTGGTCCTGAGATAACTGCTGAAGTAGTCAGAATCATCAATGAACTCCACCTGCCAATTGAATTCGAAGAATATGATATTGGCCAGACTGCTTATGAGAAATATGGTGAACTGATACCTGAATCGGCTATTGAATCCATCAAAAGAAACAAGGTTGCTTTAAAGGCTCCGGTTACGACTCCAGTAGGCAAGGGCTTTCGTAGTGTCAATGTTGGATTAAGATTGGCCTTTGACCTTTTTGCCAATATCAGGCCTGCCCGCAACCTCCCAGGAGTCAAGACCCGTTATGATGATATTGATCTGGTGGTTTTCAGGGAAAACACAGAAGATCTTTATATTGGCGAAGAGAGAATCGTCGATGACCATACGGTTGAAGCAATCAAGCGCATTACCAGAAAAGCCTCGGAACGCATCATCAAAAGAGCTTTTGATTATGCAGTCAAGCATAACAGAAAGCGTGTTACCTGTGTCCATAAGGCTAATATCCTGAAGAAATCTGATGGGCTGTTCCTTGCTGTTTTCAATAAAATTGCCGCGGATTATCCTTGTATAAAGGCTGATAATCTGATTGTAGACAATGCTTGCATGCAGTTAGTCATGCGACCAGAGGAATTTGATGTCATGGTCATGCCAAACCTCTATGGCGATATCATTTCTGATTTGACTTCTGGACTGATTGGTGGCTTAGGATTGCTTCCAAGTGCCAACCTTAATGATGAATATGCCATCTTTGAGGCAGTCCATGGTTCTGCTCCTGATATTGCTGGCAAGAATATTGCCAATCCTACCGCTATGCTATTAAGTGCTTGCATGATGCTGGATCATCTTGGTTATCAAAAGGAAGCGGATTTGATCAGAGGATCAATTGATGATGTCCTTTCCCATACTGATATCAGGACTAGGGATCTAGGTGGAAGCGCCACAACCAGCGAATATGCTAGTGCTATTATTTCAACAATGAAAAAGAGATCGTAAGATCTCTTTATTCTTCGATATAGGTAAAACGTTTGAGGGTTTTGCCATCCCTGATGACATCCTCATTCCACATGGAGGCCGGTCTTACCCAAATGCCTTTTTCACCATATAAGGCCTGATAGACTACCATTTCTTGAAGTGTTTCTGAATGTTTGGCTAGGTATAGGACCTGATATTCATTGCCTTTGAAATGGCGGTATTTGCCAATCCTGATTTCCATTAGCTTACCACATTGATCAATTGATCATGCAAATAGCCTTCAAGATTGTCTTTGACAATAATGGCTCTTTTTTCCAGTGCTTCTTCTGTATAGAATCCAATATGCGGCAACAGAATCGTATTCTTGCAACTCAAGAGGGGATGATTGATCATTGGCGGTTCAGTTTCATAGACATCAATGCCTGCACCAGCAATCAAGCCTTCATTAAGGGCATTGGCCAAGGCTTCGCTATCGACAATCGGTCCTCTTGCTGTATTGATCAGGATGGCATTTTTCTTCATAAGTGCAATCCTTTCCTTTGAGATAAGACCAACTGTATCACTGTTTTGTGCTAGATGAATTGAAATGATATCACAGTTCTTCAAAACATCATCAAGTTCCAGGTACTGATAAGGCAGATTTTTCCTGTTTCTTGACCAATAATAGACATCAGCTCCAAAGGCATTGGCAATCGCTGCCACCCTTTGTCCAATGGTGCCCATGCCAATAATGCCAAATTTCTTTCCTTTGATTTCATGCAGAACAAGATTGCCTTTAGTACCCATATTCCTGGTCTTCTTGTCATATTCGCTGATATGGCGATAGAGGTCAAAGACAAGCCCAAAGACCAGTTCTGCAACAGCATCAGTTGAATAGCCGGCACAATTGGAGACAACAATGCCTTTTCCCCTGCAGTAATCCATATCAATATGGTTATAGCCAGTAAAGGCAACGCAGATATACTTAAGTTTTGGACAATGTTCCATAACCTCCCGAGTGAAAGGAAAGTTGGTCAAGACGACGATATCAGCATCTTCTGCTCGATCAATCAGGCTCTTTGCATCTTCCTTGCGGTCAGAATAATAGACAATCTCATGTTTAATGGCAATGGGTGCTAGCAGTTTTTTCAGATATTCTTCCTGAACACCTAAGGGTTCGAGTATGACAATTTTCATGGTTTCTCCTTGACTGTTAAAAAGCCATCCCTGGCTTTTTAGAATTTCTGGGTTTTAGCCAGATAGTAGTTCTTGTAGTTGACAACATCAGAGACATCCTTGATAACATTGAAGAATTCAGGAATCTTTGCATCATTGTTATCTTGGACTGATAGAAGACCCTTGGTCTTATCAAATGAGAAGATATCAAGCTTGAAATAGGCATTATCATAAATAAAGCCATAGCGTTCCTTGTCAATGACGCTTAGCATTGGGTCAATGGCAATGGAATAGTCCTTGTAGGTTCTTTCAGAAATGATGCGATCACGCTTGATTCTTGAATTAGGAGACATCATTGTTGCTTCAGAATAGTAATAGAGGATTGAACCATCTTCCTTTTCTCTTCTTCTGATGCGTTTTTCTATGCCAGATTCAGATTTCAGGAAGTGCTGGATAATATGGGTCTTGGAGTATTTGATTTCTTCCATCCTGGCAATCAGTTCTGGTGTAACTTCAACCAGATACTTCTTATGGGTTTCAATCTGATTGCCTTGTCCAAGGAATTGGAAAACAGCCTGGACTGCATTATACATCTTGGTTTCAAAGTCGGTTTCATTGCCGATGATAACGCGATTTGGATGCTTGGACCAGGACTCAAGAATGGTATCATCAACAATACGAGCCTCTTCAACGCTTTCATATCTGGCGGCGTTGTTGGCAAAAGTATAGGCTTCTTCAGCACCCTTCGCACTGGTTGTCAGATGCATGACCAGATCATAGTAGTTGCGGCATTCATCCTCCGTCTTGTCAAAGCCCTTGAGCAATTCGGTGAATTCATCAGGGGTGACATAGCCTTTGTCATCAAGAATGCCCCGATCAAAGAAGATGAGAACCTTGTCGCCTTCAATATTGTTGGCAGCTTTTTCAAAGAGCTCCTCCTTCTTTAACTGCAAGCCAATGCAGTACTTCTGGAATTCATACATGCCCATGGTAGCAGGGGAGATGCCACCGGTAATCAAATCCGTTGCGGCTTCATGGTCAACCAGAATGCGATAGCCTCTTTCAGCGAAGATTTCCTGGACCCTGGTCATGAATGTTGTTTTGCCTGAACATGGGCCTCCAGTGCAGACGATTCTTGTAATCTGTTTCATAGTTTCTCAATACCTCTTTCCAACTCTTTGATAAAACTGCTGATATGAAGACCATCAATAAAACGATGGTTTACTTCCATTGAAATGGTTATTTCCACTTTTCCATGGATCTTCTGGAAACGCCCCCAGGCAATACGGGGAACTGAGTCATTCTTTAGGTCATCAGTATGATTGAATTCGTTGGTCAAGGCTGTCAGATTGACTTCAGGAAGACAACTGTAATAGACAAGATCATCGCATTCAGAAGCATAGTCAATGAAGCATTTCTGCTTGGCTGATTTCTCTTTGGCCAGTCTGTTGAATTCAAAGACATCATCGACAAAAGGCATTGTGACAATATAGAAGCATTCCTCATCCTTCCTGATATCGGTAAATGATGGGTCTCTTTTGTCTAAAAGTGCCAATTTGCCGTCCTTGAGGCAATAGCGAAAGGCTGATGTCCTGTTCAAGGCCGTGTTTATGAAATAGATCATCGTGTAGTAAAAGGAAAGGCTATTGGCTTTGACAAATTCATGAAGCTTTGTGATATCAAGCTTGAAGCTGACCATATAGAAGGGGTTGGAAACATTCGAAAAGAAATCGAAGATTTCCTTTCTTGGATAATTATCAACATATTGGTAACTCATAGGGGTTAATCCTTCTCTTTGAACTTTTGCAGAGTATCTTTGATGCAGTCAAAGGTTTCATCTGAAAGAAAGTGTTCAATGCGACAGGCATCCTTTTCTGCTGTTTCAGCTGAGATGCCAAGGGTTTTGAAGATGGAAGTCAGAAGAAAATGCCTTTCAACAATCCTGTCTGCCACTGCATGGCCTTTTTTTGTCAGTTCCAATTCACCGTTTTGATTGCGGGTGATGTAATGTTCGGCCTCAAGATTTTTGACTGCTATGGAAACACTGGGTCTTGAATAATTGAGCCTATTGGCAACATCGATGGAAAGGCAACTGCCTTTTTCCTTTCTGATCATGGCAATGGCTTCCAGATAGTCTTCCTTTGATTGTCCGATTTCATGGTTAATCATATTGATATTATATAACATCATTGTGCTTAGGTAACAAAGGATAGCTATAATAAAGCACTGATGTTTGCTATACTATTAATGTTATGACATTGTTCTATCCTTTGATCAACTTCTTCTGTTTCATCATTCAGGGAATTGTGCTTATCAAGAAGTATTTCTCTTCTTTTCGCAGTACAGAAGACAAGCTTTTCATTGATGTCATTGTTGTTATTATGACCTTCACCTTTTGTGATGGACTGTTTGGACTTGAATCAATTGGCATTTTGCCACAAAGCCAGAAACTAACCTATCTTTTGAATACCATCTATTTCTGCCTATCAGCAGTGATGGTCTATTTCTGGGCCCAATATGCCCAATATGTCATGAAGTCTGATGTCAAAAGCAAGCATCAGTTCTTTTATTATCTAAGCTATTTGCCGCTTTTGGTTGTTTTCTTCCTTTCGGCAACCACTTATTGGACTGGCAATATCTTCTATGTTGAGGGAACCGTTGGCTATCATCGTGGGCCACTTTTTGCCTTACAGCAGATTGTATCCTACTACTATCTGTTTGTTGAGTCGCTGGTTGCAATCATCAAGGCTAAGAAGCCGGAGAACTATCCAGAGAGATCGGTATATCTGACTATTGCCTCATTCCCAATCTTCCCAACTTTATCAATCCCCCTTTATTTATTCATTCCAGATTGTCCAGGTCTGATCATGGGACTTACTGTCAGCTGTGTCCAGGCCATTGTCTTTGGCCTTTCATATGAGATCTCCACTGATAATCTCACAGGAGTCTATAACCGCAATTCCTTGAACAAGCAGATCAGAAGACATATTGGCAATAAGCGTTCCTATGGCAATGTCTATCTTTTGCTTATTGATATCAATGATTTTCATGCCATCAATGAAAAAAGTGGCAGAGAAGGTGGTGACAAGGCTTTGAAACTATCTTCAAATGCCATCATCAAGGCTACTGATGGCTATCATGCCTTTGTGGCTAGACTTAGTGGTGATGATTTTGGTGTTCTTGTTGAAACAAGAAATCCATTATATATTGATCGTCTGATTGAGAGTTTGAGAAAGGAATTTGCCAAAGCCAATAGCGATAATGATCTTCCTTATGAACTATCATTTTCCTTAGGCTATGCCGCTCTTGGCAAGGAACATACCAGAATCGTATCATTTATCAATGATGCCCAGCGTAAGCTGTTTGAAGCTAAAATCAACAGGGGATAGCCCTGTTTTATTATTAGGAGGTTGAGATGGCGGATATTATCTTAAGAAAGGGTGAAGGCAGAACCTTAAGGGATGGTGGCTGTTGGATTTATGATAATGAAATCAAGGATACTAGAGGTGAGTATCAGAATGGTGATATTGTTACTGTCTATTCTGAAAGCGGCTTTTTTCTTGGAAGGGGTTATATTAATGACAATTCCAAAATCAGAATCAGAATCCTTAGCCGCAATGAAAATGAGCTGATTGACGAGGAATTCTTCAAAAGAAGAATCAGAAGCGCCTTTGCTTATCGAAAAGCCTGCATGGATATTTCATCCTGCCGTCTTGTCTATTCTGATGCCGATCGGCTGCCGGGACTGATTGTTGATAAATTCAATGATATTCTGGTAGTGGAAATCGATACATTAGGCATGGATGTCAGAAAAGCTATGATTGCCAGTTCCCTGCTAGATGTAATGAAAGAAGAGGGCATTATCATCAAAGGCATCTATGAAAGAAGCGATACCAGAGTAAGAACACTGGAAGGCCTTGAAAGAGTCAAGGGCTTTATTGGTGAAGAATTCCCCACAGATGTTCTGATTGATGAATATGGTGTCAAGATTATGGTTGATGTGGCAGATGGCCAGAAGACTGGTTATTTCCTTGATCAGAAAGCCAATCACAACGCCATTAGAAAGATCTGTGAAGGAAAGAAAGTGCTTGATTGCTTTACCCATACAGGTGGTTTTGCCTTAAGTGCTGCCAAGGTTGCCAAGGAAGTCATTGGTGTTGATGCTTCCGAAAGGGCAATTGAACAGGCAAGACTTAATGCGTCCCTTAATGGTTTTGCCAATATCAGCTTCCTGACAGCTGACGTCTTTGACTATCTGCCAAAGCTTGAGGAAGAAAAAGCGAGCTTTGATGTCATCATTCTTGATCCACCGGCATTTACCAAGAGTGCTAACAGCATTAAAGCTGCCAGCAAAGGCTATCGGGAAATCAATATGCGAGCTATGAAGCTGATAAAGGATGGAGGTTTTCTTGTGACCTGTTCATGTTCAGAATATATGAACCGTGATCTCTTTGCCAAAATCATCCTGGAAGCTGGCAATAGTGTTCATAAGCGTCTGCGCTTAGTGGAAGAACGCTATCAGGACAAGGATCATCCGATTGTGCTTGGCAATAATGTTTCAAGCTATCTTAAATGCATGATCATCCAGATCAATAACAGATAATTGCAAATGGCTATTTTATCTTGGGGAAGGCATTTTATATAATATTTTTAAGAACAAAACCCATAAGGAGGAAATGAATAATGGGACTTATTAAAGCTGTTTTGAAGTCTGCTTCAAGCGTTATTTCTGATACTTGGAAGGACTATTTTGTCTGTGATTCATTAGATAACGACACCTTGATGACTAGAGGCGTCAAGAAGGGTGGCTCCAAGAGCGATGAAGTCATCACCAATGGCTCTGGCATCGTTGTTCAGGATGGCCAGTGTGCTTTGATTGTCGATGAAGGCCAGATACTCGAAGTGGCAGCTGAACCAGGAAGCTATACTTTTGATACGACCAAATCACCTTCAGTCTTTGATGGTGGTTTTGCTGGCATTAGGAATTCCTTTGCTGAAATGGTTGAAAGATTTACCTTTAATGGCGAAACTGCCAAGAATCAGCGTGTCTACTATGTCAATACCAAGGAAATCCATGGCAATCTCTTTGGCACAGCAACACCGATTCCATTCCGAATCGTTGATCCAAGCATTGGTTTGGATCTTACCAGCTCCATCAGGTGCAATGGTGAATATACTTTCCGAATTGTCAATCCATTGCTGTTCTATAAGAATGTCGCTTCCAATGTTTCAAGCAGATATGATAAGGCTGAACTGTCCAGTACAATGAAAGCTGAGCTTTTGACAGCACTTCAGCCTGCACTTGCCAAGATTTCAGCTATGGGTGTCAGATATTCTGAAGTGCCTGCTCATACTTTTGATCTTGTTGATTCCATCAATGAAACCCTTGAAAGAAAATGGGGCGAATTAAGAGGCATGCAGGTTGTTTCTTTGAATCTTAATTCACTATCATTATCCAAGGAAGATGAAAGCTATATCAAGGAATTGCAATTGGCGGCTGTCAATCGTAACCAGGATATGCGTGAAGCTACTTTAGCGGCTGCTCGTGCTCAGAGCCTAAAGGATGCAGCTAAGAATCCAAATGGAGCTGCTAATGCCTTCTTTGGTATCAATATGGCTGAAAATGCAGGTGGTGGCTATGCTGCAGCTGCTGCTAGCAATAGACCTGCAAACACTAATTCCTGGACCTGTTCATGTGGTGAGACAAGTACTGGCAATTTCTGTCCAAAGTGTGGCCAGCCTAAGCCGGTATCTTCCTATTGTCCACAGTGTGGCAAGCCAACTAGCGGTGGCAACTTCTGTCCACATTGTGGATCTAAGCTAGGTTAATTCCATGTCTGATCTTCATATCTATGTCTGTCCTAATTGCAACGGACGCTTAGAATTTGATTCAGAAAAGCAAAAGCTCAAATGTCCTTTCTGTGAGAGCCTATATTCAGTTGAAGAGATGTCCGAGGCTGTTGATAGCAAGCCCGACTATGAAATCGTAAATGAACACTACAGCGATGAGGATCTTGAAGGGGTCAAGGTCTATACCTGTGATAATTGCGGTGGTGTCATCATGGCTGAAGAAACCACTGCTGCTACGACATGTCCATATTGTGGCAATCATGTTGTGCTCAAGGGAAATATTGCCAATGATTTCAAACCTTCCAGAGTCATACCTTTCAAGCTTGACAAGAAAGCTGCCAAGAAGGCCTTTGAAGAACATCTGAAGGGTAAGAAGCTCTTGCCGAAAACTTTCAGGTCTGATGCAACAATTGATGAAATCAAAGGTGTTTATGTGCCTTTCTGGCTCTTTGATGGAAGTGGCCGGGCTGCACTTAGATTCAAAGCTGAAAAGCATCGTTTCTGGTCAGATGAGCGTTTTGAGTATGAAGAGACAGAAACCTACTATGTCTATCGTGAAGGAGATCTTGAATTCAATGAGGTTCCGGTTGATGGTTCACTTAATCTCGATGATGCCCTGACCCAATCGATTGAACCTTTTGATACAGCTGAAGCTGTTGATTTCCATAGTGGCTATCTATCAGGCTATTTGGCTAATAAATATGATTTGGATGCAGACAAGGCTGTTGAAATTGCCAATCGCCGTATTCTTAATTCAACTAGTGCTGCCGTCTTTTCAACAATTGTTGGCTATGATCACATTGTCCCTTATGATGGCAAGATGAATGTGACAAATGGCAAGCAGGAATATGTCATGTTTCCTGTCTGGATTTTAAGTGTCAAATACAAGGGTGATATCTACACCTTTGCCATGAATGGACAGACTGGCAAGTTTGTGGGCAATCTGCCAGCTGATAATTCCGCTGCCGCTTTGCATTTCCTTTCAGCTTTTATGATTTCAACAATTATTCTGCTAGCTCTTAGCTACTTGTTCATTATGGTTTTATAAGGAGAAAAGCATGAAGAAAATACTGACCATTATTCTTAGCTTGCTTCTATCCTTAGGAGCTTTTGCAAGGGCAAGGGCTGAAAAGAACTATGTCATTGATGAAGCAGGCTTTTTGACTGCTGAACAAAGGGATGAAATCAATGACTGCTATGAAGATATCTATGAAGATTATGATATCGAAGTATTCCTGGCAATTGACTACAGCATCAAGGGGACAGCTATTGTTGACTATGCAACAGCTCTTGCCAAGAACAAAAGCGCTTCTACTGCTGTTGTTCTGGCCCTCAATGAAGACTATTATTTCATTGATGTTGAAGGTGCTTTAGCTGAAGATTTCAAGCCATATTATGAATATCTTTGGAATGCCTTTTCTTCCATCAGCAATGTCGATGGTGGAGCAATAGCCTTTGGCGAAGCAGTTGTTTCTCTTGTTTCTGATAAGAATTCCACTATTCCTGAAATCAATTCTGTGCCAATCCTTGACAAGATCACCTATGTTGTTGATAGCGCTGATCTTCTGAGTATTGATGAAGAAGAAAAGCTTGCCAGGATGATTGAAGAGGAAAGGGAAAAGCTTGGCATTGATATAGTCATTGTAACAGCCAATAGTCTTCATGGCTTATCACCTCAGGCCTATAGCGATGACTTCTATGACTACAATGGCTTTAGTGATGATGGTGTCCTCTTCCTTGTCTCAATGGAAGAACGTGACTATCATTTCTCGACTTCAGGTTCATGCATCGAGGCTCTGACTGATTATGGCCTTGAATATATCGATAAGAGAGTTGTTCCATATCTATCTGATGGCGAATATTACAAGTCCTTTAGTACCTTTGTTGAACTGGTTGATGAGTTTGTCTTGGAAGCCAATGAAGGGGAAGCCTATGATACAAATAATGTCAAAAGGACTTATCCAGCAATCATGTTTGGCATTTGTCCTCTGATAGGCCTTATCATTGCGGCTATCTATTATTCAATACTCAAAGGACAGCTCAACTCCGTATCCCAAAGGACAACGGCAAACAGCTATATTGTGCCTGGCAGTTTCAATATTACCAAGGCACGGGACATCTTTGTCAATCGCCATGTCAATCGGACACCTAAGCCAGAAAGGGAAATCTCATCAGGTGATTCGGGCGGGGGATCAACAGTCCATATCTCAAGCTCTGGTACTTCCCATGGGGGAAGATCAGGCAAATTCTAATATAAAGGGGCAATGCCCCTTTTTGTGTGTATTTTTCAAAAGTCAAAGCTTGTTATATAATATAAGTAGTTCTTTGAAATAGTTGATGAATGGTTTCTTTTTCTAGCGCCATGAACCCTTAAGTGGGTTAACGAGGTAAAGAGTTTTCGAAATATTCGGCGGGTGCTCTTTCGTTTCATCCTAAGCGTACTGAAAGAGGAAAAAGGCAAGCAATTGCAAAACAGAGGCTTTCAGATGGATAAGATCAAAAGACAATTATCAATTTATATAAATAAAGAAAGAGAGATCATTTAGTATATGTGTGGAATAATTGGATATGCAGGAACTGCAGATAATGCTTTTAGTGTGCTTTTGGACAGCTTGGAATTCCTTGAATACCGCGGTTATGACTCGGTAGGCATGGCTATTGGGAATAGGGAAGGACTTGCTGTCTATAAGGATAAGGGCAGAGTCAATGAATTGAGAAAGAAGATTGAAAATGCTGGTATCAAGGGCAATTACGGCATTGGCCATACCCGCTGGGCTACCCATGGTGGTGTTAATAAGGCCAATGCCCATCCTCATCAAGCAGGCAAGGTGACCCTTGTTCATAATGGCATCATTGAAAACTATCAGGAACTGATTGAACGCTATGATTTAAGGAAAAAGCTAAGATCAGAAACTGATACGGAAGTTGTTGCCCATGTTCTTGACCATTATTATGATGGTGATGCCTTGAAAGCCATTGGCAAGATGGTCAAGGAACTAAAAGGAACCTTTTCCTTTGCCATCATCTTCGCTGATCAGCCAAATGCAATTTATGCAATCAGAACTGTCTCACCAATTGTCATGACCAAAACAGCTGATTGTTCAATTCTGGCATCAGATCTGATGTCACTCAGTTCATTTTCCAATGATTATTATGTTCTGCCTGAACTATCAATCCTGAAAATGACTAGCAGTGAAATAAGGGTCTATGACCTTTCTCTTAATGAGATTGAACTTCAGGCCAAGCATATTGACTGGCAGGTGGAAGCTTTGGGCAAGGCTGGCTATCCTTTTTATATGGAAAAGGAAATGATGGAAGAACCTAAGGCAGTTGAAGATACAATCAAGGAACGCATCAGGAATGGACTTCCTGACTTTGAATCTGATGCATTAAGCGATGAAGTCTTTGAAAAGCTTCATTCCATCATGATTGTCGCATGCGGGACAGCCAGACATGCAGGACTTGTGGCCAAGCAGCTTTTTGAAAGGGTTGCTGGCATCCATACTGAAGTGGAATATGCTTCAGAATTTATCTATAACGAACCGAATTTGCATCAGGATACACTTCTGATCGCCATCTCCCAATCAGGGGAGACCATTGATACTTTGGAAGCTATCCGCTATGCAAAGAAACAGAATATCAGGACATTGGCTATTATCAATGTCAAAGGATCAACGATGTCCCAACTAGTTGATTACCCGCTTTTTACTAATGCGGGACCCGAAATTGCTGTTGCTTCTACAAAGGCTTATACATCGCAATTGTCATTGCTGTATCTGCTGGTTGGAAGAGCGGCTTATGTCAGAGGGACAAGAACTAAAGAAGAGGTTGAATCATTCATCAGCAATTTGCAAAGAGCACCAGGCTTAATGAACCAGGTTCTTGAATGCAAGGACCAGATTCATCAGATTGCCAAGGAGGCAATTGATGACAAGAGCCTGTTCATGATTGGCAGGGGACTTGATTATCTGTCCTTAATGGAAGGATCACTCAAACTCAAGGAAATATCCTATATTCATTCAGAAAGCTACGCTTCTGGTGAACTTAAACATGGGCCTATTTCTTTGATAGAAGAAGGAACACCGGTTGTTGCAGCTATTACCCAGGATCATCTTGTCTCCAAATCACTTTCCAATCTCAAGGAAGTCAAGGCCCGGGGAGCTAGAGTCTATGCCTTTGTCAAGGAAAGCCTCATCGGTAATCTTGACAAGGACATCAGAATCATCGAATTGCCAAATGCTGATAGTGACTTCATGGTCTTTCCAACAGCACTGGCTTTGCAACTATATGCCTATTATGTCTCAATGGAAAAGGGCTATGATGTTGATAAGCCAAGGAATCTCGCTAAAGTTGTAACAGTAGAATAGGAGGTATTCTATGATCAAGAAAGAAATCACATATCCTTCTAAATCCAAGACCTGTGATATTCATGCTTATATCTATTATCCTGAAGGGAAAATCATTGGCATTTACCAGATCATCCATGGCATGCAGGAATATATAGGCCGCTATGATGAATTTGCATCATTCTTATGCAGACACGGCTATCTGGTCTGTGGACATGATCATCTAGGACATGGCAAATCAGTTGTTGACAAGTCCTATTATGGCTATTTCTGCAAAGATAATCCCAATGAGGTACTGATTGAAGATGCTCATGAATTAACCAGAATCATTAAGGAAAAGCATCCTGATGTGCCTTATTATCTGATGGGTCATTCCATGGGTTCCTTCTATGCAAGGCAATATCTTTGCCGTTATGGAAATGAACTATCAGGAGCAATCATCATGGGTACTGGTTTCCAGAATAAGCTGTCATTAATGGCAGGACTCTTCCTGACCGATCTGATAGCCTTGTTCAAGGGGGATCGTTATCGTTCAAAATTCATTGCCAGAATGGCATTTGCTGGCTACAACTCGCATTTCAAGCCTTTGAAGACTGAGGTTGATTATCTTTCAAGAAATGTTGAAAACTGTCAGCGGTATCTTAAGGATGAAATGTGCAATTTCACCTTTACCCTTAATGGCTATCACACAATCTTTACAGCCATTTCCAATCTTCACAAGCGCTCTTTGCTGGAAAAGATGCCAAAGGAACTGCCGGTCCTCTTTGTTTCAGGCAGCGAAGATCCAGTTGGTGAATATTCAAAGGGCGTCATGCGTGCCATCGATTCATTTAAGCAGGTAGGCATGATCAATATCAAATATCGCTTCTATAAGGATGATCGTCATGAAATCCTCAATGAAGTTGATAGGGAAACCGTTTATGCAGATATCCTTAACTGGTTAAGGGGAATATGTTAAAAGGATGAAGATTGAATCTTCATCCTTTCATATTGCTTTTTACAAAATAGCCATCTTCATAATAGTAGCTTTCATTATTGATTGTCTTGTAGTAATGGTTATCAAGGACTTCGTCTTTCTTGATGATTCTAGTCCTTTCAGCTACTGCAACACTGTTGTCTTCCATATCCTGGTAGACAACAGCACCAGCTCCTATCCGGCAATTATTGCCAATATGGATATTGCCAATAATTTTGGCACCAGCGCCGATATAGCAATTGTCACCAATAACAGGTGAACCAAGATTGGAACCTTTGATTTCATTGGAACCAATTGTCACTTGCTGGAAGATGACACAATTCTTGCCAATGATTGAACCATTGGAAATGAAGATGCCGACAACTCCATGGGGGAAGCAGACCGGGCCTTTCATTTTTGTATTCAAGCCAAGATATGAGCCTTTCTTGGCAAAGTAGCCCCAATAGGTCATTGAAAGGATCTTTGATTTGTTTCCAGCAATGATTGCATTGCGGATTTCCCAGATGTCATGATAGCGCAAAAAGGCCAGCAGGGTACAGAAGGGTCTGATGATATTGCCTAAGGTTTCATGAAGCCCACTGGATACAGCCTTGTATTTTTCCATAATCATTCAAAACTCTTAAGTATCGCTTCAGCAGCGTCCCTTCCATAACGGCAGGCATAGGCAACCGTTCCTTTGCCATCAATCAGATCACCGCAGGCATAGATCTTGGAATCTGATGTCCTTTTGTTTTCATCGACTTTGATTTTTGACCATTCCATTGCCAGTCCCAACTCCTTGGTGATATCAGAAACAGCTGAACCAACTGCCATATAGACATAATCGATGGGAATTTCAAATTCGCTGCCCTTGATATTGACAGGAAAGAGACGATTCTCATTTTCTCTTTTTACAAGTTCGGTTTTGATCAGTTGAAGACCTTCGGCTTTTTCATTGCCTAATATCTTGAGGATATTGGTTGTAAAGAGGAATTCTATTCCTTCTTCCTTGGCCATGGCAATTTCCTTGGCTTCTGCTGGCATTTCCTTTTCCGAACGGCGGTAGATGACAATTGTTCTTTTAGCACCGAGACGATTGATGATGCGAGCGCAATCCATCGCAACATTGCCACCACCGGATATGGCTACTGTCTTGCCGTGATAATCATTGAATGTTCCATATTCCAATACTTCATTGGCCCCATAAACATTTGCGAGCTCTTCGCCCGGAATATTCATCTTTCTTGATTTATTGGCACCAATGGCAAGGACAATTGCATCATATTCAGCTTTCAATTCATCTAAAAAGATGTTCTTTCCTAATTCGCAACCACTTTTGACTTCAATGCCCAAATTGATGATTTTGGCAATGGTCTTATCCAGGATATCCCGATCAAGTCTGAAGTCGGGTATTCCATATCTGAGGATGCCTCCGAGCATTTCTCTTTTTTCATACACAGTAGTCTTTACGCCTTTTCTTGCCAGGAAGGCTGCACAGCTAAGGCCAGCTGGACCACCACCAATGACAGCAACCCTGCGATTGGCAAATTCGTTGCTTTTTTCATAAGGGATACTTAAATATTTGTCAGCCAGAGCTGCTTCAACAGCACCGATATGGATGGCTCCATCGATCTTCTGACGCAGGCATTTGCCTTCACATTGCTTCTGATGAGGGCAGATGCGTCCACAGACTGCTGAAAAGACAGTTGTATTGCATAATAGCTGATAGGCCTCCTTTTCCTTGCCTTCCTTCAATAGGCCAATGACATCAGTGATGTCATTGTTAAGCGGACAGCCGTTTTGACAAGGCTTGGTTTTACAGCCAAGACAGCGATTGATATCTTCATATGACATGGGCTTTCTCCTTATATCAACTTGTATTTTACCATGTTTAGATTGGTCGATAGTTTCTATTGTTTGTGTTTTTATTCAAAAGTCTTATAATCAATATTGTATGAAAGAAAATCTCTTTTCAAGGGTGTCCCATTTCTTCCGCAAGCATATCTCAACCAGTGGAACCTTGCTGATATCATTCCTTCTTGTCATTGGTGTTGGTACCTTGCTCTTGGAACTTCCTATTGCTCATGCCAAAGGGTCAGAAGTGGCCTTTCTTGATTCATTGTTTACTGCTACCAGTGCGACCTGTGTAACTGGTTTAATGACTATTGTTGCCGGAAGCGATCTTACTCTTTTTGGGCAGATTGTACTCCTGCTGCTAATCCAGATTGGTGGTCTTGGTTTGATGTCATTTATGGGCATAATTATTATCATGTCCAAGAACAAGCTTGATTATAATTCCCAGAATATCCTGCAGTCAGGCTTAAACAAGGAAAACCTCTCAAATATTGCATCATACCTCAAATCAATTTTTTCATATACAATGGCTTTTGAAATATGCGGATTTCTCATCATGGCCTTAGCCTTGAAGCCTGGAAGTGCCTATGGTTATTTTCAGATCTTCTTCCTATCGGTTTCGGCATTCTGCAATGCCGGAATTGATCTTTATGGTGCTACTTCCTTATTGGCTTACCAATCCAATGTGATAGTAAATCTTGTGGTTTGTGCTCTGATTATCTTTGGTGGTCTGGGCTTTGCTGTCTATATTGATATCAGAGATACTTTCAAAAGATCAATCAGAAATCACAATGATTTCAATTTCTTTGCAACCCATCTTTCAGTCCATTCCAAGATCGTCCTCTTCATGACCGCCTTACTGATTGGAACTGGCATGATCCTGATCCTGATCCTTGAATGGAACAATTCCCTGGCAGGCTTTGGCTTGAATGAAAAGATCATGATGTCCTTCTTCAATTCAGTAACCTTAAGAACTGCTGGCTTCTATACCATCAATTATGAGATTCTCAGAGCACCAACCAAGTTCCTGATGATTATCTATATGTTCATTGGTGCAAATCCTGGTGGTACTGCCGGTGGTATGAAGACAACAACCATCTTTATCATCATCTATGGCATCATCTCTGATTTAAGGGGCAACAAGGATATCAATATCTTCGATCGTCATATCCATAAATCCAATTTCATCAGGGCTGTGACAATCATGATGATGTATATGCTGACGCTATTTGCCGGTGTTACAATCATTAGCTGTGTTGAATCCATGCCATTCCTTGATCTGCTTTATGAAGCAACTTCTGCTATCGGAACGGTAGGTCTTTCAACTGGCATTACCACTTCCTTGTCATCAATCTCGAGAGTTGTCATTATCGCTCTGATGTATATTGGAAGGCTTGGTCCAGTTACTGTTGGCATGGGGCTTTTGCGCAAGAATTCAATCAATGCGGATGTTCGTATCAAATATCCGGTTACAGATATTATAGTGGGGTAAACATATGTCGTATAGAAAAATGATTGTTGTTATGGGATTGGGTATCTTTGGATCCAAGATTGCTGAAGATTTGACTCTTTACAACCATGATGTTATTGCGGTTGATAAGGATCTTACTTCAGTTGAAAGAATCGCAAATAATGTCTACAAGTCTGTAGCGATGGACTTTACTGATGTTGAGGCTTTGCGTACCTTAGGTGTTGAAGGGGCAGACATTGGCATTGTGACCTGTGGTTCCCAGCTGGAAGAGGCAATCATGGGCGTTCTGAACCTTAAGGAATTAGGTGTCAAGAAGATTTATGCCAAGGCCAAGAACAGCAAATATGCCGAAGTTCTATTAAAAGTAGGTGCTGATGAAGTTGTCCTGCCAGAAAAGGATACAGCTCGCCGTTATGCCAAGAAGCTTTCAATTGAAGGCATCAAGGATATTTATGAAGCTTCCCATGATTATTCAATTCTGGAAATTGAAATGCCGGCGAAGTGGGTGGGATCAACGCTACTTGATTTGAATCTGCGCAGCCGTTTCAACATCAATATCGTTGGTGTCAGAAGAGGAGGCAGAATGATGCTGAACTTTGATCCAAAATCCAAGCTTGAAGCTGATGATCTGATTCTGATAATCGGTGAAAAGGATCTCTTCCGCCGGCTTGATTCCATTAGCAAATAAACATAATTCCAATCCAGATGGATTGGAATTTTAGAAAGGACCTTATGAACGATATCATCGAATTCCTAAATGCCAGTCCTGAATGCTTCAGTGCTATTGGCAATATCAAAAATGAGCTTCTTGCCAAAGGCTATGAAGAGCTTTTTGAAACTTCTTCCTATAATATTCAAAGGGGCGGCAAATACTTTGTTACCCGAAATGGTTCAAGCCTGATTGCTTTCAATATTGGAAAAAGGCTTGATAATCCTTCGCTTCAAATGACAGCATCCCATGTTGATTCACCAGCTCTTAAGCTCAAGCCTTTGCCAATGGCTAAGGGTGCCGATTGCATGAAACTCAATGTTGAACTCTATGGTGGTCCTGTCCTTGATAGCTGGTTTGATCGGCCATTGGGATTATCGGGTCGAGTGATGGTAAAAAAAGACCAGAGAATCAAAAGCGAATTATATGACTATGGGAAACCATATTGCCTGATTCCTTCTGTTGCACCTCATTTGGGTGGCAGAGGTGAAGGCAAAGCGAATCCCCAGATTGATCTGCAGCCTCTTATAACAATGGATACTGACTATGATCTGATCAAGGAATTAGCTAAGCATTTTGCTGTCAATGATTGTGATATCCTTGGTTTTGATCTATTCCTTTATCCTTATGAAAAGGGCTTATATTGGGGTCAGAATGATGAATTCTTTTCTTCTGGCCATATTGATGATTTGGCTTGCGCCTATCCAACCTTGATGGGCTTTATTGATACATTCAATGATGACAACATCAATGTCTATTGTGCCTTTGATAATGAGGAAACCGGTTCCTTATCAAAGCAGGGAGCTGATTCAGATTTCCTATATGCCAATCTTAAAA
Organism: Erysipelotrichaceae bacterium; assembly: GCA_029101345.1. Taxonomy (GTDB): domain Bacteria; phylum Bacillota_I; class Bacilli_A; order Erysipelotrichales; family Erysipelotrichaceae; genus Colivicinus. Next base: position 12,088 of record JAQXQU010000207.1, on the reverse strand, counting down.
GGGTTACCGATGCCCTTGATATTGAACTTCTGGCATTAGCTGCCAATGGCATGCTACTATCATGTGATAATGGCCATGCCCTTCATCCTAATCATCCGGAAAAATCCGATGCTAGCAATCGTCCCTCATTAAACAAGGGCCTTGTCATCAAATTCAACGCTAATTTGCACTATACTTCTGATGGCATTTCCATTGCCTTGTTTAGAAGCCTGCTTGATGATAATAAGATTCCTTACCAATTCTATGCCAATAGGTCTGATATCAGAGGTGGTGGTACCTTAGGCAATATTGCCAATGCTCATTTGTCTCTTATCAGTGTTGATATTGGTTTGCCACAGCTTTCCATGCATTCCATCTATGAAACTGCCGGTAGCAAGGATGTTGATGCGCTGATTGCTGCTAGCAGAGCATTCTATGCTGCTCATCTTTGTGTTGCAAATGATTCCTTTGTCTTAAAATAAAGATGGAAAAGCTCAATAATCTTAATGAAGCACTTGAATATCTGAAGTCAAATGCCATTCTTACCAGTGATGGCAACGATCAGTTTGTCTATCATAAAGGAAAAATCAGCCGTTATTTCTGTGGTTCTTCCTTTACATTATCAGTTGCTGACTTCATGATGCTTTATGATAAAACTGACTTCTATCTTTATCAGAACAATACTAATGAAATTGATGAAGACAAAGATGAAGACTATTATCGCTATTACAAAAAATAAGACATGAGTCTTATTTTTTAGTGATTCTTTTCAACCTTGTTGATGCATGGTATGAAGATGAGAACGCCGATGATTGATAATATCAGGGAAACTAGGAGGGTGATGTGGCTGCCATAGCTATCGATGATGAATCCAGCTGTAAATGAAGAGATGATGGAAGAAATGTTTGTCGTGATATTGTAGATGGCCTGGCCTCTTGTTGCCTCACTTTTTGGCATGATTTCATTGACATAGGCGATGATAGCTGCCAAAAAGAGAGGATATTGGAAGATCTGGAAAAGCTGGGCCAGATAGAAGGTGAAGACATTTCTGGCCAGATACATGGCCAGCAATTTCAAGACATAGAAAACAGATGCAATCTTTAAAAGAGTGACACATCTGAATCTCTTATGAATGGCATCAAAGGCAAAGAGAACAGGCAGTTCCAGCAGAGCTGAGAAGCTGAGGATATTGCCCATATCAGCATCATTGCCGCCGATGCCACCAACAATCTGCTTGGCAAAACTTCCAAAAACTGAACTGCCATAGGAGAAAAGCATGACACCAATCATGGCAAAAAGGAAGATGACATTATGATTGATGAATTCCTTGAAGGAGACAATGGTCTCCTCTTTTTTCGTATCCACGAGGACAATGGCACTATCCTTGGCCCTGTTGTAATGAATGCATGTCAAATGCATGATGAAAGTAAAAACTGCTAAAGCAAGTATGCCGGTAATTATCAGCGAAGAAGAACCGTAATTTTCACTTAGATAGCCACAAAACGAACAGGACAAGGCATAAGCTAATGAACCAAAGGCGCGCGCAGAACCGTAGTTGACATGATAGCCTGTATCAGAAAGCTTGAAGCATAATGCTGTTAGCAAGGGTGAAATCGCCCAAAAGACAGTGATGATGGCGATAAAGGCCAGGGAAATGAAAAGCGAAGCCCTTGTTATTAACATGATGATGCTTAACAGGATGGCCATAATAGCGGATGCACCAATCGATACCTTGAAGGTTGAGACCTTTGGATGTGTATCCATATAATCTGCCAGCAATGGCTGGGCAATGACAGTGGACAGGGAGCCAGCTGCCAGGATAATGCCGATTGTGGAATTGCTGTAGCCTTTGGATAAAAGAATCGGTGAGGCAAAGCTTACAACAACGGCATAGATTATGCAGAAGAAGACTTCAATCAGGGTAAAGTCAAGATTCAAGGTTCTTTTCATTTTCATATCTAGTATCTCCCTTTAAAAAAAGCGGATTGCTCCGCTTGGCTTAGCGGTCTTTGAAACTCATGCCTAAGACAGCGCCTGAGATGCCGCCAATAATGTGGGTTAGCTGGGAAATGGAATCTTGGCTTACAACACCGGTATAGATTTCCCTTCCGATATAAAGGATTGCAGTCAAAATCAAAGTCATTGGGATTCCTTTTTCTCTGCCTGTAACCGATGCCAAAAGAATGAAGGCAAAGACGACACCGCTTGCCCCTAGGAGGGCAGAATTAGGTGAGATGAACACATGGGCAACGCCTGTAACAACAGCGGTAATCAAGATGACATTGATCATTTTCTTATGGTATTTTTCTTCCAGGATTGGACCTAGCAAGAGGATATAGAGCATATTGTTCATGAAGTGGCTCAGATTGGCATGACCAAAAACATGACCAACAAGTCTTATATAAGTGAAAGGATCAAAAAGTGAAGACTGATAAGTACAGAAGAACAGTCTTGTGGTTGTGCCGTTTGTAATGAAATCAAGCAGGAGAACTGCCAGGCAGATCAGGACAAAACCAATGGTAATTGGTGCATTGAGATAGATTCTAATAGTTTTTTTCATAACATAATATTAACGCTCCTTTTATAAAAAAGGAAATTTTCATATAATGACTTTATGAAAAAAATACTAGCAGTTGATCTTGATGGAACACTTCTGACAATTGACAAGACTATCCGCAAGGAGGATCTTCTGGCTTTGCAAAGGTGGAAAGCCAGTGGCAATCTTCTTGCTATCAATACCGGCAGGCCTTTGTCCTATTATAAGCAGATCAAAAAACTAGGTGTTGATTATGATATCTATATTGGTGGGGTAGGAACGGTCTGCCTTTATCAAAATGGTGAAAGAGAGACCCTGTTTGCCTTTAGCCAAAAGACTGGTGAGAAGATCATTGACTTGCTGATGAAAATGGAATTAGACTTTGTGATGGTCTTCGATGATGACTATTCTTATTGCTATAACCAGAATAACAGAGTCAATTGGGGTGCAATTCATAAGGATGTCAGAAATTGCTATAAGGATGGCAAGAAGGATGGCAACAAGTTCTATGTCTTCTGTGGTGAAGAAGAAAAGGCAATCAGGCTAACTGAGTTAATCAACGGCGAATACAACAATGTTGCCAAGGCACTTCAGACAGAGACAGATCAGATAGAAATTGTTCCAAAAGGCGCTGACAAGTGGCAAGGACTCCTGAAGGGTTTAAACAATGCACAAATAACATATGATGGAATCTATTGCATTGGCGATTCCAACAATGACTATGACATGATCGCCAATTGTACAGAGAGCTTTGTCATGAAAAATGGCGTAAAAAAGCTTCTGGAAGCAGCTGATCATATTGTAGGAAGCGTAGAAGAAGCAGTTGACATATTATTAGAAAGACAGGTAGATTAATGAGCAAAATATCTTTGGTTCTTGAAGGTGGAGGCATGCGTGGAGCTTATACAGCGGGTGCTTTGGCTTGGCTTTTGGAAAACAATATCGAATTTGACAACAGCTATGGCATCTCAACTGGTGCTGTTCATTTAGCTTCCTTCCTGTTGAAGGATGAAAAGATTTTGCATGATACTTCAACTGAATATATTGCGGATAGTCGTATTGTTGGCCTGAAAGCTCTTTTGCAGGAAGGAAGAATTGTCTCCTATGATCTTCTTTTCAGCAAGATTCTCAAGGATGAGGTCAAATATCCTTTTGAAAAGCTCAAGGATATCAAACATAATGCTAAGATTGGCCTTTATGATCTTGATGAAGGAAAGACCATCTATTATCCTTTGCAGGAACTTGGTTCAACTGGACTCAAGGCTGCTTGTTCACTGCCAATCCTTGGCAAGGTTGTCAAGTTTTTAAACAAGAGGTTTCTTGATGGTGGTATCACCGAAATGATTCCAATCAAGGAAGCAATCAAGGATGGCAACAATAAGCATCTGGTCATTACCACCAAGCCCCTTAATTATGAAAGAAAAAAAGCCCCATTTATCATTAGGCTTTTAATGCGCATCTATTATCTAAGAACCCCAGCAATTGCCAGGGACTATAGTGTCAGACATCTCAACTACGAAGAACAGATCGGCATGGTCAAGGATTTGGCAGATAAGAAGGAGGCTCTTTACTTCTATCCAAGCAAAGACCTGAAGGTCTCAAGATTAAGCGGTGATCCAGTTGTGTTGAATGAACTATATCAGCTAGGCTATAGCGATATGGAAAAACGCAAGGAAGAAATATTTGAACTTGTCAGCAAGTAGAAAAGGGTTGAACAACAACCCTTTTAGTTTATCCGGCGTATTTCTTCAATGCAGTTCTGGATATCAAGACCAACATCATCCAATTGTCCCTTGTTGCTATGATCGAGCATGAGATTATAGAGGAAAGAGACAAGAGCTTCTGATTCAGTGAAATCACTGATGGCAACATCAAGCTTCTTAAGTTCCTTTTCCAGCTCCCAACTGGTATACATAAAGCCATTATGCCAATAATTGCTTGCCATTATTGACCTTTTTGATAGATGAACATCATGTAGTATTCATCAAAAGCCAGTTTTGAATTATAAATCCTGGTAGCTAAGTCTTCGCCAACATAACGCAGATAATAAGGCATAGCCTCATTTCCGGTAATAGAAGACATGTTTTCTGGATAACGAATGATGAAGCCATACTTATGGGCATTGTTCAATACCCATTTATAGGCTGCTGTATCCTTGAATAGGGAAGTCTGGTTGTTTTCACTGGCTACAACAAGAACTGATAATCCAGTCTGCAGATCATTATATCCAGGCTTTAGGACATTGCCATCTGGTTCTGTAGGCGAACCGTTTCCTTCATAAAGCTCTTTTTGTTTTGCATAACTGCGATAGCCGGCAACAGCATAGAAGCCATTGCCTGCATTACGAGCTTCAGCACAGAGGGAATTGAAGGCATCAAGAGCTTCAGATCTAAGCTGAATTCCGGAAATGGCATTGCGGTTTGGGATGGTTTCAAGGTCCGCTGGTTCATAATCTCCTAGACTGAACTTTCTAGAGACATAGGCTTCAATGCTTTCGGGGTTTTCAATGACATTATCTTCATAGGATCCAAGATAGTTATTGCTTGTCTTGAAAGAAGTGAGGGAATTGGCTGGATGAGACTTGCAGTCTTCTACATAAGCTGCTGGATCGACCTTATCAAAGACTACTAGCGGAAGAAGGCTTTCATAGCTAAGGCCACCAAATAATGTCAACAGTTCCTCATCACTATAGCCTTTGATCTCTTTCAGGCGTTCATAGAGTTCAAGGTCCTGATCATCGAAACCATCTCTTACAAGATAGAGGCGATAGTATTGCTTGTTGAAGCTATCCTTGACTATTTCTTGATTCAGAGCATCAGAATAGTATTCATTCTTGATGATTTCGTTTTTTAGCTTGTACTTGCGAATGGCACTAATGGCTTTTTCGCTATAGCCAAGACCCTTGAGCTTATTGTCATCAATCAGACGTGGTACCTTGATGGCTGATAGCACTACCAGCAGGATGAAACAGATCAAGGCAAGAGCCTTGCCATTCAGCTTTCTTTTCTTCATATCATTTATCTCCTAGATGTTAAAAGGGTAGCGGTCGACAGCAGCCGTAAATGTCATTTCCTGCTTGCTTATGGGATGAAGCAGGGTGAGACGATAGGCAAATAAGGCAATCTGCTGCCCGGGTTTTGCATTTCTGTTATAACGTTGGTCACCGTAAAGGGGATGGTTCCTTGATGAAAACTGGACACGAATCTGGTGGGAACGTCCGGTTTTGAGATCGATATGGACAAGAGCCAGATTGTCCTTTCTTTTTATGACTTCATAATCAAGAATTGCCGTTTTGCCTTTGTCAGAAACAATGGTAGTGTTGGTCCTATTGTCCTTTAAGAGCTTATCGACTAGTTGTCCACGATCTTCCAGGCCATTATCAATGACGACAGCCAGATATTCCTTATGGAACTGATGATTATTTATTTCTGCTGTCAGTCTAGCAGCAGCTTTGGAGGTCTTGGCAAAGACACAGACACCCCCAACTGGCCGATCAAGACGGTGGACAAGTCCAAGATAGACATTGCCTGGCTTGTTGTATTTATCCTTGAGATATTGCTTGCAATAGGTCAAAAGATCAAGATCATTGGATGAATCCTGTTGCATTGGCATATTGACAGGCTTTTCAACTACCAGCAGGTGATTGTCTTCATAGATGATTTTCATCTTGTCCACCTGGTGGTCTGTCCACAAGGAAGGACTTCCAAAGAGTCCTTGATTCTGATGCCAATCTCATCAGACATGACATTGCCACTGATGCCTCTTTTAGCCATTTGCCTTTTGAGGGTATTGATCATGACTGTTGGCGAATAGCCAGTTGTGTAGGTATTGATGATAAAGAAGAGAGCATCATCGCTTAATAATTGCAGACAGCCCTCGATAAGAGGGTTGATTTCATCTTCAAAGCGGAAGACTTCATTGTTTGGTCCTCTGCCATAGGAAGGGGGATCCATGATAATGCCTTGGTATTTCCTGCCTCTTCTGATTTCCCTTTGAATGAATTTCAAACAATCATCAACAATAAAACGGATATGATGATCATTTAGTTTTGAAAGATCGCGGTTTTCCTTAGCCCATTCCACCATGCCCTTAGCTGCATCAACATGGACCACTTCACTGGCACCAGCTGCTGAAGCAACCATGGTAGCAGCGCCGGTATAGGCAAAAAGATTCAAGACTTTGACTTCCTGATTGGCATTCATGATGGTTTCATAGATGAAATCCCAATTTGCTGCCTGTTCGGGAAAGAGACCTGTATGTTTGAAACCAGTAGGTGAGACCTTGAATTTCAGTTCACGATAACTGACTGTCCATTTTTCTGGCAGCTTCTTTTTATACTCCCAGAATCCACCACCTTTATTAGACCGATGGTAGAAACCATCGCAGTCATTCCAGTCGATTTCTTCATTTTTCGGCCAGATAGCCATGGGGTCAGGACGACGCAGCTTGATGCCATTCCAAAGTTCCAGCTTCTCTTTTCCACCAGCATCTATAAGCTGGTAGGAGTCAAAAATATTACTTGTTAGCATAATAAAAGTATAACACGATAGTGTATACTATTAACTATGATGGTTAAATATTCCGATTTGAACAAACAGCAGAAAGAGGCTGTTATTGATGAATCCAAACATCTGAGAATCATTGCTGGTGCTGGTTCAGGCAAGACCAGGGTTTTGACCATGCGAATTGCTTATCTGATTGAAAAAAAGGATGTACCTCCTTTTAATATTCTTGCTATTACCTTTACAAACAAGGCAGCCAAGGAAATGAAAAAACGTATTATGGACATGTTAGGTGATGAAGGATCGGGTGTCCATATTTCAACCATTCATTCCCTCTGCATGCGCATTCTTGCTGAAGATATCGGTGCTTTAGGCTATCCCCGCAACTTTACAGTAGTTGACGCTGATGATCAGCGAGCCATCCTCAAGGAAGCCTATAAGGAATACAGGATTGACAAAAAAGATCTTTCCTATGGCACCATGCTTGATTATATTTCCAATAACAAATATATGGCTGTAAGTCCGCAAATTGCAATGAAGATGGCTTATGGTGATAAGCGTATTGAAGATAAAGCCAAGGTCTTTGCTTATTATGAGAACCGGCTCAAGTCCATGTATGGTCTTGACTTTGATGATCTCATCCTTTTTACAACAAGACTTTTCAAGCTAAATCCAACAATCTGCGAAAAGTGGTCAAGGAAATACCGTTATATCCATGTTGATGAGTTCCAGGATATCGATAATGAACAGTATACTCTGATCAAACAGCTTTCATCCTGTCATGATAATATCTATGTTGTAGGTGATCCAGACCAGACCATCTATACCTGGCGTGGTGCTGATGTCAATATCATTATGAATTTTGAAAAGGACTTCAAGGATACCAGAACCATTGTGTTGACCCAGAACTACCGTTCTACTAATAATATCCTTTCAGGTGCCAATTCACTGATCAAGAACAATCGGGCCCGTATTGAAAAGGATCTTTTCTCCAATAAGGGTGCAGGCTCCAAGATCAGACACAAGAAGGCTGATAGTGAATATTTTGAAGCGGTCTATGTTGTCAATACAATTGTAAAGAAGCACGCGGATGGTCAGAATTATTCGGATTTTGCCGTTCTATATCGTTCCAATTACCTTTCAAGGGAAATTGAAAAGGTCTTGCTGGAAAATAGGATTCCATATGTCATTACAGGTGGCATTCGCTTCTATGAGAGAATGGAAGTCAAGGATATGCTGTGCTACCTCCGGATGATTACAAGGGCTGATGATCTGGCTTTTACCAGAATCATCAATACTCCTAAAAGAGGCATTGGCCAAAAGACCTTGGATAATATCCTGGCTTTAGCAAAGGAAAACGATCTGACCATGTATGAAGTGGTCAAACAAGGGCTTTATAGGAAAAATAAGGAAACCTTCAATGAATTTGTAACAATGGTTGAAAGATGGAGGAACAATCTTGAAACGATGCCATTGAATATGCTTATGCAAGCAGTTCTGGATGAAAGTGGCTATCGTACAATGCTTGAAAAGGAAAATGAGATTGAAAGGCTGGAGAACATCAAGTCACTGATTGATGACATCTCTGAATATGCTGAAACCTATCCTGACTCAACCCTTGATGAATATCTGCAGATGATAGCCCTATATACCGATCGGGCTTCAATGCAGGATAGTGAGGCAGTCAATCTAATGACAGTTCATGCCTCAAAGGGTCTGGAATTTGATACTGTTTTTGTAATTGGCATGTCTGATGGCATCTTCCCAAATGAAAGAGCCATCCAGGAATCAGGCATGAAGGGTTTGGAAGAAGAAAGAAGATTGGCGTATGTTGCCTATACAAGAGCGATGAACAATCTTTATCTTTCGGAATCAGCTGGCTATTCCTATGTAACCCAGTCTGAAAAGACTTCATCACGTTTTATTTCGGAAATCGACCAGGATTATATCGATCATCTTGATGAAAGGAAGAGAAAGGTCTCAGTTTTTGATGAACCTATTGCTTTGCCTGCTGAAAGGAGTACAAAAAAGGCCGACGATTGCGTCTATCGTGTCAATGACCAGATTATCCATAAGATTTATGGTGAAGGCAGAATTGTTTCAATTGATGGCGATCTTGTCAATATTGCTTTCCCTTATCCAATTGGCATCAAGAAAATGCTTGCTAAGCATCCGTCTTTCAGAAAGAAGGAAGGAAAGGATTTTAACTGATGAAAAGAATTATTTGCATATTGCTTATCTTGTTTGCTTTAGTTGCACTTGCTGGCTGCAAGAATAATGAAACAGATAAGCCAGTTCCAAGTGGTTGTGATATAGAGGATAGCTGTGCTGATGAAAGAGGAGAAAACTGGAAGGTTTCGGATCTCTTCAATGATGATGTTGTAGTTTATACAATGGATGAAATACTGGCTGAATTTGATAAGACAGCAATTATCTTCTATTCATTTGAAGATTGTCCATGGTGCTACGATGCATTGCCGGTTTTGCTTGATGTCATCAAGGATGAAGACATCAAGGTCTATTATGTAGCTGCCACAAGAGAAGAAAGAGCAGATGGAAATCCAAGTTATGATAAGAGCATGGAGTTCTTTAGGGAAGAAGTCGGTGAAAAGATGTATATTCCATTCTGTGCTTTCCTTAAAGATGGTGTAATTGTGGGTAGCCATACCGGTACCGTTGAAGGCCATAATGCCAAGGAAACACCAATTAATAAAGAACAGAAGGAAGAACTGTTCAAGATCTATCAGGATCTTTACAATCTGATCAAATAACAAACCAATAAGCAGTAAAGCTCACCGACAATGGTGAGCTTTTTTTGATTTCACATGCATAGCGAAGGAACCAATGACAGCTGTATTCCCGACAGGAATTCTGAACATCAAGACATTGGAACAAACAAAAGAAAGCCCCTTTTCCAGGAGCTTTCTTAATTCTTTAAAATGGGGCAATCAATGTTGATACAGAGCTGAACTACAAGCGTGACAAGAAGCCTGGCGTATACGCTTACGACTATTTCAAAGTCAAGTTCGGTATTGAAGATGGCGGCAAGGCAGCATATTACAGCGGAACATTAAACGTTGAGGTATACGATGATGGGAATCCTGTCTTTTATGACATCAATGAAATTAAAGAAAAGAGCCAAGATAACGGTATTCCCGAATCGCTTGGCTCTAATCCTAGTATACTAAATAATTCCGAGTTGATGCCTGGCTTGTGAACAAAAAGTTCAAGATTAATTTCGATACAATGCATATTACAACCATGAGCGAACAACTTGCGGAGTACAAAAAAGAGTCCCTACTCTTACATTGAGCCAAAACAAACTAGGCTCCAGAGGCAAGAAAACAGACTCCATTTTAAGTACCAAATAATTCCGCAAAGTCAAGTGATGGCAATCAATTTAGGATCACACCTCAGCAGAATGCGGACTATGCTGAAGCTGTGAAAACTGGAAATTCAGTTCTAGCACAGCAGATGGTGGATGAAGCTGCGAAGGCAAATGAATATACTTCAGCTGCATACCATGGAACAAACTAGGAATTCACCACATTCAAGCATATTGCTGAAAACAAATACGACAATGGATACCTAGAGAAAGGATTCTACTTCACTGACAACAAGGAAAAAGCAAGCGTTTACGCTGATTGGAAGTCAAGCAACAAATATTCAGCAAAACCTAGAGTCATGAATGTTTATTTGAACACGGACAATCTGCTGGTCCTTGGCGAAGGCCCTAATTTATCCGTAGTTCAAGAAGCACTTGGATTAAGACTTACTGACAATTTCCTAGCACGACCATCCGAAGAACTGTCCGAAGCCATTACCAACAGGGCATTTGAACTGGGATACGATGGAATTGCAAAGGAAACAGCTGATGGAACTGTTTATGTCGTTTTTGATTCATCGCAAATCAAGTCTGCTGATCCAGCCACATATGATGACAACGGAAAACCAATTCCGCTAAGTCAGAGATTCAATGATAATGCCGATGACATCAGGTACAGAATAGCCGAAAACGATGCAGACATGGACATCATGTCATACATCGAGAACTTTGGCAGGGAAAGCCTTGATGCCCTGATTGATGAAGTCGACAGGAATGATGCTAAGGCCAACCAGGAAATGCAGGAGCACATGGAAGCCCAGGGCAAAGTGGACCTTGATGCACTGATTGCTGAAACCGACGCGCGCAGAGCCGCAAGCGACAGCATGATGAAGCAGCGCACCGAATTCCTCGCTGAGGCAAACAGGGAGCTGAATCCGAATGTCGAGGAGGATGGCACAGACATTCAAATCCCTTGACTCAATGAGGGCTGAAGTGTCCACCATCACAAATGCAATGCTTGCCCAGAACAACATCAATGTCATCAACTCACACGAAGACACAAGCAGTGCCGATGTATACCTGAGGATGTCGCCGGAAGCAAGGAAGAATGCCGCCGAAGGGGCAAAGCTCCTTTCAAGCAGAGGCGTTCCGTTCGTATACGATGCTTCACTTACCATCAGTGAGAACATGAAGACGTATGGAAGCGATCTGATTGTCACCAAGGATGGAAGGCTTGCACGCCGTGACGAGAACGGAAACATCGTGGGCGTCAAAATGGTCAACGGCTACTGGGACAAGAGCAAGGGAATGATGGTGCTTGATCCGTATGCAACAACCGATGCCACCAAGGCAATGTTCCATGAAATCACGCACACAACCGAAAGCACATCCACATATGCTGAACTGAGGAAGCAGGCTGAAAAGTACTATGGATCAAAATCAGCTCTCAAGGAGGCTGCAGATGCCATCAAGAATCGCTACAGCGATTATATGAAGAACGAGGATGCCACCTACTGGGAGAAGGAAGCTGTGGCAGAGGCAATCGGCGATATTGCCCAGAGCACGAACAACTTCACCGAGCACTTGGCTGAATACGGCGATGACTTCCTTCATACTGTGCTTGCAAATGCCAAGGCTGTCTTCGGGAACCAGTCTGCGCAGGTCGAGCTGGCGCTGAACAAGGCGCTTGACGAGCGTTTCAGAAGCAGGAAGATAAAGGCAAAGGATGCAAAGGGTGGCAAGCAG
>JAQXQU010000206.1 GCA_029101345.1 Erysipelotrichaceae bacterium | reverse complement strand
GGCTTAAGCTAATATGCCATCTGCGCCAGAAATCTTGGATGCCCTTGGCCTGGTAAGGCTGTTTGAAGTTTTCAATGATATCAAATCCTAGCATATGGCCAATGCCAATAGCCATATCACTATAACCTGAAAAATCATAATAGAGCTGAAGACTATAGGCAATGGAACCGATAATCAATCCGAGAGAAGATAGTTCAAGCCCAATGGCAACGCCATCAAAATAGTAGTCAGCTAAGATTGCCAGCTTGTCAGCCAGCAATAATTTCTTGCATAAGCCAATGGCAAATCTTTCAATACCGGCATTCAAGTCAATAGAACAGTTGTCCAGGCTTTTCCTGAAGTTAGGGAATCTGATAATTGGACCTGAGGTAATAGTCACGAAAAAGGTCAGATATAATAAGACATCCCAGTAATTTAATTCCTGATATTTCAAGTTATAGGCATCTGCCACAAGGGATACAGCTTCAAAGGTGAAGAAGGAAATGCCTAAAATGCCTATAGCATTTATTGCCAAGGCACTGAAAAGCTTGTAGATAAACAGTGGCAGTAACAGAATTCCAGCAAAGATCAGCAGCTTTGTTCTGCTTTGCCTTTTGAGCAATGACTTGGCAAATAGATAAGACAATAGCGACTCAATCAATAGTGCAATAAGTGAATAGATTCCACCAAATATAAGAAAAACCATATTGGCAAGCGCCAATAAGACTGTTCGTAGATTCCTGTTTTTTGCTGAAAGGAGATAGATGAACACAAAAGGTGGCAATAATCCTATCAGAAATAGACTATTAGTAAAAGACAAGGATATACCTCTTTCTATTGGTAATTGTTTTCCTTCTTATACCATTCCACAAAATTCCTGATGCCCTCTTCAATTCTGACTACTGGTTCATAACCCAGCACTTCCTTGGCATGGGAATAATCAGAATAGGTCACATTAACATCTCCTGGCTGCATAGGCAACTGATTGATAACAGGTGTAACACCTAAAGTATGTGCAATGACATCAATCAATCCCTTTAATGAGATCGGATGGGAACCACCAAGATTGAAAATATCATAGACATTATCATGGCTTAAGAGATATTCAAGCGATAAGACAGTTCCCTGGACAATATCAGAAACATAAGTATAATCTCTGGAAGTTGTTCCATCACCAAACATTGGAATCGGTTCTTTATTGAGCATCAGTCTTGTGAACTTATTGATCGCCAGATCCGGTCTTTGCCTTGGACCATAGACTGTAAAGTATCTTAGGCAATGGACATTCATCCTGAAGAGTGAATGATAGGTATAGCATAATAATTCACTGGATTTCTTTGATGCTGCATATGGGGAGATTGGATTATCAACTGGATCCTTCTCGCTAAATGGCACTTTCTTATTGTTTCCATAGACAGAAGATGAAGAAATGAAAACGAGATTCTTCACTTCATGACTGCGCATTTCTTCCAGGACATTCATCAATCCACCAATATTGACATCAATATATAAGCGTGGATCATCGATTGATGGTCTAACCCCTGCCATGCCAGCCCAATGGATAACAGCATCGATCTGATGCTCATCAAAGAGTTTTTTCATCAGTTCACGGTCTCGGATATCACCTTCAACCAGTTCATATTGGCAATTTGTCTTAATTGCGACTTCTTTGCAGATATCAACATTCTTTCTCTTTAATGCCGGATCATAGTAATCATTGAAATTATCAATGACTACCAAGTCATAACCTTTATTCATCAATACTTCAGCAGTTGTCGAACCAATAAAGCCCGCACCACCAGTCAACAGGATTGTACTCATTTCAGCTCCTCCATAACATTACTATTCTACCATATCAAAAGGGATACCCTAAGGATATCCCAATTGCTAGTTAAATAAGATTGCTGATCCAGTCAATGACTTGATGCCAAACTGTTTCACCACCACCTGTGCCAGGATCTTCATCGCCAGTTCCTGGATCTGGAGTTGGATCTGGCTCTGGTTCAGGTTCGGGTTCTGGATCTGGCTCTGGTACTGGATCTGGTTCCGGATCTGGCTCTGGTTCCGGCTCTGAACCAATCAGCTTGCAGGCATTATCGCCATCCATTTCATAG
>JAQXQU010000205.1 GCA_029101345.1 Erysipelotrichaceae bacterium | reverse complement strand
TGAACGCAAGGGCTTTTATCACAACTGTGATTTAAGTATTATTTCGCTGAAAATACACAAACCGGAGATAGAAACATTAACGCTTTTTGAACAACAAATTCTCTGTAATCACCTTGAAAATAACCTTGATAACAGAAATTTAGGTATTTTGCTCTGCCTTTACACAGGTATTCGTATTGGAGAATTGTGTGCCTTGAAGTGGTCTGACATTGATATTCGGGAAAGGATTTTGAGCGTGAATAAAACAATGCTGCGTATCAGCAATAATAATTCAACTGATGGTGGAGGGAAAACAAAAATAATAATAACACCGCCGAAAAGCGAGGATTCAGTCAGGCGAATACCGATTCCGAATTATATTGTTGATTTATCTTAACTTTATAAGGAGTATCTCAAAGGGATATACTTTGCGATAAAATCATTTTAACCTTTGCAGAATATAAATATTATTCATTGCCTTATGGTGAGGATGAGAACGTAATTGTTAAAATTTCTTCTATTTCTATCAGCGGAACAACAGCTACAATTTATGGCGATGATATTGAAATCGAAGAAGCTTTTGAATATGTAAGAATTGATTCGGAGCAAGGTACAGATGAAACAACAGTAGATAACTCTGAACTTGAAGAAGGTGTTGAATACCTGGGTTCAGGCGAAAAAAGAACTATTACAGATAAGTTTACTGAGCCTGTCGGAGCTAAGCTTGTAGATGTTGAAGCAACCAAAGGTCAATCTCTTAATTATAAATTGGAAAAGAAGCTTGGTTCAGCCGTTAAGGTTTCCGGTCAGGTAGGTTGTAAGTTTGAAGCTTCTGTAAAGTGTTACTATGACGCAAAGCTTTTCAAAAAAGATGAGGTGGAATTTTCATTTGCCGTAAAGTATGAAGCAAGCTTGAAAGCAAAAATTGAACTATCAACAAGCGATGAAAGTAAAATAAAAATCAAGTTAGGCTCTCTTGGCTTTTCACCTGTTCCCGGCGTGTATATTGATTTTACACCGTCTATTGTGATTGAGGGTAAGGTTTCGGTTGAATTAAGCGGTGTTATCAAGGGACAAGTCGGAAAGAAGTTCAAGAACGGAACTTTCAGCGATAACAGCAAAAAAGCAACATTTTATCCTGAATTCAAGGTTTCGGGAGAATTGTTTATCGGTTTTTCATTAGAGCCAAAGATAGGAGTAGTAGGAGATGTCATTGTAGCTTCTGCGGAAGCAAAAACAGGAGTAAAAATACAGGCTGAAATGAAGTATATGGGCGAAAAAGAAGAAGAACCCGATGAAATGCATCAATGCAGCTCATGCATAGACGGCGATATAGATTGGTGTACGGAGTTATCATTTGAATTATCGTTGCTTGATAGTAAAAATCTTACATGGAAAGCAGACATATTCAAGATGAATGTGAAAATTTGTGATTTTTACTATTCGTTTGATACGGGAAAATTTGCTCTCACAGAATGTCCTAATGTAACTTATAAACAAACATTTTTTGTTGTGGACAGTAAGTTTAATCCTATTAAAGAAGCAGAAATAAACGGAGTAAAAACAAATTCCTCTGGTAAAGCTACGTTATATTTAAAGTCGGGAAAAGGAAAATTAACAGTGAAAAAAGACGGTTTTGTTTCAAAGGAAGAAACCGTTAATGTTGAAAAGGCAGGAAAAAAGGTTGTTGTTTTATATAAACCCGGTGAAACACAAATTAATTCCGCAAATAATTCGATTATAGAAAAGCACAGGTCATTATCTCCGTATGATGTATATAAATTTGACGGACATTATTATAAGCTATTTGACGGTAACTGCTCAACATGGGAAGAAGCGAAAGCTTATTGTGAAACATTAGGAGGGCATCTGGCAACTATTTCTTCGGAAAGAGAAAACACAGCGTTATATACATACATTACAGAAACAACATACTTGAATGCCTATTTCGGATATACCGACTCAGCTGTTGAAGGAGATTGGAAATGGATAACAGATGAGGAAATAGATTTTGAAAAATGGGCAAACGGCGAGCCAAATGATGAAAACATCGGAGAGGATTATGCTGCATTCTATTGGAAATTCACGGACGGTTCATGGAATGACGGAAATTTCGGTCACGGAACCCAGAGCGACGAAAAAGTTTATCTCTGTGAATGGGAAACAAAAGAGGCGTATGATTCCGGATTAAAATTGATTTTAGAAGAATACAACTCTTTAAAATCTAAAAATTCAGCATTACCGGTTGGAGCGAATAACAGCGGTAACATTGTAACACGTTCCAATCTTGTCCCGAATTCTGAAGCAGTATTGATGATAGTTGAAGGAACATCAGATGATTATACAATAAATTCATCTTCTTTGCTGTACATATCTCAAGCAACGGCTGATGAGAACGGTAATGTTAGCCTAAGCTACTATGGTGGCTTTGACGGAAAAAGTTGGATAGCTTTTGTCTTTGGCGAGTGCAGTCATAGTAACTGCGAATGGATCACAGTTAAGAATTCCACAGTCAAAGAAGAAGGACTGAAGGTATATAAATGTAATGATTGCGGACAAGATTTAAATTATGAAGAAATCCCTTGTGTTGAGATTGAAAAGAAAGAAGGAGAGATTCAGATTTTCTTTGCGAATACGGAAAAATGGTCAACCGTAAATGTTTATTATTGGGGTGATGCAACAACATCCTGGCCCGGCGAAAAAATGATATATATTGATACTGACGGCGACGGAAATGATGTATATACAGCAGTTATCCCGGAAAATGTAGCCGTAATAGTTTTCAGTGCAGATTCGGGAAGTTCACAGACTGTAGATATAGTAGATAATATTAATGACGGTTCGGGATGGAAAGTTGTTGAGAACAGCTACGACTTTTATTTGCCGGTTGAAGAGTATAAATACATAAATTCCAAGCCTTCCGGTGATGTGATTTTTGGTGATGTGAATAGCGATAATACAGTTAATGCAAAAGACCGTATGTTGCTTACACGTTATCTCGCAAAGTGGAGTGGATATGAAGATATTGATATGACCGCCGCAGATGTAAACAACGACGGCAAAGTAAACGCAAAGGACAGAATGATTCTTACAAGACATTTGGCAAAATGGCAGGGCTATGAAACCTTACCTTTGAAATAAAATTAAATTATTTGGAGAAGTTGAAATGAAGAATTTACGTAAAAAATTATATCAACTTATGGCTGTGATACTTACTGTATCTATGATGTTCAGCGTTTTTACAATCACTTCTTTTACAGCAAGCGCAGCTGAAACGAACAGCGAAGTTGCAGGTGAATTTTACGCAAGTAGCGATTTTGAGTATAATGTACTTGATGATGATACTGCTAAAATAACCGAATATACAGGAAAATCAACAGTTGTTGAAATCCCGTCTGAAATTGATGGATATACTGTAACAAGCATTGGCTTTCAGGCATTTTGCGACTGCACAAGCCTTACAAGTATTAATGTTGACAATGAAAATCAATATTATTGTAGTGTTGATGGTGTATTATTTAGCAAAGATAAAACCGTTTTAATTAAATATCCTGCAGGTAGCACACTGAAAACATATTCTATTCCTAACAGTGTAACATTCATTGAGGATTGCGTAATCGGTAAAAATTATAAATAATCGGACGGTTGAT
>JAQXQU010000204.1 GCA_029101345.1 Erysipelotrichaceae bacterium | reverse complement strand
TGATATGCCAGCTTTCCTAAAAGCCTTTTCTGCACGTTCAAGAATCTCCTTGTGTGGAAGAATTAGCTCTTTCATGTTGTAATATGTATCGATTATTTCAATTTCAAAAGAACCAGCACCATATTTGCAGTTGAGAAAATCCGAAACATCCTGAACAAATTGCTTACGCTTTTCAAAAAGAGAATAGTCATGATCTCTGATAATCATGGACAGCATTGCTTTTGATTCATCAGCTTGAATGCTGTTAAAATGATAGAAGCCTTCATAGCCTTCAGTATGAGCAGGGCTTTCAGCCTGTGGGAAAAGGCTGATGAATTCATTAGCCATTAATAAAGCATTTTTCATAAGATTCTTGGCAGATCCTGGATGAATATTAAGACCATTGGCAACCACCTTTACAGAAGCGGCATTAAAGTTTTCATATTCAATTTCCCCTAATCCCCCACCATCAACTGTATATGCATAATCACAGGGGAATTTATCCATTTCGAATCTGCTTGTACCTAAACCGACTTCTTCATCTGGTGTAAAGCAGATGCCAATATAGCCATGAGGGATTTCCGGATGGGCCAAAAGATATTCAACCATAGTCATAATTTCGCTGACTCCAGCTTTATCATCAGCACCTAAAAGAGTAGTACCATCACTGATTATCAACTGATGTCCAATAAGCTTGCTTAGAGCTTTGAAATCAGCTGCTCTAGTGATAATGCCGTTATCCCTTATGATGTCTCCGCCTTCATAGTCAATCACCTTTGCTTTGATATTACTTCCACTTACATCAGGTGATGTATCAAGATGGGCAATAAAACCAATAGCTTTGGTATTGCAATCACAATTTGGACTTAAATGTGCATAAACATAACAGTTATCGGTCAAAATTACATCTTCTGCACCAAGCTGCTTTAGTTCAGCCACAAGAACCCTAGCCAGATCAAATTCCTTTTGGCTAGTGGGAATGGTGTCAGTGTCTTCAGTTGAAGTTGTTTCAATAGCTATATACTTTAGGAATCGATCAATTACAGTCATATTGTCTCCTATCTATGAATAAACCTGTTGGCAATAAAGATGCCAATTTTAAATGGCAGTGGCCTTAGTTCACGATCTGCCTCCTTTAAAAGATCACGTATCCTAAGATGCTGAGGACAGTGACTTTCACATTTGCCACACCCGATGCAGCTATCTGCAAAACGTGGGTCTTTTCTTAAACCCATGACCTGGGCATATTCCATCCGGGCCGAATTCTTATTTTCCATGTGCATCAGATTATAATAATGGAAAATAGCTGGAATATTGATGCCCATTGGACAAGGCTGGCAATAGCGACAGCCTGTACAGCCAACTTTTTCCTTTTCCTTTAAGATGGCTTTGATCTGTTCAATAAGTTCAAAATCATCTTCAGAAAGACAGCCAATATCACTAGAAGAAGCTGTCCTAATATTCTCATCAAGCATCGCCATTGAGTTCATGCCTGATAACACACACATAATGCCTTCTTGATTATAGAGCCATTTCAAACCCAATTCTGCGGCTTGATAATGCTTATCATTATTTGATAGCAATTTCATAGCTGAAAGAGGCAGATTAACAAGTTTGCCACCTCTTAAAGGTTCCATGATGACAACTGGTATCTTTCTTTCTCTAGCAGCCTTAAGGCCCTCAAGACCAGCTTGGGTGTTCTCATCCAGATAATTGTATTGAATCTGGCAGAAATCCC
The DNA here is from genome assembly GCA_029101345.1 of Erysipelotrichaceae bacterium. Lineage (GTDB taxonomy): Bacteria > Bacillota_I > Bacilli_A > Erysipelotrichales > Erysipelotrichaceae > Colivicinus. The sequence goes on along the minus strand of JAQXQU010000204.1, from coordinate 8,545 downwards.
AATCATAAGCTGATAGGATCTTTATGAAAGTCTCGCTATCGCCATGATAGGAGAAACCGATATTTCTGATCTGTCCGTTTTCCTTCTTCTTGCTGATCCACTCTTCAATGCCAAGTTCAACAAGTTTCTCCCATTCTGCATAATCCGTAAACATATGCATAAGATAGTAGTCAATATAATCTGTACAAAGTCTTGCACACTCTTCGTTGAAGGTCTTTTCAACAGCAGAAAGGCTATGCATCAGATATTGTGGCAGCTTTGTAGCAATATTGATCTTTTCCCTGACGTTGTTCTTCTTGAAAATCTTGCCTATGCATTCTTCAGATCCCGGATAGATATAGGCTGTGTCAAAATAGTTGATGCCACAATCTATGGCATGCATCAATTGCTTTTCCGTTTCCAAATAATCAATAGAAGAATCCTTGCGTTTGAAACGCATGCACCCAAAACCCAATTGTGATATCTGATTTCCATATTTGTCTAGACGATAGATCATGCTAGACCTCCAGGTCTATCCAATAGCGTTGGACTGGGATGCCATCTTCAAATACTTCATTCTCAAGAATTCCACCATTTTTGATAATGGTTCTAGCTGAGGGAATATTGCTCTTATCACAGGTCATCAACACTTTATTGATGCCAAGTCTCTTGCATTCCTTTAAAGCCAAAGCAATCATTGAAGTTCCATAGCCTTGATTGCGATATTTAGGAGAAATGCCATCACCAATATGTCCACCGGTTTTTAATAGACCATCATTTAGATAATGGCGAATATTGACGGCTCCAACATAATCTTCAATTTCTTCATCATAACAGAAGAATACAGAATCAGGAACTTTTCCATTTGTTCCTTCCTTATGTTCAAGATTATGCAAATAGTTATCAAAGTCATCGATATTGTTCTTGAAAATAGCTGCCGGTGATTTATTGGCATTATTGTTATCATTAAAGGTCTTCCACTCCTTAACCATCTTAGCAATGCCAGAGCGGTTTTCATGATTTAGCTTTTCCAGTCTGAGTTTCATAAATGCTTGATAAAATTTCCTTTCTGATATTCTTATCATTGAACAAGAGTGTAATCCAGGCATGGTTTCTGATATTCAGTTCTTCATTATAATAGGCAAATTGCTTATAGTGAATAAAACCAAGCTTCTCCTGCAATCGCAATGATTGATAATTATAGGAAAGATGACTGCCAATAATGACATCAATATTCAAAGCATTGAAGCAATAATCAATGACAGCTGTCGTTGCTTCCATCATGAAATCATGGCCCCAATAGTCCTTGGACAAAACACAGCCCAATTCAACACAGGCATAAGGACTAAGTTCGCTTAGCATCTTTTCATCATAATCATCAAATTCCAATGAACCAATTACTCTTCCTTGATACTCAAGCGCCAGGGTTCTTTTGCCTATGATATAGCTTATAAGTACAGCTTTGGATTCATTGATATCTTCATGGTGACTCCATCCTGCCAGTTCTCCAACGCCTTTAACAGTAGCATAGGCAAAGAAATCATTTAAATCGCCCATATTAAAAGGACGAAGGATCAATCGATCGGTTTTAAGGATTACATGACTGATATCAATTGCAATATTCATAAACTAAAGCAGTGGTGCAATGAATTTCAAGAGATTGCCAACAAGCTTCAAGTACCACTTCTCCTTTTTGACATCATCAAGATCCATTAGCTGGCATTTGGCAAAAGTTTCAAGGAAATCTTCTTTGATATCTTTGATGCAGGATACATTTGATAAATAGATTGCACATTCAAAATGATGATAAAGACTGCGATAATCAAGATTGATAGTGCCTACAACCGCCTTGCAATCATCAGAAACAAACATCTTGCCATGATCAAACCCAGGGAGATATTCGTAGATCTTGATGCCAGCGCTGATTAAGGATTTGTAATAGGTTTTGGCCATCGCTTTTGCAACAAAACTATCTGTAATTCTTGGCAGAATGATTCTGACATCAATGCCACGCTGAGCAGCAAAGTTCAAAGCCTTTAACAATTCACCATCAAGAATAAGATACGGAGACATGATATAGACATAATCATGAGCCTTGTTGAGAATATCCATATAGACTGATTCTCCAACATCATAGGAATCAAGTGGACAATCACCATAAGGCATGATGAAACTATTGTCATCCCCTTCCTTGTTTTCAACAAAGTACTGATCCAAATCCTTGATATCTTCATTGATATGCCACATCTGTAAGAACATCAAAGTCAGACTATTGACCCCAGCACCCTTTATTCTGATAGCTGTGTCTTTCCAATGGCCATGCTTTTCAATATGATTGATATATTCATCCGCAATATTTACACCGCCATTATAGGCTACCTTGCCATCGATAACCATGATTTTTCGATGATCACGATAGTTGTAGTGTGTTGATACAAAAGGTTTAAATGGTGCAAAAACCTTGCAGGAAATGCCTAATTCAGCAAGCTTTTTTGGATAACTCGTTGGTAGTAGATTGAATTCACAAGTACCATCATACATGACTCTTACTTCCACGCCTTCCTTGGCTTTGCGAGCAAGGATTTCAAGAATTTTGCCCCACATCAATCCTTCATCCAGAATGAAATATTCCATGAAAATGAACTTTTCTGCCTTTTCAAGTTCAATGAGCATATCTTCAAACATTTTTTCTCCGAGTGGAAAATAAGTGACATCATCATTCTGATAGACAGGAAAACAGCCGGTTTTATTGATATAGTGATGAAGATCTGCCAACTCTGGCGCTTTTTCTTCAACCGAAATCAGCGTCTTTTCATTCTGCTTTAAGGCAAAAGCAGTATCATCAATGGTCTTTGACAATAGTCTTTTAAGGGTCTTGTGCCCAATTTCAAATCGCATGAATAGATATAGAAGACCCCCAAAGATCGGCATGAGTACCATCACAACAAGCCAGGTAATCTTGGCTGTTGGATCATCATCGCTATTCACAACAACAACAATCATCAATAGATAAAAGAGTGTTGCCAAGCCTATATAATGAGGCGCTAGCTGTCTGAACTTGAAAAAGAGTCCGAAGAGGAATAAGACCTGAATGGCAAGCAATAAGATGATAATGCCAAAACGGCTGAAAATCATATGGACAAGTCCTTTTTTGCCTATTTTTAATAGGTTAAGGCCTTCACTTTTTCGATTTTCTTCCATAATACACACCTCCTAATATCAATTATTCTAATATATCGGGCTGTTGCAGTAGCAATAATCAATTGCCAAATAAATCCAAAAGCTCCTTGAAGAATAAGGAGCTTGAAATACTTATTGAGCAATTCCTCTACTTATATTTTAGCAGAGTCAATCTTTATTTAAAGCATCTGGTAAAAAGAGATTCTAAGACTTGATAAAGATCTTAAGAAGAACAAAGATTTCAAGCCTTCCAAGAATCATGCCAGCTATTTCAATCAGAAGACAGATGCTAGATGTATTTATATTGGTTATTCCAATGGAAAAGCCGGCTGTACCTATTGATGAAGCGAATTCAAATGCCCCAAATAAATAATTTGTATTAGCAAAATATGTTAGTGCAATTGATCCTAGTACAAATATCAGAAGATATACACTGGCATAAGTGGAAGCTTCTTCTACATCTTCCCGGCTTAACAGTTCCCTTTCTCTTCCATTTGAATAATATGTCAAGGTTACGGTCCGATCTGGTATCAGCATTTTTTTGATTTGATGCATAAGATTCTTCAGCAGTCGGCAGATTCTTCCTAATTTGATACCACCGGCTGTTGAACCAATGCCACCACCAATCATCATTAATAGAATCATAATGACAACTGCCTCATCTGGCCATAAGGCATAATCACAAGTCGCAAAGCCAGTAGTAGAAACGGCTGAAACAGCATTGAACAAGGCTAGTCTAAGACTATAAATCAGTTCAAATCCCCCACTTCTTAAAAAGAAGGATATACCGATTATTGCAACTAGCAGAATACCAAAAAGAAATCTTGTTTCACTGGAATTCAGATAGATCTTGATCTTCCCTTTGATAAGTGAAAGCAAAAGAGCAAAATTAGTAATGCCTACCATCATCAGAATTATGGTCACTAGTTCAATGGCAAATGAATCATAAGAAGCAATGCTAGCTAGACGATTGGAGAAACCACCTGTTGACAAAGCACACATTGTATGAACCAAAGCATCCAAAAGATCCATTCCAGCTAATAGATACATGATCGTTCCTGCAAGAAGGAAGAAAAGATAGATCAGTACAATGGTCTTGGCTGTCTTGCCAATCGTTGGCATAAGTTTGTCTGGATGTCCTTCAGCTTGGTAGAGAGTTGCCGAATCCTTTTCTTCAACAAAGAGAATCATCATGAAGACGAAACCCAAGCCCCCGACGTACTGGAGAAATGCACGATAGAAGAGAAAGATCTTCGGCAGTTTTTCAACATCCAGAACTGAGAGACCTGTCGTTGTAAAGCCACTTACCGATTCAAATAGTGCCTGCACTACAGTAAGTCCCCCCAACAGATAAAAGGGAATAGCCGCAAGCAAAAATCCATAGAACCAGGAAAAGACAACGAGGCGACTGCTACTTAGCTTTTTTGGACCTATTATTCCAATCATTAATCCTATTAATATGGAAACAATGCCAGGCAAAAGAAAATTAAAGGAAACAGAACATTCTGAGGGATAGAATACAAGCAAAAGCAATGGTACAAACAAAATGAGGCTTTCAAGGATGATCATCTTGCCTATAGCTGATAGTTTATTTAGTGATTGCATAGTCACCAAACTCCTTGATTTCCCTCAGCTTATTCTCGTCTGAAGTGATAATCAGAAGAACATCACCCTCATTAATTCTTGAATCACCTCTTGGTATAAGACTCTGATCATTGCGGAGAATACAGCCAATGATAACTTCCTTAGGAAGATTCAGCTCCCAAAGCTTTCTGCCAGCAATTTCCGAATCCTTGGGGACAGGTATTTCCAAGACATGGATTCTTCCTTCATCAACAGGTATCCTTCTAGTCATTTCATCCATCAAGGCCTGTTCTTCCATGATGTTAGTAATCATATTCAATGCACAGACTACCCGATCGATTCCCATCTTGTAATAGAAGTCTGTCTTTGACGGGTCATTGAGAAGACACACTGTCTTCTTGACATCAAAGTATTTCTTGCACATTTCGCAGATGACAAGATTAGTCTCATCACTAGGTGTCAAAGCAATTGCAATCTGATGATCACCAGCTTTGGCTTCCTCAAGAATGAATTTCTTGCTGCCATCACCATAAATTACCCTTAACTTGTCAATTTCTGCCAGCTTTTCACAATGGTCATAATTCTTATTGACAATAGTCACTCTATATCCTTTTTTTATTAGTGATGATGACAGGGATTTAGCCTTATTGAAACCGCCAATAATCAGTATTCCCTTCTCTTCCTTATTTCTTGCAAACATTTAATCACCTTCAATTTCTATGTAATTTGCCAATTCCTTCTCTGATAATTCTGATGGACAAATGGCATCGATTCCCATATCTTTGACCAGCTGCAACTTATCTTCGTCATAGATGCGTGCAACCACTTTGGGAATATTGAAGACGCTCTTGGCTATCTGGGCAGCACAGATGTTGACACAATCAAGATCAGTTACTGCAATAAAGGCTTTAGCGTCAATCAAAGCTGCATTAAGTTTTTCCATATCGGTAGCATTTCCAACGATGGAAAGCCCGCCATATGAGAATGGCAATTTCCGAAATGAGCATTTGTCATTATCTAGGATGACAACATCCTTTCTTTCTTCCGAAAGCTTGCCAGCAATACTAGCACCCAGACGTCCACAACCAGCAATGACAGTACAACCCTTGTCTTTTTTCATGTTTTCACCTACTTTCTGACAATATGCCCAATGTGATGGCGATCATAGACTAGTTTGAAGGGAGAGTCATCGTTTTTTATGCAATCCTCTTCCTTATAAGCAAATTCATCTTTAGTCATCAATTCATTGCTATCCATATTCATACGAGCAGGAATATATGTGGGATCAAGGGCATAAGCTGCTCGAAAATGCTTCATAGCCAATAAATGATTGTTCTTAATTTCCATAAGAATGCCAAATAGATTATGAGGGATCGGTGAATGAGGATTATCTGCGAGATATCTTTTCAGTTCCTTTTCACATTCCTGAAACCTATGTTCTTCAATTAGCATTCTGCACGTATCTTCAATTCTCTTAGACATGTATATGCCTCCCTTGCTTAATATCAATATAGTTTTTATCCTGTGTGAATCCTGTTTGAATTTTAAGAAGGAAAATAAGAATTTCGTGATATGTTTTACTAATTGTCAGAAATCTGTGAGAAATGGGGTCTATTGTTAGAAAGCTGTTAAAAAAGATGCTCATTGAGCATCTTGTTCATCACTTTGTTCAACCATGCGATAACCTATGCCAATCTCTGTTTTAATAAAGCATGGCTTGGCCGGGTTGTCTTCAATTTTCCTTCTGGTAGCAGCCATAACGGAGCGCAAGACCTGAGTATCTTCACCATAGCCATCACCCCAGATTTTCCTAAGTATCGTCTTATAAGTCAGCACTTTGCCTGGATTTTGCATAAACAGCAGCAAAAGCTGATATTCAAGCGGTGTCAGGTGGATTTCCTTGTCATCCTTATAGGCAATATGCAAGCCATTATCAAGTTTAAGCTTGCCATTAATATAAACTGTCTCATCAGGCATGATAGGTTCATTATCATGACTCATTCGATAATAGTGACGCAAAGCAAGGCGAATTCTCGCCATCAGTTCTGTAGCAGAAAATGGCTTTGTCAAATAGTCATCAGCACCATCATCAAGGGCCTGAGCTTTTTCCTTGTCCTGATCACGAGCAGAAACAATGATAATTGGTACATCCGACCACTTTCTGATATTATGCAATACTTCCATGCCATCAATATCCGGCAAGCCTAAATCCAGAAGAAGCAAATCAGCATTGTTTTCCAGCATTTCGGCAATGCCTTCCTTGCCACTGGATACACCCTTTGCTTCAAAGCCAGCATTTTCCAAAGTATAGACCATGAAATTCTGAATCTGAATATCATCTTCAATTACGACGATTCTTTCCTTAAACATGATTTCTCCCCTCATTATCAAGTGGCAAAGCAAAGGAGAATTCTGCTCCCTTGCCATTGATATTGTTTTTGCAACTGATAGTACCACCGTGGGCTTTGATTACTGTTTCACAAATTGTAAGCCCAAGACCAATGCCCCTTCTTACATCAGAAGAACGGGACTTGGAAGTATAGAAGATCTTGAAGATATTAGGAATATCTTCTGCTTCAAGGCCTTCACCCTCATCTTTGACTTTAACGATAAGCTTGTCATTTTCATATGAAGCCTCGATGATTATTGCTTCAACATCCTTGGTATGCTTAACAGCATTGTCTAGAAGATTTGTAATAACCTGTTCAATAAGCTTTCCATCCATCGGTACCAGTTTGAAATCATCCGGTATGATAACCTGGATATTTCTGCCAGGATAAGACCTTTCAATATGAGTAACAGAGGAAGCGATGATTTCCTCAATGGCCTCCTTTTCCTTATGGATGACAATTTTTCCATCCTGCAGTCTCGTCAGACTTAGAATGTTTTCAACCAGGGATTTCAGCCAATCTGCATCCTTATAGATATCCTGATAGAGCTTTTGTTTCTGATCATCCTTATCCGTCATGCTCATCAGCATTTCCGATGTGCCCATGATACCCGATAAAGGTGTTCTCAAGTCATGGGAAATCGCTCGCAACAGATTTGCTCTTTCCCTTTCCTTTTCCATATCCTCATGATCACGATTGCGTTCATCAGATATTTCAATACGATCAATCGCCATCGAAACATTTTCAATAATCGAATGAAGAAGCCTCTTCTTCCGGTTTAACAATTCAAGTTTGACCTTCTTATCAATCCTGATAATAGCTAACAGATGTTCACGGCCATTAACCGGGAAACAATAAGCATCTGCTTCATCAATATACTCTTCCCTGAGATCTAAATATTTCCGGGATAGTTCCTCACCATTAGCCACCAAGCGATGAATGGTCTTGCCATCAACAAATTGGATATGCAAAGGATCTGAAATGTTGCCAAGATAGATACAGCCAATATTACATTCAAGCAGTGTGCCAATGCTTTCTGTTGCTATTCTTAATACACTATCAAGTTCTGATGCATCTGACAATTTGCTTGAAAGCATATATAGTGTCTTGTTTTCCAACCCTCTTTCATTTGCCTGCTTGGTCAAGAGGATTTCCTTGGTAGTCAAGGCGCTGGTTAATACTGATGTCAGCAGCATGATTGCAAAGGTAATCAGATAGCTTGAATCATTGACAGACAAGGAATAATAGGGTTCAGTAAAGAAATAGTTATAGGCCAACATCGAAAAGATTGCCGAGAGAATGCCATAATAATAGCCACCAGTAAATCTAGCAGTCAAAAGGACAGCTAATAGATAAATGACAACAACATTGGTCTCAGGAAAACCCAAATTGGCAAAAACCATGCCAAGCAT
>JAQXQU010000203.1 GCA_029101345.1 Erysipelotrichaceae bacterium | reverse complement strand
GATTGTCCTGAGTAGAAACAATAAAGAAATGCGCCTAGTTGATGCTACTGATGTTTTCACAAAAAACAGAAGACGTAACGAACTTAATGGTGATGATATTAAGGAAATCATGAATCGCTATTACAACAATGACGAGCACAGCATCATGGTAAGTTCTTTCATGAGAGGTAGTTACAATCTCAATCCAAAACGATATCTTGTAGAACAGATCGTTGTTGAAAACGGAGTACGTTTTGGAGATATTATCACTGACGCAAAACGCGGCGCCCAAATGACAGCAAAGAAACTTGACGAAGTTAATAGCACTGAACCAACAGGTACCCAGTATATTAAAGTTAATAACGTCCAAGACGGAAATATCGTTGGTGAAATTGCTTATATTAAAGAAAATGAATCTCTTCGCAGATATTTCATTAACAGCGAAGAAATAATTCTTTCGAAAGTTGCAATGCCCGGAAAGGTAGCTTTAGCTGATGTTCCAGCAAATACTAACTGGGTGCTTGGCGCAAACTTGTACGCTATTAGCATAGATACAACCAAGGCGGTTCCACTGTATATCAAACTATATCTTGAAAGTAACCAAGGCATGAAACAGCTTACCTCCATAGCAAGCGGTGTTTCAGTTCCCATGATTGGCATTGAAGAACTTAAGAATATGATTATCCCCTTACCATCTCTGCCCGAACAGCAGAAAATGGCCGAAACCTATAGAAGCGCAGTTGCAAAAGTTGAAAAACTTCGTAAAGAATACGAAGAAGCGTATGCAGCTCTTAAGAATATCATCAACAATGAAGGGAGATGAACATATTGCACAGCCAACAACAATTAGAAGATGTTTACTACGAATTGTCCGACAGAGGTGTTGACCTGTGGAGTGTTATCTGCCAAATGGATGAAAATGAACAACTACCAGATTTTCTGGTGAATATCGGCCACGGTGATTTAGCTGACAGAGCAACCTACATAGAATCTTATCGCCCTGCAAAAGTTCTTGTAGTCGGAGACAGCAGAGTTGAACTCAAAGTTTTGCAAGCCATCTGTAAGCAACTCGGATTTAACAAAAACAGATTCGATTTCGTTCTCGGATATGATGAAGGCACAAACTACGATTACGAAAATCTAAAAAACAGCTACACCTACGGATGCGTGATTTTCGGTGCAATTGGTCACAGTACCAAAGGTAAAGGTGATTACAGTAGCATTATTGAAGCAATGAGATATAATAAAGAATTCCCTTCTCCTATTGAAGCCTTTACGCAAGAAGGAACTCTAAAAATCACTAAAACCAGTTTCCGCGAAGCTTTGGTTAAAGCAGTAGAGAACGGATTGTTAGAGCCTGACGATTGGTCCGAGTACGAATCTTTCTATAATTCACTTCGATTTGCAGCATAAGAAAAGTTCATAACCCTAACCTTACTAGGTTGGGGTGATAAAAAATAGTTTTCCATGGCAAATGCAAAGAATCATATCTTGTCATTGCCAAGAAAGGTTGTGTAAAAACTATGGATAGTCAAGTTCATAATGCAATAGTTAATTTTATTTGGGGAATAGCCGATGACTGCTTACGTGATGTTTATGTTCGTGGTAAATATCGTGATGTCATTCTTCCTATGACAGTTATTCGACGCTTGGATGCAATGCTGGAAGATACTAAGCCTGCAGTTCTTAATATGAAGAAAATGATGGATGAAGCAGGAATAACAAACCAATGGCCTGCCCTTTGCAATGCAGCAGGACAAGCTTTCTGTAACGCCTCTCCTTTCCTCCTGAAAGACTTAACCAGCCGTGCTAAGAAACAGACTTTAAAAGCAGACTTTGAAGCGTATCTCGACGGCTTCTCACCTAACGTACAAGAAATTCTCGAAAAGTTCAAATTTCGTAATCAGATTGATACGATGATTGATGCCGATATTCTTGGTGCAGTTATTGAAAAATTTATTTCTCCTAACATTAACCTCAGTCCAAAACCAGTCTACACAGACGATACTATGAGTACAATTAAATTGCCAGCTTTGGATAACCATGGCATGGGCACTGTATTTGAAGAATTAATCCGTAAGTTTAACGAAGAAAACAACGAAGAAGCAGGCGAACACTGGACACCTAGAGACGTTGTTGATTTAATGGTGGACCTTATTATTGTTCCGATTGCTGACAAGATTATGGATGCCACATACTCTTGCTATGATGGTGCCTGTGGAACAGGAGGCATGTTGACTGTAGCTCAAGACAGATTGTTACACTCAGCGACCACCAGAGGAAAGAAAGTCTCTATTCATCTTTTTGGTCAGGAACTTCAACCTGAAACATATGCAATTTGTAAGGCCGATATGCTTCTCAAAGGAGATGGAGAACAAGCCGAACATATCGCATACGGTTCTACCCTTTCAGCGGATGGCAATGCTACTAGACAGTTTGATTTCATGCTCGCCAATCCACCTTATGGTAAGAGCTGGAAAACCGATGCGGAGAAAATGGGTGGTAAAAAAGATATCCTGGATAGCCGTTTTAATGCTTATCTTGAAGATGGTACACAGCTTTCCATGATTCCAAGAACAAGTGATGGACAGTTGCTGTTCTTACTTAATAATGTAGCAAAAATGAAAACTGATACAGAACTTGGTAGTCGTATTGCAGAAGTACACAATGGCTCATCTATTTTTACTGGTGATGCAGGAAGCGGCGAAAGTAATGCACGTAGATATTTGATTGAAAACGACCTTGTAGAAGCTATTATCGCATTACCTGAGAATATGTTTTACAACACAGGTATTGGAACATATATTTGGGTTCTTTCAAATAAGAAAGAGGAAAGACGAAAAGGAAAAATCCAATTAATAGATGCTACTGCGATGAAATCTCCACTTCGTAAAAATATGGGAAAGAAGAACTGTGAGCTGACACCGGAACTTCGCAAAGAGATTATCAAAATCTTCCTTGACATGGAAGAAAGCGAAGTCAGCAAAATTTTCAACAATGAGGAATTCGGCTATTGGGCCGTTACGGTAGAGCGCCCTCTCCGTTTACGTGTATATCCGGAAAGAGAGATTCCTACCGGTGTTTTGAAAGAAACGGAAATGGAAGCGTACATTGCAGGTATTAAGGCTGTGCCATCAACTGTTGCGTTGGATGACTGGAAGGCATTTGCCAAGGCTACAAAATTGAAGGCAGCTTTATTGAAAAAAGTGCGTCCATATATTACAGAAAAAGACCCTTTAGCAAAAATAGTGGATGGTGAAGCTGACCCAGAGCTTAGGGAGACTGAGCAAATTCCACTTAATTATCCTGGTGGTATTAAAGAATATACTAAACAAGAGATTATACCTTTTGCCGAAGATGCGTGGGTAGATATGAAGACTTTGAAAATTGGTTATGGATTATCATTCTCAAAATATTTTTATCATGCACCTGCAAGAAGAACTGTGAATGCTATTTTAGAAGAACTAAAGAAGGTTGAGTCTGAATCAAAAGGATTAATAGAAGAAATAATAGGGGGGTTAGAATAATGATATTGAACGAGAATAATCCCAGCGATAAACGAAAATATCCTCCCAGATGGCCTATGATGAAGGGAAAGAGACTATTCACAGCTATTGATGTAAGGTCAGAAACAGGTGAAGAAGAGTTATTAACTGTCTCTCATATAACTGGAATAACTCCAAGAAAGATGAAGAATGTTACGATGTTTCAGGCTGAGTCTTTGATAGGATATAAAAAATGTGAAATTAATGATATTGCTGCTAACACCATGTGGATGTGGCAAGGCGCGATTGGTGTATCTAAATATGAGGGAGTAATTAGCCCATCATATAATGTGTATAGACAGAAAGATGAGTTTTACAATCCACAATATTTGGATTATCTCTTACGAGAACCAACGTTGGTAGATGTTTATCATTCATTATCAACTGGGATTCGTCCATCAAGACTAAGATTGTATCCAGAACAGTTGTTTTCTATAGATTTTCCAGTTCCCCCAATTGAGGAACAGGAGAAAATGGTTAAATATATCAAATGGCGTTTGACAAAGATTAATAGTATTATACAAAATTTAAGGTCTCAGATTGAACTGATAAAGGAAGAAAAATCAATTGTGCTTTATGATGCGCTTACAAAAGGAGTTGGAAAACAACATGAATTTGTTAGATGTGAAGAACCATGCATTGAGAGTATTCCGAGCGATTGGGTGTTATCAAAATTAAAGTATCAGTGTAAAATGTACAACGGCGACAGTATTAGTGATAGCGATAAAGAAAAGTATACAATCAAAACTGAAATACCATATATAGCTACGAAAGATGTTAATTTGAGATTATGTACTGCGAACTATGAAAATGGATTATATGTACCAGTCGATTCAAAATTTAAAATTGCACCAGCTGGAAGCATTTTGGTATGCATAGAAGGCGGAAGTGCAGGCAAAAAAAAGGCTTTGCTTGAAAAAGATGTTGCATTTGTAAATAAACTTTGTGCTTTTGTAT
>JAQXQU010000202.1 GCA_029101345.1 Erysipelotrichaceae bacterium | reverse complement strand
TATGGGGAATCCATATACTTGCGTGGGTCTACTGCATTGTCCGTCTCGATTACAAGGGCAATGCGAAGGCCTCGATTCGTGGGATGGGCAAAAGGTAGGATTCCCCACGCATGCTTTTTATATAGGGGGTCAATCATTGTTGAAGGCGGGGAATCTTCGGCATAAATGTTGTATCTTGTTATGCTCAAGGATTATGTCTCTTGAATTGAAATATGTTTTTTCTGGACATGAATCGTTCCCTTGCAAGACATTGTGGTTGAAAAAAGGTTACGATTTCATAGAGAAAAAAGGAAACTTCAATGCCGTCAATGCGGTAGTAGATCTTGGTGTAGGAAAAAATATGGTTTCCTCTATAAGATATTGGATGAAATCATTTGGCTTGTATGCAGACGATGATTTGACAGCTATATCCAAGTATCTTTTAGATAGCAATAGTGGCAAAGATCCCTATATAGAAGATTTGGGCACTTTGTGGATCTTTCATTACCTGCTTGTCCGCACAGGTGAAGCTTCTTTATATCATTTGTTTTTTACTCGTTTTCAAAAAGAGAGAAAGCTATTTGAGCGACAACATCTCATCAATTTTATCAAACGAGAAATGATGGAACGGGGAAAACTGAAGCAATACAATGAGAATACAGTGAAAAAAGATGTCGCAGTTTTGCTTCAGAACTATGTGCTTCCTTCGAAAGCACAAGTAATGGATGACTATTCCTCTTTGTTAATAGACTTGGAATTGATTCGAACAGCGGATGGAAAGAATTATGCTTTTAATTATGAGGGCAAGCGGCAAATCCCTTTGGAGGTTTTGCTATATGCTATTCTGTGTGAAAAGGGCGAAGAAAATACGATTCCCTATGACATATTGCACTATGTTGCTATGATTTTTTGTTTGAATGACATGGAGATGATTGCTAAAATTCAAGAGATTCAAGACAAATATCCAAATCATTTGAGATATAGTGATGTTGCTGGAATGCGTCAGTTGCACATTTTACAAAAGATAGACGTAAAAAGCGTGTTAGACATCTATTACAATCATGAGACAGTTTAGTTTATCGGCGAATATAGAAACAGGAGTGATAGGAAATGATAGGTATATTGTCACTCCTAACGTTCAAAAAGTTGTAGGTGAGATTATTAGCAACTATCAAGCAGGGATACATAGCTTTTCTATTGTGGGAACCTATGGAACTGGAAAATCCAGTTTTTTGATCCGTTTTCAGGAAGATTTGAAAAATGCAGATGCTTCTAATAGCTTCATTCCAAACCCAAAAGTTTTGACTAATGCAAATGGTTTTGAGATTTTGAATATTGTTGGGGATTATCAATCCTTGGAATCTATTCTTTCTGATCGGTTAGATGCAATAATAGAATGTGAGAAGAATTCTGATTGTATCGACAAATTGCGTGTGTATTATCAATATGCAAAGCGAAACAACAAGATGTTTATTCTCATCGTTGATGAGTTTGGTAAGGTGCTGGAGCATGCCGCCAAGGAGAATCCAGAGAAAGAACTCTATTTCATGCAACGATTGGCTGAGTTCATGAATGTTCCTCAGCGAAATGGAATGCTACTGGTCACGCTTCATCAAAATTTTTCATCTTACTCTTCCAAGCTTACGGATGCCCAACGCAATGAGTGGATCAAAGTGAAGGGGCGTTTTCAGGAAATTGTGTTTGCTGAACCTATTGAGCAGTTGCTGTTCTTGGCTGCTGAACATTTGGAAGGTCAAGATGATTTATTGTCAAGTCAGATCAAAATAATCCATAAGTTAGCTTTATCTACAAAGTTCTCAGCGCCTACTTTGACTCTGGAAACAGCTCTTAGGCTTTCTCCATTGGATGCATTTGCTGCGGTGATCTTAACAAAGGCAATACAAAAATATGGGCAAAATGAACGGTCTTTGTTCTCTTTTTTAGCGGCACAAGGAGAACATTCATTGGCACAATTCGATAGAGAAAGAGGACAAACATTCCATTTAGCAGATGTGTATGACTACGTGATAGATCATTTTCATACCTACTTAATGGATGCGAATGCTGAAATGGGTAGTTGGGCTGCGATTCAGTCTGCTATTGAACGGGTTGAGACTACTAATTGGAAGGGAGAAGAGGATTTCCTTTGTGCTTTGCGTTTGGTGAAATCTATTGGATTGTTGAACATGTTTGGTAATGCGGGTTTCAGCATGACTATAGCAGAACTCACCACCTACGCAGAGAGTGCGTTAGGAATCAATGAGCCTGTGGTTGTCATACAAAAATTAATCGAACGAAAGATTATTCGGTATGCGGAGTATCGTCATCGGTTCGTATTGTTTGAAGGCACTGATTTTCACATCGAGGAAGAAGTTATTAAGGCTTCTGCCATTGTGCCCGTTCCAGTTAATATTGTTGATGACCTAAGAGCCTATTTCAATCATCGTGCTTATCCTGCGAGAGCTTGTTATTATCATAGGGGAACGCCTCGCTATTTTGAGATTACTCTGTTAAATTCACCAGTTGATATTGTGCCAAGAGGGGATGTAGATGGTTATATTCAGCTCATATTTTCCACATCCAGTGATATGACAAATGAGATCATTCAATTCACTGATCGTTGTGAACATGCCATCATTGTAGCTTTGTTTGAGCGAACAGATGAGGTGATCAAGCATCTGCATAATATTCAAATCTATGAATATATTCTTGAAAGGGTGTTGATTGACAAGTCTGATAGGATTGCGCTCAAGGAAATCGTTCAGCTTAAGACGTATGAGAAAACGGTTTTGAATAGCCTTATCAACGAGGGCTTGTTTGCTTATAACAGTGATGTCAAATGGTATTTTCATGGGAAACAATTGGATATTTCAAATCAAAGAAGCTTCAATACGAGTCTTTCATTGGTTTGTAATGAGGTGTATTCACTCACGCCAGTCATCCAAAATGAGCTATTCAACAAGCACAAACTGAGCAGTACGATTTCTGCGGCAAGAGTAAGGTATTTGCAGGCGTTAATTGATCATGAGACATGTGAAGATCTGGGTTTTGAGACAACGAAATTCCCTCCTGAAAAAGCCATCTATTATACATTGTTGAAGAATACAGGTATTCACTGTGCGGGTGAGTTTGCAGAGAGGCCAACTGATCAGGGTATTTTGCCGCTATGGAATGCGTGTGAGCATTTTCTTCGAGACACGAAAGAGAGCCCCAAGAAGATCTCTGAATTGATTCAAATACTATCCATGCAACCTTATCAGATTAAACAGGGAGTCTTAGACTTCTGGATCCCGACCTACTTGTATATCAAAAGGCAAGACTATGCATTGTTTGGAAAGAATGGCTCATATATACCTACGGTAAATATGGAATTCTTCGAGTTGTTAAAGAAGTATCCTGAAGATTTTTCCATAAAAGCTTTTGCTGAAACTGGCATAAAGATGTCCTTTTTCAATCAATACAGAAAATTTATTCATCAAGGGAAGGAAGTAGCTATCAAAGGAGATGCCTTTGTGGAAACGATTCGTCCATTCTTTTTCTTTTACAACCATTTGAATACCTATGCAAAGCATACAAAGAAGTTGAATAGCTTGATGACGCTTCGTTTCCGTGAAGTGTTGAAAAAGGCTAAAGATCCAGAGAAGACTTTTTTTGTGGATTTGCCTAATGCGTTGGGCTATGAAGAGGGTATGTCTGACAATGTACAATTCGTGGAGGACTATTGTAATAGACTTCAGAATGCTGTCAGAGAGCTAAGATCCTGCTATGGAGAACTCATTAATAGGATAGAGAGTCGATTGTTGTCTGCGTTGAATCGTGGAGAGTATCCCGATGAGGAGGATATAGTGGAGATACATAAACGATTTTCTCATGTTAAAACTTTTTTTCTGTCGG
>JAQXQU010000201.1 GCA_029101345.1 Erysipelotrichaceae bacterium | reverse complement strand
TTTCTTTTATGCATAATAAAAGGCCTAGATGATTCTAGACCTTTAATTGATTAAGCCTTGTTGTCACAGCCTAAGACATCAACGATCTTATGCTTAACAAGTTCCTTGATGTTTTCTCTAGCTGGCTTTAAGTACTGACGTGGATCGAAATGAGATGGGTTATCATTGAAATACTTTCTGATAGTACCAGTCATTGCTAAACGCAAGTCAGAGTCGATATTGATCTTGCAGACAGCTCTTCTGGAAGCTTCTCTTAACTGTTCTTCAGGAATACCAACAGCATCTGGCATCTTGCCACCGTTTTCATTGATCATCTTGACATATTCCTGTGGAACTGATGATGAACCATGAAGAACGATTGGGAAACCAGGAAGTCTCCTCTGAACTTCTTCAAGGATGTCAAATCTCAGTGGAGGTGGTACTAGAACACCCTTTTCATTTCTTGTGCACTGTTCAGGAGTGAATTTGTAAGCACCATGTGATGTACCAATAGCGATAGCTAATGAGTCACAACCAGTTCTTCTAACAAATTCTTCAACTTCTTCTGGTCTAGTATATGATGAATCTTCAGCAGATACATTAACTTCATCTTCAACACCAGCTAATGAACCTAATTCAGCTTCAACTACAACACCACGAGCGTGAGCATATTCAACTACTTTTCTTGTGATTTCAATATTTTCTTCAAATGGCTTTGATGAAGCATCAATCATGACTGATGTGAAACCATCATCAATACAAGACTTGCAAGTTTCAAATGAATCGCCATGATCCAGATGAAGAACGATTGGCAAACCTGTTTCAATAACGGCAGCTTCAACTAACTTGACCAGATAAGTTCTGTTAGCATAAGCTCTAGCACCCTTAGAGACCTGAAGGATAACTGGGGCATTTACTTCCTTAGCTGCTTCAGTGATACCCTGGATGATTTCCATGTTGTTAACGTTGAAAGCACCGATAGCGTAACCGCCGGCATAAGCTTTTTCAAACATTTCTTTAGATGTTACTAATGGCATGTTATTCTCCTTTTGCTAAATATTTGCAAGTTAATTATATTACACAAAGCCCTGGTTTGTGATAGAAAACACATATTAATTGCCGATAATGGTCTCTGCAAGCCCATTCATTTTAGGGGCATAGCGCTCAACATAGATTGCAAATAGATAATCAGGATTAATATCATCAAGCATTTCTGTTTCATAGTAATCACGATGGATAACATGGACGTTTTCAAATTCATACAGCATGCCTGCCAACAGTCCCTTTCTGAAGGAATCGCCAACAATCAGTACTGTCTTGGAACTATGGGCTGATGGATTATGAAGTTCCACCAGATCATCGCTTATCTGTTGGCTTATTACTGGCATTTCCTTGATGAAATAGTCTAACTCATAATCTAAAAATTGGCCAATATTGGCCATATTAGCCAAATCACCAGCATCTCTTTCCACTTTATCAATGGTTAACTCTGATAGCTCCGGCAGCTTGATATCAAACATCTCAAGGGCAGCTTTAGCCCCAAGATAGCCACCTATCTTGTTCCAATGAGTATCGGTCTTGTAATAAAGCGGATAATCAGCATTCTTATTTGCTAGCAGCATTTCTTTCAGATAGGCATAATTGATATCAAGTGACTTTAGCACTTCATCTATCTGTTCAGTAGAAGTAGCATCTGCTTTCTGGTATTTCTTGGGAACATATTCACTGTAGATTGTTTCTTTATCAGGTATTACCAAAAGTCCTAACTCAATGTTCTTTTCTTCTAGATAATCAGCTGTCTGGCTAACACTTGTCCTAATGGCCTCCAGTTCATCATCACTAAGTCTGAAACTTCCTTCATAAATGCCTAATGGATTGCCATCGCTTTCTGATAAGTAAAAAAGCCAGCCATCATCGCCTTCTTTGACCTGGGATGAGCTGATTTCGCCAGTCAGAAGATAAGTCATCAGTGCATCCTTCTTCGCTAAAGAAGACTTCTTATATATATGATCGGAGAATTCATCTTCAATTATTTTGGATATTTCACTGATATTCTTTCCACTAATCTCGGAAATGAAATCTGTATGCAGGAAAATGTACCAGGAAAATAATGAAAATACCAGCAAACCGCTGCTGATGATAATAGTCAGTAATCTGATCCTGTTTCTAGAAGTTTCCATAGATATAAGGTGTATATGTCGCATTTAGCAATGCACAGATAGCATAGAAAAAGAGCACAGCCAGTATTATTGTCTTGATTATCTGACAGGTCTTATTCTTTTCTGCTTTTTCAATCAGCTTATTTGGAATTAGCAGCAATATGATGCCAATAGCCATTAATGGCCAAAAGCCAGTGGCAATATCCTCAATTGTTCCCTTGAAGCTTAGGATTCCCCTCATGTAGCTAGCAAGACACTTGATGTTCTCAGCCCTGAAAGGTATCCATAAGAGATTAACCAGGAATAGAGTATAAAGATGGCTGAATGTTCCTGTTGCCACACTTTTGACAAATGGCACAAAGCGTTCAGCTAAGAGCAATAGATAATGACCCAAACCCCAAATGATAAAAGTCCAGTCAAAACCATGCCAAATACCCGTCAATAACCAAACCACTAGCATATTGCCAATTGTATGAATACTCCCTTTGCGGTTACCACCTAAGGGAATATAGACATAATCCCTGAACCATCGGCTTAAGCTAATATGCCATCTGCGCCAGAAATCTTGGATGCCCTTGGCCTGGTAAGGCTGTTTGAAGTTTTCAATGATATCAAATCCTAGCATATGGCCAATGCCAATAGCCATATCACTATAACCTGAAAAATCATAAT
>JAQXQU010000200.1 GCA_029101345.1 Erysipelotrichaceae bacterium | reverse complement strand
CACTATAAAGTTATGCGTTGGTGAAAACTGACGCATTTTTTATGTTGCGTTGGTAGTCTCTAAAGTTTTGCGTTGGTAGCTGTAATAAAAGAAAAACCCTTCATATGACCTATCATAGTTTTGGACAACTTTAAGATAATGAAGGGAGGAACAAATTATTCCTAATAAAGATTTTATCACTACGCTACTGAATATCGAAAAATCAAGGATCGAGTCTTTGACTGTTAGAGAAGATGGTACAACCCTGATATATGATCTTGTGCTTAATAGAACTAGGATGGATTGTCCTTATTGTAATGAACCAATGATATCATGGGGACATAATAGGCCAAAACTTATAAAGATATCTTCTTTAAGAGAATATAACGGCATCATCAGATATTCATCCAACAGATACTTATGTAAAAGCTGTGGCCATACCGCCTCTGAACGTAACCCCTTTTCATATGATCGGTTCAGATCATCATATCAGCTTATAAGAAGCGTATTTAGATATCTTGGAAATCTCAATTACACACTTGATATGATCTCTAAAGAGCTTAATATCTCTTCAACTCAGATCAACACCCATATCGACTCTTACATCGTGATACCGCATAGAGACCTGCCGGAATGGTTAGGAATAGATGAGCTTCATAATCCTGAGCTATCATACAAGAATTCCAGCTATCTTTGTGTGCTGGTGGATGGCAAGAACAGATGCATATATGATGTGCTGGGCTCAAGAAGCAAGAGTTATTTAAACAACTTTTTTGACACATTTTCTCTATCTCAGAGAAAAAGAGTCAAATATGTAACGATCGACTTATGGAGAGCATACAAAGATGTTGCGCTCAGGTGTTTCCCGGACTGCATAATCGCTGCCGATCCCTTTCATTACTGTAAACATCTGTGTGATGGATTTGATAGGCTCAGGATCAGTGTAATGAAACAGTGCGAATATGGATCAAACAGATACTATTTATTGAAGAAATGGAACTGGCTTTTAACAAAAGAAAATGTCGACCTTGATAATGATTCGGTATACAACTCAAGATTCAAAGTAAAACTCAACAGAAGAGATATCTTAAATATGATCCTTGATGAATTCCCGATATTAAATGAAGCTTATTATCTGAAAGAGAGATTCCTATATGCGGTAGCTACATACGATCACGATACCATGAAAGCAAAATACGATACATTCGTTAAAATGTTTAAGGATTCCGATATAAAAGAATACGATGAGTTTACATCAGAACTTGAAACATGGAAAAGCGAAATACTTAATTCATTTTTAAGACCATATGGATCTCATAAGCTTTCAAACGCACTCACAGAGAATATCAATGGAAAACTCGGGACCTACCTAAGCGTATCTCATGGAATCGCCAACATGAACAGATTCAGAAAAAGAGTTTTATTTGCGCTTAATAAAGACATATTCTATTCATCTTCATCTGTGCTAAATTCATGTGCTCTACCAGGCAAGAAGCGAGGACCATACAAAAAGATAAAAGAATAAACAATTTGATAGTTGTCCATTAAAAAAGGTATCAGATCATCCACATTACAGGATAGAAATGATACCTTTTGTTTTCTCCTTACCAACGCATTAGTTTAGAGCGAGAAAATCAAAACCAACGCATTAATTTAGATTACCAATATTATTTAAGTGCAAAAGAAACTAAATCACGATATCTTTATCTCCTTCGTAGAAAGGATTCTCTCTATCAATGCTATCAAGCCATGCACCTATATTTTTAGAATCAATGGAATTTCTCCTTAGTATTGATGCAATATCTGATGCCGTTACTACTAGAATCGGATGTCCATCTTCAACAATTTCTTTATATGCCTGACTGTTAACATAGCTTGTTGTTAGAATAATGGTGGTATGTTTCTGGGTTGAGATTTTTCAAGAAGACAATCAGTTCGTATGAGTTTTTTTGTTTGCGCTTGTTACTTATTGTCTATATCGTTTCTTACAGAGAAGTCAAAATAATAGATCCCCTCGCCTTGTAGGGACACATCAATGGTTGTACGACCGTATGATTTTAGGTCTTCGTAGGTTATCTGGTAGCCTTCTTTCAAACCCATCCTTTGTCTCAGGTACTTCCCTAATTCTGACTTAGAAGGTGTTGTTGATATTTGTTTAGGAAATAAAGCTTTACTTCCATTAACTATTCTTTGAATTGAGCCCTCAAGAAGACCGGTCATTGTCGTTCCATCATCCCATATTATTTCAATACTATCATTATGACGATGGCCAATTCGACTGATTTCTTCTCCGTCAGAGGGACATCCCTGTTTCTTTGGGAATAGTTCCGGATAATGTTCAAGGAGATCCGTTCCTATTCGGATGTAAGCATCATTAATGTTTACGTGAGAACCAGATAATTTTGCCATTCCCCAATTAATACCACTTTGAGCAGGTACTATGGCATGACCATTCTCTATTATGAATAATGGCATTGAACAGACATCTTTATCGTATACAGTTGGATTGGTATCTTCGTTAAGGAGATGAATCTTCTTTTTGTTTTCTGAAACCTTTGCATCAGTACAGGAGATGGCATTGGACATAATCATGTCTAAATATTGGTCTAGTGGATCGAATGTGTCTGCTGTTGCGTCAGCCAATATCTCTTTAAAAGGAGTAGTTAATCCATTTGTGGAAAAGTTTGCTGATCCTACTAAAGCGCTTCGGACCTCCCCTTTATACTTCCAAATATAGCATTTTGAGTGGATTGGAATAGTTGAATAAAGCACTTTGACATTAGATAGTTCTTTGCTTGCAGAAACTAGTGCACCATGTAAACTGCGCTGAATTCCATCCGAACCATACATTCCATAAATAACAGTTGACTTTATTGAAAGTTTTTCAAGTTCTTTTATTGGATAAGGACCCACATAACCCGAAATAATGAATAATTCATCACATGTAAGTAACTGATTTCGATTATAAATGATCTTGTCTAGGTTTTGATAAAACAGCATTTACTCACCCTCTTCCAAGAATATTTGCTGATAAATAGCTTTTGCTAAAACTTTTGAAAAAATAGGAGGTACAGCATTACCAATCATTTTATATGCATCAGCCTGTGTGCCAACAAAGACATAATCATCTGGGAAGCCTTGTAATCTTGCAGCTTCTCTAACGGTAATGCTTCTTGCCTGAGTTGGATCTGGATGGATGTGGCGCAAACCATCTTTATACAAGTGTGCAGGTATTAGGTTGCTTGGTTCATCCCACTTGATAACGTGGTATTTGTGCACATTTGACTCGTGCCCAGTTGCCTCAGTGTAGAGCTGTCTCAAAGCAGCAGTGCTTAAGTATTTGTTTCTTCCGGATTCTATATCTTCGCCTAACAATTTGAAAATATCCTGATCCCTTTTGCTGTGCCAACGAGGTTCGTGGTTGGGTATAGAGTCACATTCAAAAGAGTGGGAAAATCTTTTGTTCCCAATTCTATATTCATTAGTAGGCAAAAGCTTTGGAAGATCACCTATTGCATCGCGAACAGTACGTTTTTTTGCGACCTTGAAACTTGGTAACGTTGTGTTATAGAATTCTTCCAAGATACGATTAGCATCAGTTCCGTAGACTTCTTTTCTAAGTCCAAGGATTATTACTCTGTTCCTTCTCTGGGGAACACCATAGTCAGAAAAATCTATTACGGCTTTTGACAAGTCTGGAAGAACGGAGTATCCTGCTTGGTCAAATGCTTGCTTAATAACATTAATAATTGGCTCACCTGTTGGTGCAGCACTGAGAATACCAGGAACGTTTTCAAAGACAAATGCTTTTGGTTTATAATGCTGAACGACTTTGATATAGCTTTCAAAGAGGAAATTACGATAGTCATTTTTCATCCCTTGTTCATCTCTGACTCTTCCGGCGATAGAGTAAGCCTGACAAGGGGGGCCGCCAATAATAATATCAACAGGATTATCCCCAACAACCGCATCTAGTCCTATGTTTGTACCATAGTTTTCGTCAGACCACCCTTCAAATAGCTCGTCTGTTCTTTGGATGTCGAATCTCAATACTTTCTTGTTAGCATCTGGCATATTCCAACGTTCTTGCAAATGCTTTCGTAAGTTATCGCATGGCGCTTTTTCCCATTCAACGCACGCAAGGGTTTCATAATGACCCTCCATTTCAAATCCTTCGCAAAGACCTCCGCAACCGGCAAATAAATCCAAGGTTTTTATGTTGTTGTTCTTTTGACCACCAATTATTGATAGTAAGGATTCGCCTATGGCTTTTCCCAATAAAGGAGGTACAGCATTTCCGACTTGGCGGTCTTGTTTTGTTCTGGTACCGGTGAAAACAAATTCATCTGGAAATGATTGAATTCTTGCACTTTCTCTAACTGTGGGCACTCTATTCAATTCGTAATGAAAAAGATTTCTGTGGCCTGTATCTACAGTTCTAGCTGGTGCATTGCCATTTAATCTCGTCCAAGCCATGTGAAATGACCTGCTTTCTCCGACACCTGCGGGAAGATCTTTATAGTTGCCACCCTCTGGAACAAGAGCAATGGTCTGCTTTACAAATTCCTTGTGATTGGTTGCAACGTGATTGTGTAGGACATTGCAATTCCCCCTCATTAGCTTTTGGTATTCAGTTAATGCAGGACTACTATATATATCTTCATTTTTTCCCAAATCATCAATGCGTGTTGGCAAATCTGAGATTGCGTCACGGCAGGTTCGATATGGTTTATCGGTTCCTGGGCCAAATTGAGGCTTAGGGAATCGGGGAGATCCGATATCTTTTCTGATTCCCATGAAAATAAGACGCTTTCGCATTTGAGGAACTCCATAGTCACATGCCTTGAGTACTTTGCAATCAATATTGTAACCCATTGAATCAAATCTCTTAAGTATCTCGTCTTTAATTTGACCATTATATAGATTGGCCATTCCAGGAACATTTTCAATGACAAAACCCTTAGGCCGGAAAATATTTACAATCTTCATGACAGCCAAGTATAGTTTGTTTCGTTCATCATCAAAGTTCCTGGGTCCAGTTAGCGAGAACCCTTGACAAGGCGGCCCGGCGATAATAACATCAATCGGACGATTGCCTGCTATTCTTTTTATTTCTTCGAATGTTTCCTGTTTCGACAAATCAGCATTCAAAGTTTTTGCTCCATGGTGATTTAATGCGAATGTATTAAGAGCATCATCATCGTTATCTACACCTACAATGACATCAAAGCCGGCATCCATAAAGCCTCTTGAAAGTCCACCACAGCCAGCAAATAAATCTATAACATTCACGATAAACCTCCAAAATAATTTAGAAAAAATAGGGCATAGAAGATACCGGCGATGTTACATCTAAAATAAAAACGGTTCTATTACGAATACCCTAGAAAAAGAAATGAATTCAAATGCAAGCTAGCATGCTAATGCAGTCTTTGGATATAATTTGAAAACATTGATATATTTATATTTAATTATAACTTACTTCAATAATATGAAAAACTGCCATTTTGATAATCTAGAAAGAAGATTGAGAGAATTTTGAATAACGGAATTATTTCGTTCTGAGAATCAAAGTAATCAGAAGAGAGGATTTCCTTCTTCTCAACACAATACTGAAATTAACGGTTTGGAGAAACAAATGTTTCGTGAAAAAGAATGAAGATTATCTTTTACCTTGTTGAATCTGAGCTCGTGTAAATGTTGCATTTCTTTGTTAATATGAGCCTGAAGTAATTGTCATCTGATTACAATAGTATAATTGAGAATGATTATTCTCTATACAGTACGCTTCGTAATTTTTACAATATACACTCGCTTCAAGACAGAAAAATGATTGCGTTTGATGTGTTTGATGTTTGAAAACAACAATAACAATCTGAATCTTGTAGATGGAATAGCAACAGATAATTTGAAACTAAAAGAGGAGGTGCGCTTTGCAAGTCAGTTATCAAAGAATAGAGAATCCTAATGGGGAATATTGGATTTGGGAGAAGAAAATCCATTGCAAAACAGAAAGTAAATTATATCCATCAACAATTTCAAATGTTGGATCAGGGGTTAGTGTTGCAGTTTATCAAAAAGATGAAAATTGTAATGAAGTTCAAATTGCACAATTACAACTCCCTGATTATGATAAGTTGGCTGAATACTACACTAATGGGAAGGATATAAATTTAGATTATTCATACGTAGATAATTTTGCGTGGCTCGGTGAAAAACGGTTTTGTGAAGCCAAAGACCTTCCAGTTATTATGCATGAGGGGTTTTCTGCGCGTTGTTCCTTGTTTAATGGCTCTGAAAATAAGGTTCAGCTAAACTTGATGAATTCAACAATAAAAAGTGGTGATATTGACTTTGATTATTCGGGCTTTATCAATCTAGATATTAACCTTTTTGAAGTAGATATAGAACAAGGGAATCTATTGTTTAGAAATACTCGTTTATATGATACTGACATCTATATGTTTAATGTTAGGTGTGGAGGAAATCGAGCTAATTCCTCAGAATTGTCCTTTTGTTATGCCATTGCAAATGATGTGACTATTGAAACAATGCTATTTGATCAGGATTTGTCCATCGATTTCTTAGGTACAAAAACATGCAATACCACAATTTCAATAGATACATATCCTGCAGTAATTAAAGAGTTATGTCTTATTAAATCAACGGTAAATACAGTAAATATTACTAATTCATATATTGATATTTTAGATATCAGGGAGTCGAATATTGATTCCTTAAAATTTCATAAGTGTAGGCTTATTGATTGTGCCGAAATCAATGGTTGTATACAAGAGCTGTATATATTTGATTGCTTGATATCTGCTGTTTTTAAGTTGTCTGTTCCACATGTTAATAAACTATCATTCTCTGGAACAATTAATAACGGTAAAATAAAATTTAGTGATTTTGTATCAGCCATCCCGGCAATGGTTGAGAAATCTTGTGGTGACGCCGAACAGTTGCTGATGCTTAAGGAAAATTTCAGACAAAACGGAGAGTATGAGAATGAAGATATATGCCATCTCCATTTCCAAAAACTAAAAACGAAAGAGGAAAAAAATGCATTAAAAAAGACCTGGCGATGTTTAATTGACTGCGTCAGTGGTTACGGCACGAAACCTTTTAGAATGCTAGTGGTAATCCTTGCGATAATTATTCTGTTTGGAACATTGTATTATTTTATTCCTTATCTGTCTTATCATGGCGCAAACACATGGATTGAACATATCTATGTAAGCGGCATTACTTTCTTTGCTGTTGGTTATGGCGATTTGTATCCATTAAATACTGCTACAAAAATGGTATCCCTGCTAGAAGCTTTCTTGGGAGTGGTATCTACAAGTTACTTTTTGGTATTACTGTCACGAAAAGTAATTCGTTAAGCGGGATTCTCCGGACAGTTGTTTTTGATATCAGAAGACAAAAAAGTATTTGCAGTTTAAATAAATAAATCGACTAACAAGCATTCTTTACTTAAGTGGTATTTTCACTCTTGAATTGTCAAATTAAGTGCAACGTTTCCGAATAATACACTTCATATGGTGTTTTAAATCCTAGGCATTTTCTGGGACGTTTATTCAGTTCATCCACTTTTTCTTGAATATACTCTTCCGGAATGCCTGTTATGTCCATTCCCTTGGGAAAATACTCTCTCAATAATCCATTTGTATTTTCATTTGTCCCCCTATCCCATGGGTGTTGGGGATACGGGAAATAGAATTGAACCTGATCCAGCTCTTCGGTGATTTCCGCATGCGAAGAGAATTCTTTTCCGCGGTCTGGCGCTATTGTGCACAAGGGCTCATTTTTAAGAAGCTTGATTGTCGCCTCTTTTACGTGGCAGCTTCCTTTCCTTCTTATTTTTGCACACTTCAGAAATCGGCTCCTTCTATCCACGTATGTTACCAGGCAGGCTTTCCCTTTTGCAACTGCAACCGTATCACCCTCCCAATCTCCAAGGCGCAAGCGGTTATTGGCTTCTTCCGGACGATCCTTCAGTTCATTGCTGATCTGGATCTTTCTAGGCAATAATGCCATCACTTGTCATTTCGAGACTGAATATGCTGTTAACACCACTAGACAGTGGATCATTGTCTCTATGCAGCTTTCTGCTTTAAATAGATTATATCAAACTAGCCCTATTGCTAGATCATCAATGATAGATAATAATAGTCCACATATGACGATATGTTGTAATGTTGCAATTGACAGATAAGCTCCTTTATGGCATTGCCGTCAATATTAACAAAGCCTGCGTTTGCAGGCTTAGTTATCTGATAGACTATAGTATTTTTTGAGCTCTTTCTTTAAGAGATTGTAGATGGCAAGGCCTTTGTTCTTCTTGAATCTTCTTACTAATGTACGGTAGATGAGATTCTTGTCCTCACGCTTATCTTCAG
>JAQXQU010000199.1 GCA_029101345.1 Erysipelotrichaceae bacterium | reverse complement strand
ATATAATTCACCACGAGATCACACCTAAAGCAATAAGTAGATATGTTGAAGTGTACAACAACGAATGTCCGCATTAGGATATGGAGTACTGTATTCCATAAGCAGCGTTTGATTACAGCTTCAAGGCGACGAAGCATTTCGGGCGCCATCTTGAGCTGTTAATATGTGGTTCACTAAATTTGATTGATTAATGAGTCGGGGGTGCGGACATAATCTTGGACTGTTTAGGCAACTAATCCAAGGCTTTGCCTGTACTCCCTTGGGCTCATATATCCTAGTGATTCTTTTATCCTCTTGTCATTGTACCATATCAGATATTCATCGAGTATCTCGATAAATT
Organism: Erysipelotrichaceae bacterium; assembly: GCA_029101345.1. Lineage (GTDB taxonomy): Bacteria > Bacillota_I > Bacilli_A > Erysipelotrichales > Erysipelotrichaceae > Colivicinus. The sequence goes on along the minus strand of JAQXQU010000199.1, from coordinate 12,452 downwards.
GCTGTACGCTGGTATCACCCCAATCCCTGCTATAGAACATCTCATTCTTAATGCGTCCGAACAACCCTTCACAAGCAGAATTATCGGGGGAACACCATTTTTTTGACATAGATCGTTCTAAACCTGCGTTATCCATCCGTTCTATCCAGCCCGACCATCGGTAGTGACATCCCCTGTCTGAATGGATGATGGGGTGATCGTTTTCATTTAATTGTTCCACAGCCTTGTCCAGCATTTTATTGACTAATGCAGCATCTGGAGAAGATCCTATCGTCCAGCTTGGCAGCATCCCGTCAAAACAATCCACGATTGTAGACAGATAGACCTTGCCTGCCGGAATAGCAAATTCGGTAATATCTGTGAGCCACTTGCAATTAGGCTTTTCAGCATGAAAATCCCTTTGTATCACATTCGGCACAGATGGAGAAATTTCCCCTTTGTAGGAATTATATTTTTTCTTAGTTGTACTTCTTACAATCAACCCTTCTTCTTTCATGATCCTTCTGATGTCTTTTCCGAGATGATAACACCGTCTCTTTTTAACAGGCTGTGTATATTTATTGCACAATATAATTACCAAAAAAGGAGGTGCGCCAAAGTGTGCACTCCTGGTGGCGGAAATCTGTGCACTTTATTTTACCGTTTACAAACGCCTACTGGAAGTTAAGGATTAATATATCTTCTCAAAACTCTGAAGGTTTTTTTTATAATCTTAATTGCAAGATCAAAGGCATTGTCTCTGGTGTATTTCTGTATTGCATCTATTACATCTTTTCTCTCAAAACCTTGCATTGGAAACATTGCTATTTTTTCATCTGCAAATTCAACAGTTTCTATAGCACTTGAGCCAAATGTAATAACCTTGCTTATTCTTATATCCGCAAAATTCAAAACTTCAATTGGCATCGATTTGTTCATTACAGTTCCCAAATCAGAATAGTTCATATTATCTGCTGGATGTGGTTTTATAACAATCTTCTTATGCTTATTATTCTTACAAATTTTCTGATATAATTTCTTTTGTTCTTTTTTTGTGCAATACTGATACAATGCCAATGGTTGTGTCAATACCATCACTGTATTTCTATCCAAGTATGTTGCCTCAAAATCATACAATTCAAGAATTATTCGTTTTATTTCTTCTCTATTCTCACGAATAATGTCTTTAGTATCCCTTATAACAATTTTTTCCTTTATTCCATCTGGTATGTCATCTACTCTATTGCTTACAACGATTGCCTTTATTTTTTCAGATTGAAAATAACTTGGGGGAAATAGATTTCCCATATAGGGCTTGATACACGACCATTTTCCCCATATTTCTAATTTTACAAGCTCCCTAGGAAAAGAGTTATAAGCATCCTCTAATTTCACAATTTTCTCAAAATTGCGTTCAACAAAATACCAATATGGTAATGTATCAGATACAAAAAACAGTGTATCTTCTCTAAAATTACACATTTTAAAGACACTGCTATATGGAATATTCAGACAGCTAGGCACAAGTACATATGCGTCATTTGGCCTTTCTGATAGACCCTCATATAGGTTGTCAACTCCTGCGCTATTGTTAAATTCAATTATTTCATCAAAAATAGCACTATGCCTTAGTCTGTTAACGAATTGTCGGCTAAACGTACTGTAACCCTTTCCTAAAAATAGCCTGCATGGTTTTTTTCGTTTTATCGCATATGAAATAGCCGTAAGTATATGATAGTGAGTAAATACAATATAATTATCATAGGATTGATTTGACCTATTTCTTAAATAAAACCTATTGATAACATATAGAAAATGATCAATATCATCACTCATTGCTGCTTGTACAAGCATACTACCAGTCAATGATAATTTTGATTCATCAATATAATCAATTCTATCAATAACAAATTCACTTACTTTTTTCCATATTAGTAGTTGCTCTTTTTCATCAAATGAATTGAATTCAACAAAGTATCTTGCCATTTCACTATTAATGATTGAGCTCAGCCGGTTGGGTTTTAGATGCTCTGGTGTGTATCGCCAAGCGATTGTAGTTTTTTCATATCTTTCAATAAAATTTTCAAATGTAACAGTTGATGATAATGTATCCATTGAATCATACTGATACCAATTATGAATATGAATATTTACTATATGGAATTCATCTGCTACAGAATAGAGTTTTGAAGAATATTCAACGTCTTCATATACTCCTTTTATAAATCTAATACCAGTGGACCTTGCAAATTCTCGATTGATTAGTTTGTTATTAACCATGCAATCATTTATTCCGTCACCAGGCAAGTCTCGACCATACACTCTATATGTGTTTCCCATTAAGGCAGGTAATGATTCATTTATTATGCTTCCATCCTCATTGCAAAGTACTCTTTTCCCACACACCACATCTAGCTTAAAATAAATAGCGTGTGCAAGTAATAATTCCAAACCATAACAGGTGATAGTATCATCTGAATCTAAGAAAAAAAAGAAATCTCCTGAAGCTTTATTCACTCCATAATTTCTCGATAAACCAAGTCCCTCATTGTTTTTATAATAATATTTAATGTTCTTCCCGATTGAAACATATTTTTCATCAATGATGTTCTCAATGTTATCCTTCGAACCATCATCAACAAGTACTATTTCAATATTCTTATGTGTACTCTTAAATACAGAGTCAATTGCTCTAAATAGCAGTCCTATCTCTGTATTATATCTACATATTATTACACTAATGCATATATCCGCACAGTTATTTTTTATATATAAGCGTTCAAGTAACGATTTATATTCATTATTCTCGTCAAACCCCTCTCTGCTTCTCAGCAAATATGCAACCTTTTCAGGATATTCCTCATAAAGAGGAAATAATGAAAGTTGCTTCATTGTGAGAATATTATTAAATAAGTTACTGTTACCAATTTTCTCCAGCCATGGAGTTAAGATTTCTTTCGTCTGATTATTATCAAATACTAATACTCCATGATACTCCTTGAGTAATTCTTGTAAGCGTTCATCATAATTATATTGTAACGAAACCCCCATTAATTTGTGTTGATATTCAAACGGCGATACTAAACCTAAATTGCCTTCATTAATTCTATCAATATCATTCAAAAACAGTTGAATTTCAGGGTTGTAATAAATTAAATCTTTCGCCTTATTAAGTGAAAAAATTAAGATGTCTGGAAAAAATACAAATTCTCCTTGACATACACGTTCGAAAATCCAATCGATTATTGAATCAATCTCCTCAATCGGCGTCACACAGTCATCAATTGCTTGATAATAATAAATATGTGATGAATCAATAATTGTGTTCTCAATGATAAGATTGTCGTTACTCTCGTTTGTAACTAAATAATCAACTTTTGCGTCGATTATTGTGTCTAAATGCTCTTGAACACAATTTGTAACAAAAACAATTTTTTGCCGGTTATTTTTTTTAGTGTATTTTACAAACATATCAGTAATAACCACAACTTCTGCCATCTCCGTATAGAAATTGTATTCAACAGAATTCATTTTCTTAGTACAGATAGTTTTCGAGCATTGTATTTCTGCAACACTATGTCCAGATACAATAATATCATAATAATCATTTAATCTATTACATAACTTTCTTGTAAACAATAACTGTGATTCATTGCTATAATCACCAATTATCAATAACCTATTCTTTTCTTTCATTTTGATCCTTGTATAATCATTTCAGAAGCTAAATGACTACATTTTCCTTTCTTTTTACATATATGAAAAGAACACTAATCTTCAAATAAAACCTCACTATATTGAAAATCTTGTTTTATTTGATTCCATCGATCTGATGTAATTCCCATCACCGTTACATCAATAAACTCCCCGTTTTTATATACATGATCTTTTAGGACACCTTCAATTTCATAGCCACAAGCTAAGTGAACATTATTTATTTCGTGTGTATTAAATGTTAGTATGTGACTATATAATCTATGCATACCCATTTTATTAAAAACATAGTCGTAAAGGTTCAATTGTATTGTTTTAGCGATTCCTTTCCCTCTATAATTTTCATCGCCAATATACCACACCCAGCTTACTCTCTTGTTTCTATTGTCAATGTCAACGAGTCCAAGCACACCAATTCCAACACCATCTACATCGATAATCCAATATTTACAAGTCTCATCATTTGAAATCGCATGAAACCATCTAATCTGATCATCCAGTGTCAACTTTGGGTCTGTATTCATGTACTTCGTAACAGATGGCTTCATACGCCATTCCATTACATTAACAAGGTCGCTTTCTTTTATTCTTCTTAACTTAATATTCATTTTATTCATTGTCTATACCCCAATCTATTAGTTCCTCTGATAAAGGAGTTCCGTATTTTACATCTCTGGAAAAGGTTTTACCAAGAATTGAATTGTAGTATTTAGGCGCCATCCCATCTGATGGTCTTATACTTCTAACATTCTTTTCTGAAATAATGTCGCCTTTTACCACATTATCACAAACAAATAGTGATCTAGCATATTTTCTGCTTTTCTGCTTGCCCTCCGATAATGAATAATCCACGCTTCCAATCGCCTTTTCCACTTGCCTCACTCTTTCAATCATACACTGAAACTCATAAGGTTCCATAGAAAATGATGCATCGGGCCCCCCAATGTCTTTATCAAAGATGAAATGCTTTTCTATTACCTCAGCCCCAAGTGCAGTTGCAGTTATCGGAACAATATCACCTTCTGTATGATCAGATAATCCGACTTTACAATCAAACTTGATTCTCATATCAGACATTGTCAGAAGGTTTGCATCATCAATCTTTGCAGGATACTGTGATGTGCATTTTAATAGCGTGACATCGTAATTACCCATTTTTCTGCACGCATCAACTGCCTCGTATATTTCCTCTTCAAGTGCAATTCCTGTGGAAATAATCATCGGTTTTCCTTTTGATGCGGTATACTCAATTAATGGCAAATCTGTTATTTCAAAAGACGCAATTTTATAAATCGGATTTCCGCAGTCCTCAAGCAAATCTACTGCCATTTTATCAAAAGGCGTTGAGAACAAAACTATTTCATTGTCTTTAGCAAAGTTAAACAGCTCTTCGTGCCACTCCCACGGTAAGTATGCGTCTTCGTACAAATTGTATAGAGTAGTTCCGTCCCATATAGTGCCATTATTGATTTGAAAAAACTCATTGTTACAATTTAATGTAATTGTATCCGGTCTGTACGTTTGAATTTTGACAGCATCACAGCCTATTTCTTTCGCTTTCAGCATAGTTTTCTTAACTATGTCTATACTATGCCCATGATTTGCTGATATTTCTGCAACGATAAAAACTCTATTTTCCATTTTTCCCTCTGATTTCCCCAATTATTATACTGATTCCTGTCTCTTTCGAATGAGTACTTTTCATTTTATCAAATAATTGTCTCCGCTGTTCAGGCATAAACATATCCCGAATTGGATTTAAATCCGACAGCTCGAATTTTTTAACATAATTATTTTCTGATAAGAATTTTAGATTTTGCAATTGATTATCCGCAACTCCGACAAGGACACAGGGACACAGCATTTTTATCAACTCATTTGTTGTTCCACCTGCTGATGCAACTGCAAAATCCGCCAATCTCATAAGTTCACTCATTTGATCTGCATCGATTCCTTTATACAAGTTGTCATTGGCTCCAAGATTGCAATTAATTTTATCTATTTCATCATATGCATCTGTAACAACAACGTGAAGCGAAACTTCTGAATCAAGAGCTTTAATGTACCTTATTACTTTCAGTGTAACATTTTTCACATCTGTTCCGCCCATTGTAATCAGTACATTGGACACCTCATCTGCAATTTTTCTATCAAAAAACCTGTTAAATGGTTTTCGTAAAAGTGTACATCCGGATCCTGTATAAATTACGTTGCCCCGATTCTGAGGATAACTTAAAAACATACCAAAATAATTTGGATTAATGATTGTAACATTCGAATAGTTTAACCTAATATTATCGTCGATTACGATAAGCTTCTTGCATTTTCTATTGATTTCATTTATTTTTTCATAGCCTGCAAGATATGAATCCAATATTACAGTATCTACGGCATTGATATAGTCCATTGAATCACTGCCATCATTCCAATTACAATATTCAACATAATTCAAATTAGTCATTGAATTAACTGTCTCGTCGCTATTTAAAAGCATTCTAACCGGAATATCATTATCTCTAAGTTCTTCACAAACTGCAGACATTCTCACAAAATGCCCCATTCCAATCTTTTTACCTGCTTCTGTTAAAACTATTGTATTATTAATCATTTGTTCAAAAACTTATATTTAATCTCAGCAATATTCCAATCAGACATCGTATCAATATCTTGTACTTCCTCCTCCGGCACTACCAGAGGCACACTTTTTTCCGTTACCATTGTTCCGGCCTGTTCAAAAGCATTTGTCCTGCAAACATAAAACTGACCGCAATCATGGAAATGCGGCTCCAAATCCTGGCTTCTTGCAGACATGTATTCCGGAAATCTGTACATTAGCATTCCATCTTTAATCACAAATGCTCTTTGTGGAGGAAAACTGAATTTAACAACAGGAATTACACTATCAATTGTCATATCTTCCAACAATTCCATAGCTGTTTTCAGTTTACCGGCAGTGACAAAGGGTGCAGTTGGATATATACAACAAATATTATCAAAATAAATGTCGCGTTTTTTATACTCATCTAACACTTCCATTATGACATCTGATGTTGTAGCATAGTCATCACTTGTTTTCTCACTGCGTAAAAATGGAACCTTTGCCCCATATTTCTTTGAAATATCTGCGATTTCTTCACTGTCTGTTGATACCATCACTTCATCGAAAATACCACTTTCCAATGCAGCTCTTATGCTATACGAAATTATTGGTTCGCCGCAGAAATCCTTAATGTTTTTTTTAGGAATTCTTTTCGAACCTCCTCTTGCAGTAATAATAGCAATACTTTTCATACCATCACCCATCAAACAAGGTTATATTTTTTTATCAGTCTACGGATATCCTCTACGCTGAGCCATTCTGAATTATTTCCGGAATGATATTCAAACCCGTCTTCAATAGATACGCCACCGGGCTTAAATGATTTTTCAAAATCAAACCATTCAAAATTCGGATAGATAATATAGTATTCGCCGTAATCATACGTATAACGCGAATCATCCTTTGTTATCATCACTTCATGTATTTTTTCACCTTCTCGAATTCCTATTATCTTAATCTTTGCGTCAGGTGCCATGGCTTTGCAGATGTCAACAACTTTGTAAGACGGATTTTTATATACAAATGTTTCTCCGCCTGTCATTTTTTCAACTGCCATCATTACCAACCTTACGGCCTTATCTAAAGTCATCCAGAATCTTGTCATTCTTTCATCGGTAACCGGAAGTTCATCTGCTCCTGCTTTAATTAAATCTCCAAAGAAAGGAATTACTGAGCCTCTGCTTCCCGATACATTTCCATATCTAACAAGGGCAAATTTTGTTCCATTTGCACCTGAATATGCGTTTGCGGATACAAAGAGCTTGTCCGAAACCAACTTTGTTCCACCATATAAATTTATAGGATTCACGGCTTTATCAGTTGATAATGCAACTACTTTTTCAACTCCTTCATCAAGAGCAGCATCAATGATATTCATTGCGCCGATTATATTTGTCTTTATTGCTTCCGTCGGGTTGTATTCACATGCAGGCACCTGCTTCATTGCTGCCGCATGAATAATAATATCCACACCTTTGAAGGCTCTCTTAAGCCTGTCTTTGTCGCGTATATCCCCAATAAAGAATCTTATTCTTTTCATCTTTTCGGGACCATACTTTAATGTGAACTCCTTTCTCATTAAATCCTGCTTAAACTCGTCTCTGGATAGTATTATTATTTTCTTAAAATCATAATTCGCTAACAATTCTCCTGTAAACTGTTTGCCAAAGGAACCCGTTCCTCCCGTTATTAGAACCGTTTTATTCTTAAACATTTTTCCCTCCTCATCAATTGAATACTTTCTTCATCATTTTTTTTATTTTATTTAAGATTCTATTTAGTAATAATACTCTATCAAAAAAACCATTCTTTATGTATTTATCAATACCACTTCGGTAATGTTCATATTTGTCCATTATTTTATAAATTGATCTATTGAATTCATATTTTCTTTCTTCTATAAACTGTTCAGTAAAATATGATTCTATTCTGTATAAAGACTCTGAATCAATCCCAGTACTATTGAAGAAATCCCTCATTAACTCTGGTTTCATTTTTGGCCACATAACAAGCTCCCAATCATAGTATTCTCTAGCAATTAACGCAATTTTGTTTTCCATTATTTCTATAGAATAATTTTCTCGCAAAAATGATTGTACTTTCTTTATGAAGTAATCTTTTCCATCTTCGATACTACTATAATCCTCATAAGCCCTATGTAACAAAATAGTTGGCATTACTTTTATTCGATCGTTATTCTTGCCCAAAAATATGCCTACAGTATCGCTATCACCAATATGGTTTTGAATGCTCTTATGCCACACTCTATTGCTTACTTGATCAGTATATGCGCTTCCGACCTTTCCGGTACCTAAAAAAACCTGTGATTGCATATCGTTCTCTCGATAAGTGTAATTAAAACATGCTATACATAGTTTTACCCACTTATCGAACATTTTATTGATTTTCTTCAATGTTGTGAATCCATCATTATAATCATCAATTAACAGAAAATAATCAAAACTGTCCTTTTTAATTATATTATCATAGATATATACATCGTCCATTCTATCGCATTCAATAATTGGAACAGAATCAACCCCTCTTAGCTGTCTTCTATACAAGATCCTCTTGGCCGGCTTAGATTTTTGGTTTGCAGTGCATTCCCTTATTCTTTTGTTTAAGTGTTTTTTATTAAAGTATTCTTTGTATTCTTTTATGTTGTTGCTCTCAACTATAAAAAAAACTCTTGTTTTAAATCCATTAATTGTACTACAGAAATTAAAAGCATTAATATACCTATCTGGCAACATATCTGTCAGCTTTATATATATATTTAGCTTTAGTTTCTCGTTTCCTATGTATCTTTTTATTGCTTTCGATACTTTATCTAGGGTGACTTCACCACTATATATGTATCTGCACTCATCACATATTTTGTCAACAATTGCTGTTGTGCCAAAAGAAACCGCTTTGCTAAATCTTATGCCTCTGTACTCCAACAACTCAATTGGAAAGTTCCTTGGTATCACAGTAACCTGCTCGTCCTCAAGAAGCTCATAATCTACAAAAGTATCCGCCGGATGCGGCTTAACATATATGTGTTTTCCATGTTTTTTCTCTTCTGCAATAATTTTCTTAAATAACAAAAAATTCTCAATTGCCGAACAATACTTTGCCCTAGATAAAGGTTGTGTTAGGACAAGAATGCTATCATTTTCGATGCTAACAGATTCAATATTAAAAATAATCTCTTGAGCTTTAATGAAATCCTCCCTATTTAATTCAACTAATTCATTAAAATCAAGAACCTCAATCTTGTTCTTGTAATACTCAGGAAGATTTTCAAAATTACAACTACTGATTATTCTTCTTACGTTTTCATGTTTATACAATGGCCTTGGATAATACTTTCCAACAAATGGAGAAACCAATGCATACTTACCCTTAAACCTATGTATTTTTATCTGTTGGGCTATTGAACCATATCCATCTTCAACACCAACGATATTGTTAAAGTGTTTCGCTATGTAATAATATGGCCTTTGCAGATCATTATAAACATATATTTCGTCATCAAAATCCGCATCAACAAAAATTTTTTCATAAGCGGGTTCCAAGTATTTTTCAAATATAGAACTACCAATTACATCGATTTCTTTTGGGGTCATCCCTTCGGTTTTTTTCATCGCCAAATCATATGGTTCCATACCTTCCTCTTGGTCAATCTTAATAACCTTATTATAAACACCCGTTTCTATTATCCTATCAATAAAGCTATCATCTGTTTTTAAATAATTTGAAATAACATATAGATTTGTTTTTTCATTCAAATATAATGTCATTGCTGTCGCATGCATTAACTGATAATATGTCATTATTACAAAGCTCTTCATCGAATATCACCAAATGTATTTTTTAATCATGTCTATTACATATTCTTGTTGTAAGTCACTCATACCATGAAACATCGGAATACTAATTTCTGTATCATAGTACAAATTAGCATTTGGATAGTCTTCTGTTCTTGTTCCAAAACGCTCAATATAATATGGCTGTGAGGTAATTGGAATATAATGAATTTGAGCTTGAATACCATTCTCACGAAGATAATCGAAAAATACCTTCCTCTTTGTTGTGTTTTTAATCCTTAGTGAGTAGAGATGATATGAATGAATATTTTCACATTCTTTGTATTCAAACGAAGGAGGTGCATTCAGTTCTTCAATATATTCAAACGCATCATCATATTGTTTTGCAATCTCGTTTCTTCTCCTAATATTTGAATCTATCCTATTAAACTGCGATATTCCTAATGCGGCACTTATATCGGAAAGCCTATAGTTATACCCCAAATCTTGCATTTCGTAGTACCATGCCCCATCAAATCTAGTCATGTCACTCATTTCTTTTGTTATGCCATGTGTTCTGAAGAGTCTTAGCCTTTTATTCAAAACCTCACTATTAGTAAGTACCATTCCACCTTCACCTGTTGCTATATGTTTAACAGGGTGAAATGAAAGAATTGCCATATCCGCATATTCCATACCAAAGGTTCCATCGCGTTTACTACCTATCGCATGTGCTGCATCATGAATAATCATACAATTATGCCTGTCTGCAATAGCTCTGATTGACTTAAGATCAACTGGATATCCTGCAAGGGACACAGGAGTAATCACCTTTGTTTTTTCTGTAATCTTGTTTTCGATTTTTTCGTGATCTATGCAATTCGTTTCTAAATCAATATCTACAAAGACAGGCTTAGCACCTAAAAACAAACCTCCATTTGCTGTTGCAACAAACGAAATTGGAGACGTAATAAATTCATCGCCCTCTGATATCCCTGTAGCATAATATGCGGCATGCAATGCTGCGGTTCCATTCGCAAATGAAACCGCATACTTTGCTCCATGATATGCTGCAACTTTGTCTTCGAATTCCATTATACATGGTCCTTGTGTTAAATAATCAGATTTTAGTACGTTCACTACAGCATCAATATCCTCATCAAGAATTGTCTGCCTTCCATATGGAATTATCATTTTATTCATTTATTCATACTCCCTTTCGCTTTGTCCTGCGACTATCTTTTTGTTTTCTTGTTCCTTCTCTATATCTCAACACCTGACAAGAAGTGAACACTGTCACTTCTTGTTATATATCTCTATGGCTTCGTCAATATCACCATCAAAGACAATCTTGCCGCTTACCATTACAATCCCTCTCTTGCAGAATTCCCTTGCCGTTCCCGTGGAATGTGTTACGAAGAGCAACGTAACGTTATCCTTCTCGATAATACTGTTAACTTTATTTAAGCACTTATTTCGGAAATTCTTATCTCCGACGCTTAATGCCTCGTCCACAATCAGAATCTCCGGTCTGATATTAACGTTAACTGCGAATCCCAGTCTCGCCTTCATTCCGCTTGAATAGGATCTGACTGGCTGATCCATATATTCACCTATATCGGCAAACTCAATTATTTCATTCTCAAGCTCGGCAATTTCTTCATCTCTTAATCCACTTAGCTGACCCTTCAGATATATGTTTTCCCTTCCGGTCATTTCAGGGTCAAAGCCAGCGGTGAGCTCAAGGAGTGCACTAACCCTGCCATCAACATCGATTTCTCCTGATGTAGGATAAGTGACACCGGTTATCATTTTTAATACAGTAGACTTACCTGCTCCATTCTTGCCGAATATCGCAACTGATTCTCCCTGCTTGATACTGAAGCTTACGTCGTTTACAGCCAGTTTTTTCTTATAAGGAACTTTCTTCGAAAAAATTGCCATAAACCGCTTTTTATCATTCTTATATAACTTGTATTCCTTTATTACATTCTTAAATTCAATTACGGTTTTCTCACTGTTCATCAGCTGTTTCTCCTACAGAACATCCGGTATTTCTTTTATAAGTTTCTTGTATGCCCATAATCCCGCAACGCCCAGCAGGACAATTATTCCTCCAAATATCGCGAGCTGCAGCGGCTCCTCCCAGAACCAAACCTTATAGATATAGCAGTTTCTATAGCCTGTTGCAATATACGTTACCGGATTAAAATACAGCAGCTTCTGCAGCCATGGTATTCCGATTGTTTTCACATCCCACATTATTCCGGAAAGCCAGAACCATGCTGTTGTGAAGGATCTGACGAGATTGATGAAATCCTTGCTCATTGCCCCCAGCATTGATGCGAACATGCTCCATACTATTGCCA
>JAQXQU010000198.1 GCA_029101345.1 Erysipelotrichaceae bacterium | reverse complement strand
CCATCAGAGAAGAGCCTGCGATCAAGAATGAACATCATGACATCAAGAGCTACTTCTGTATTGCATTTGGTTGGCTGATTGATCATTGTATTCAGTTCAATGATCTGTTCTTCACTCAATTGGTCTTTGCAGGAATCATTTAAGCCAAACATCAGGATCTTATGCAACTTGATCAGATAGTCATAATCAGCAGGGATGCCTTTGGTATCAAGCAGATCGCTCCAGGCAGCATAGAAATTCTGAACAGCAATCTCAACTTCGGTTTTGTTGCGTCCATCATGAAGAATGGCCTCAATGTCTTCGCGGCTAGCTTCATAGCGGGCAAGGGCAATGTTGTGATAGATGTAATTGACTAGTTTGGATTTGATAAGTCTTGCTACGATATCACGATTTAGGACAAACTTGTTTTTCATGTGCTATCCTCCACAAAGAGTATTTATATTATATATTATTATTCTGTTCTTAGGGCAGTTATTGGATCTTTTTGTGCAGCTGCTCTTGAAGGGATGATGCCACCAATCAGTGTCAGTATGACAGAGATGACCACAAGAATTACAGCGAATCTTAATTCCAAGACAGCAGTTACATCAGTATTGATTGAATGGATAAACATATTGACAGGAATATTGAGAAGATAAGTTGCACCTACACCAATCAGTCCGGCCAGCAAGCCAACAATGAAGGTTTCGGCATTGAAGATGGAAGAGATATTGCGTTTGGAAGCACCAATGGCTCTGAGAATACCGATTTCCTTGGTTCTTTCGAGTACAGAAATATAGGTAATAATGCCGATCATGATTGATGATACGACAAGCGATATTGAGACAAAGGCAATCAGAACATAGCTGACAGAAGAGATAATGGTCTGGACTGATGACATCAGAAGGCCAGTGATATCAGTATATTTGATGACCTGTTCTTCCTTGACACCTGCATTATAATCATGAAGGAAGTTTAGGAACTGTTCCTTGGCATCAAAGTTCTTGAAATAGATGGAGATGCTTGAGGGATTATCAACATCCTGATAGCCAAGGGATATGAGGTTATTGTTATAGGTAGCTTCGGATTTCAGGACCATGGACTCCATCAGTCTTGATACTTCTTCTTCATTGGCTGAGAAGTTGAAAGCCTTGGCAAAGGAATCGGTATCAACTGTAATGAGATCTTCCTTGCTAAAGAGGTCAGTGACCGGTTTCATAACTTCGCCAACAGCCTTGCCAATGCCTTGGGCAACCAATAATGATGTCAGTTCCTGAGCCTGGTTATAGGCATCCTCAAAGATAATGGATTGGTATTTAGCCACAGTTTCATCAACAATTGTTCCACTATCAGGAAGTTCATCAATTAAAGACATATCAGTTGTTGCAGCGATATATTGATCAAAGGCTTCCGAGACTATGGTTTTGGCAAGTGCTTTATCAATAGCAATATCAGTAATGGATGCCAAGGCCTGATCAATGAAGGAATCCAGGCCATATTGCTTGAATATGGCAGCACCCTGATTTGTAAAGAGCTGGCTATAGCCATAGCTATTAGAGACATAAATGCCATTTATTTCAACATAATCATTCTTCTTGTCTTCAGCAAGATTATCAATCCTGCAACCAAGCATAGGCTTGCTCATATCAACCCATTCATCACAGTTGTTAGGAAGGGTAATTACAGCCTGGCCGACATAAGCTGAGATAAAGGAAGAAGCTAGGGCTTTGTTGGCACTGATCAGACCATCATTCAGGCTTTCTGTGACGTTTCCAAGATTATCAGAGACCAATTTGGCACTATCCATGACAATCTTCCTGGTATCGGCATCTGACATTTCCAGTTCACCATTGAACTTGAAGGCATTTTTGAGCATCTCTTCATCAATTGTGACCATATCATTGAAGTCAATGCCAGTGCTTTCCTTCTTTTCATCAAAGCGGTTATTTGAGAAGACATCGACATCGGGATTAGCCAGCTGTTTTCTTACTAGCTCTGATTGCTTGGCCTTATCAATGACATGGCTGGTCAGGGATGGCAAATAGAGGACACCACCAGTTGGATTGCCATCACCATCAGGCATGACAATGCCAACAATTCTGATCTTTTCTGAATTGTTGTAGACAGCCATCATGTATTCCTTATCCGATGTCATATCTTCATAGACGTCATATTTTTCGTTATAGCGGTATAAGTCAGAAGGATCAATCAGCCTAAGATCAATATTCAAAAGCTCATCATAGGACAGTTTCATCGTTTCGTTGGCAATGGCTGTTTCCTTTTTGCCCATGATATCAGCTATCAATGTCTTGAGTTCAGTGGTATCCCTTAAGCCCAAGGAATAAAGCAGGTAGTCGGAAATCTGATCAGAATCAGAAAGAGCAATGACCATTTCATTATAAGCTGTTGGATAATGGCCAATGATGAGTTCGTAGTTTTCTTCCATGCTGCTAAGATCTGCTTCAGCAAAGGTACCCATGGAACCAGCTGAAGATACTGATGACAATAATGATGAAGCTGAATCCGAATAGAATGAGGACATCAGGGTATTGGGATTTAGCTGGGCGAGATTATCGGCCACATCAATTGTATAGATGAGCGGTGATATTGAATAGGAATAGCTGATTCTGTTTACATATTCCTGCCACTTGTCTTCATTGTCATTCAGATAAGCAAGGAATGACTTCAGGTCATTGGTGCCAATGGAAGACATGACAGTAGTGATGAAAGGCTGTTCTTCAACATAGCCTTCCTCTACTTCCTTATCGATATTGCTGTGCATTGTCAGCATGGCAGAAAACATATCAGCCGAATCGGCTGAAATGGTTAATGGGTAGGAAGTCATGGTATCTTCCTGGATCTTGTCAATATAATTCTGGAAACCAGTTGATAAGGAGAGGATCATGGCAATGCCAATAATGCCAATGGAACCAGCAAAAGCTGTTAGGATGGTTCTTGCTTTCTTGGACAAAAGATTGTTGATGGAAAGACCAAAAGCCGTCTTGAGGGACATCGAAGACTTGCCCATATTCTGATATTTGGCTACTTCAGTAATCGCAGGATAATAAGGATTGGAATCAGAAGTGATGACACCATCCTTGAGATTGACAATACGGTTGGCGTATTCATGAGCCAATTCCGGATTATGGGTAACCATGACAACCAGGCGATCCTTGGCCACCTTCTTCAAAAGTTCCATAACTTGGATGGAAGTCTTGGTATCAAGGGCGCCAGTCGGTTCATCTGCCAGCAGGATATCAGGATTATTGACCAAAGCTCTGGCAATGGCAACTCTTTGCATCTGACCGCCAGACATCTGATTAGGCTTCTTATGAGCCTGATCTTTTAGCCCGGTCTCTTCCAATGCTTTTAGTGCTCTTTGCCTTCTTTCCTTCCTGGAGACACCGGAAATGGTCAGTGCCAATTCAACATTGGCCAGGATGGTCTGATGGGGAATAAGATTATATGATTGGAAAACAAAGCCAACGGTGTGGTTGCGATAGGAATCCCAGTCACGGGATTTATAGTTTTTAGTGGAGATATTATTGATGATGAGATCGCCTTCATCATAACGGTCCAAGCCACCAATAATATTCAGTAAGGTTGTCTTGCCCGAACCGGAAGGTCCGAGAATTGCCACAAATTCATTGTCTCTGAGATTAAGAGAGACATTATCAAGGGCTTTCTGGACAAGATCGCCTGTCTTATAGGTTTTATAAATATTCTTTACCTGGAGCATCTTCTTACCTCACTAGGGAAAAGTTTAGCATTCAATTGTGTGAGGAGTATCAATAATCAACAGTTTGGCACTTGTTTATCAATTAGGCTTGATATGATAGATCACTGGCTTTATAGTCTTTTAATACTTCCAGCATATCAGTAGCTACTTCTTTGGCTTCAACAAGGTCATGTTCAAGATAGTTGCCACATTCAATGGCACTATAGCCAGGGATTATTCCTTCAAAGTCTCTGATAAAAGCCATTGAATCCTTGACTAGGCCAATAGCATCTTCATGACTGACACTATCCCTTAATAAGAGATAGAAGCCAGTTCGGCAGCCCATCGGACCAACATAGAGGACCTGATCAGCTAATGCACTGTTTCTGGCATAGGTCGCAAAGAGATGTTCAATAGTATGAAGAGCAGGATTTGAGATATAGTCATTGCTATTAGGCTTCTTCATGCGAATGTCATAGGTAATGACATCACCATCAATTCTTGAAATATACATCCCCTTTGCAAGCAGGTTGTGGTTAACAGTAAATGATGCAATCTTTTTCATATTCATGTCCTCTTTCAACTCCATTATAATATCATTGTAATAAGAGGTATCTGATATGTGGTTTGTCTTTGCACTATTATCCGCAATCTTTGCGGCTTTGACTTCAATATTGGCTAAAGTCGGTATAACTGGCATTAATTCCAATCTTGCAACAGCCATCAGAACAGTGGTCGTGGTTTTGATGTCCTGGCTCATGGTCTTTGTGACACATGGCTATAATGATATCCATCTGATTGAAAGAAAAAGCTGGATCTTTTTGATTCTTTCAGGCTTGGCAACTGGTGCCAGCTGGCTTTGTTACTACAAGGCCCTACAGATGGGGGATGTCAGCAAGGTTGTCCCTATTGATAAGCTCAGTGTTGTCATAACATTGATCCTGGCTTTTGTCTTCCTGCATGAAGAATTGACTTTCAAGGC
>JAQXQU010000197.1 GCA_029101345.1 Erysipelotrichaceae bacterium | reverse complement strand
GTGGAATGCAAGCATTTCATCCGCGAAAAACAAGCGTTTCAGAACCCCATTCCAAAAGTCCCTCCGTCAGAGCTTAAATCAATCTCTAAGGCCTCTTTAATTCTTAAAAATATATAAATATCGAATAATTATAGGCTTCATTCAGTTCAAAAAGGATGTGTGATAGCTATCTTTGCAGCAACAAAACTTGGAAAAGACAACATCTTCCCGCGTATCGGTTCTCGATCGATCTCCGTTCGTTCTCCGTTAGTTTCCCGTTCGTCCTTCGCTTCTCCTTCGCTTCATCTTCGCTTTCTCCTCGCTACAGAAGCGGAAAGTAGCGAAGAGGTAGCGGATCCAGAACAAAGGAGGAAGGAAGATACAACGATGGATAAACGTGGCGAGAGGGGAGAGTTTCTACCAAATGAAATTGTGTCAAAATTCCCACAAAGGTGGTGAAAGAATAGGTAGGTTTGTATCAGAAGCAGAGATGTTGCCACCCTTGTTGTCACCCATAATG
Organism: Erysipelotrichaceae bacterium; assembly: GCA_029101345.1. Taxonomy (GTDB): domain Bacteria; phylum Bacillota_I; class Bacilli_A; order Erysipelotrichales; family Erysipelotrichaceae; genus Colivicinus. Next base: position 6,646 of record JAQXQU010000197.1, on the reverse strand, counting down.
CGCTGTCTTTCAACGAGTGCTGCAACATGGCAACAAAATGACCGAAAAATTGAAATAGTGAGGAACAAGGGATTTTCCTTAGGGATACCTTAGAAATTGAGCAAAGGTTTGATGGCGTCTGAATAACTAAGAGTCGGTGATTGGCATTCATAGACGTTTATGTCAATTTCACCAATGATAATATTCTGAAGTTTATCCGCCAATACTTTGCTATTATTCTGAGGAATAAGGGTTCCATACTTTCCTTGTTGGATGAGTGATGAGGCTCCGCCCACTTCTGTACTTATCAAGTAGTTTCTGAAACGTTGCGCTTCCGTCAACACAATGCCAAAACTCTCCCAAGTAGAGGTCAGAACAAACACTTTGGAGCGATTATACCACTCCCATAGCTTGCGCTTGTCATACACTGGTCCTATAAATATGACACGCTCTTTTAGCTGAGGATACTCTGCAAAGAATCGAGTGATAGTTAGTTGGAAATCAGGTTCAATAGTTCCGATTAAGCAGAGTTTCCAATCGTTCCATTCTATCTGTTTTACGGCATCCAGTAGCATCTCTGTATTCTTCTGAGATGTGCCAATGCGCCCAACGGTGATGATTAAGTTCTCTTTCTCCTCAAAACTTCTCTCTTTGATATTTAACCCCTGTAGCGCTTCTTCATCAAAGGCATTGGGTAACAAAACCAGTTTCTTGGAAAAATGTTTAGCATAGACAGAATGTTGGGTTAAGAATTGATAACCTTGCTCCGTCTCGCAAGAGAGCGTATGGCAGCAGCTGAGAAACAGACGGTTCATCAGGTGGTGCATCATTCGTGTAATACCCTTCTTGGTAGAAATGTCCCATTCTTTTCCAGCCTCTGTATCCAGTTTGACATACGTTTTTCCTCTCCAATTAAGGCACTTGTAGAGCAGGAGATTAATAAAAGTCTCAGACTTGCGGTGGAAGCACATCAGCAGGTCAATCTTCCGAGCATGCGTAAGCAGATAACGCATATAGACCGGAATGCGCTGCTTAGGTTCAAAAGACAAGGGCTGTTTGATAAAGGTCATTCTCTCCAAACACTCAGCAGGCATCTTTTGAATCGTCTCTTTATCATAACCACAGACAATGTGGATGTTGTAACCAAGAGCCTCTCCCAAATATTTAGGAACAAGAAGGACATCCTTCCCTGCTTCCATAGGTTGTAACTTACGCCAAAGCAGGGTGAGGTTCTTTCGTTCAGCTCGCTTGAGTGCATTGAGGAAGTAATGACCGTTTCGAATCAGTGCGCTTTCATGAAGAACGTTTTTACGGAAGGCAAGGTATTGATCTTTAGTTAGAGAGGCCATCACAGATGGTAAATCGCGCAGAGACTCCACGCAAATACCCACTTGATGACTTTCAACAAAATGAGCCATGCCGCTCTGTTTCCATACGATTAACGGGAGGCCGGCTGCCAAATACAGTCCGCATTTGTGGGCGTTATTGAAACGCAGATAGGTTCCTAATTGTCCGTTACAAGTCTCAATATAGGGTCCATCCCATACCAGTCCCCAGCTACATTGATTAAGCAACGGCGGAAGTTCGTCTGGCATCACAGCTCCTTGATGATGAACATTCTGAGGTAATTTTTTTTCAATTCCTTCGCCCCATACCGCAAAATCCAAAGGAATGGCATCTAATGAGTAAATGAATGGAGATTTCCTTAGGTTTCCAGCATAAGCAATCTGGTGCTTGGCTTCAAAGGTTTCCTCGCTAATTGGAGATGGGGAGTAGTTTGAAAGGTAATCCCATACCCCAACATATACCGTGGGTTTATGAATGTCAAACTCCTTGCGTAGTATTTCCATGGATTGTTTGTTTGGAGCCATAATACAATCCGCTAAGGCAATAGAGGCAGTTTCCTGCTCTGCATACGCCTTTTATGTAGGCATACGCAGTTGTTCTACATCATTGATAAAGCAAATCATCTTGAATCCCAAGAGGCTGCGAAGCGTAGCTAACAATTTGATGCGGAAGGCATTGCTTGGTATGACATATAGCACAGTGCCTCGTGTACGGACAAAAAAGAGGACAGTAAGAATCATCAGAGGAATGTCAATCAGTAGTTTGACACCTTTATTGACTGTTACAGGAAGGGCAGGCATAGCGTGATACCCTTGCTCATCCAGCAAGTGCATCACATCTCTCATCGCTTTAGAACCGGCATTTTTCCGGTTAGAGATGCCAAATTTGATATAATATTTATTCACCATGATTGTTAGTTATTTGAAAAAGAACACCATCCAGTTTCTGAAAGAAACGTACTGGCATAGATGATTTGCAATCATCAATTGAATTGTCTTAATCTTTTCCCTCCAAGTTAACTGATGACCTAACCAGATGACTGAATTTAGCGTTTTGTGAAGATAGAGAGAAATATATGGTTCCCATTCAGGCTTCTCTTTCATCCATTGTTTGACAAGGACTCCTGTTGCTGTATATCCAATAATATTCCGGATGCTGTATTTACCTGTCATAATAGAATGAGATCTAACTCTCCGTTGAAAATACATAATCGGGATATATTGTACTTTCTTTGCGCATAACATAACTTTTAAGGTGAACGCTTGGTCTTCGTGGATTATTGCTTCAGGAGTATAGATACTATTATTTAATAAAAATTCTCTTTTGTATAAGCAAAGACATACAGATGATATGAATCTTGATTCTTTAAGTAAAAGAAGTAGAAGATCTCTACTTTCCCATATTATATTGCTATCAATATAATTTTTGCGACTATAAGAGACATAATCTATTTCCTTTGTTGACGAATCAAACGATTCAGCATCAAAGGTTACATAGTCTAAATCATTTTTATAACATAAATTATAGCACTGTTTTAGACAATCGGGCTTTAGAATGTCATCACTATCCATGAAATATACAAATTCTCCAATAGCTTTTTTAAAGCCTACATTCCTTGCACACCCTAAACCGGCATTTTTCTGCTTAACCCATTCTATGCGTGGGTCTTTTGATGCATAGGCTTCAATAATTTCTTGGCTATTATCCGTGGAACCATCGTTTATTAGGATGATTTGCAATTCTTTTAGCGTCTGGTTACAGATACTTTCAATGGCTTCAGGCAAGTATGCCGCAGTATTGTATATCGGCATGATGACTGTGACTTTTATTAACGCTTTATTCTCCATGTTACTCTGTCTTGATGTTAATAGATAGTTCCAAATGATTAATGTATATAATCTTATTCCGAGCTCAAAAGTAGAACTTATTTTCATTAATTCCAAATTCTGAATAGACTTATTCATAGAACTACTATGCAACCTAACATGATGGTGTTTTAAAATAAGAATAAATATCATCGAAGCAAGCGATGTATTGATTGTTTTTTTGTATGCCAATTTTTATAAAATTTACTTTCAATATAGTATAATTGTGACATAGAGTATGCAGAATGGGACGGGAAAAATTGGTTTTGACCTTCATTTTTTGTTTTACCAGTGTACAATATCGTGGATTTTATCTATTTTTGTATTAGAATTCATAGAAGTTTAATATATACTATTTTATTCTGCTATATAAATGAAAAAAATATTTGATTCAGTCTGGTTAGAGATACTTAATTATTTACTACTAACGAGCTTTTTGTATATAACAATACTACTTTTTCTTGATTCTTTTTCAATTGAAGGATTCAACTATGTTGGGCCTCAACTTAGAAGGATAAGCGAAGCTATGTTGTTTAGTCTTCCTGTGTTTCTTATAAAGAAGAGAAAGTTTCTATTCCCTTACCTATTATTAGTGGTTCTGTATTTGCTTTCCATTATCTGGTATTATAGAAATTATGGTACTCTAATGCCATTAGCGTCTTATCTAATGATATACAATCTTAATGGATTAGGAGGTAGTATAATAGATTCAATCAATGTAAAAGATATCTTGCTCATTCTACCTACAGCAGTATATTTCATAGTGTATCATTTTTATATATGCCCGCGACGTACAAGTATAAGGATATATGTGGCTTTGCCACTTGCTCTTTCTCTCTCATTCATCATAGGTATGACTGTTTTTAGTTACAAAAAGATGAGTCAAACAGAAGGCGATAAGAATAGGTTTAGACAAACACCTGTTCGAGGCATAAAGCAGTATGGTATTATTCAGTATTGGATATCGCAAGTTAAGGCTTATAATCCTCTATCATCTGATGAAATTCAATTGGCTACTAGTATTGCAAATAAGTATGTAGCGGTTTCAGCTCGGGGACACATTACTGAGACATCTTCCCGGCAAAATCTAATAATTATTCTTGTAGAGTCGTTGTGTGATTGGCCTTTGAATAGGCAAATAGAAGGAGAAGACATTACACCATGTTTAAATGCGTTATTAAGAGATAGTTGTTGTGTGTATCTTCCTAAGGTCTTGCCACAAGTCAAGGATGGACGTTCAAGTGATGCCCAGTTATTAATCAATACAGGTTTGTTACCGATTAATACTGGGGCTGTTTCGGCGCTGTATTCCACGAACTATTTTCTCTCTTTACCCAAAGCATTAAAGCTGCAAGGATATTATACAGCCTCTTTCATCTGTGATGCCAAAGATTTTTGGAGTCAAGGAACGATGAGTGAGTCTTTTGGTTTTGATAAACTATATGATAATTTAGGCGTCCCTTTGAATCCTGTTAAGCGTTCTGACGAATTGCTATTTGAACGCTCAATTCAGATAATACAAGAATTGCCTGAACCATTCTATGCACAGCTTGTTACGTTGAGTATGCATAAACCCTATACAGAGCCTGTTGAGGTAAGCTGTTTTCAGAATATGGCTTTTCGTACAGAGGAGGCTAAGTACTATTCAATTTTGGCACATTATACCGATAGGCACATTGGGAATTTTATCAATCAGTTAAAACAGTGTGGTTTGTATAAAAACACTATGATTGTGATTGTAGGTGATCATGACGATTGCACTTTTAACAAGTTTGAAGGAAGAAATGAGTGTTTGCTTTCAGATCGATTTGTCCCATTAATAGTTTTAAATGCTAATAAAAAGTTACTAGTGAATAATTTTGTTATAGGTCAAGTAGACATCTACCCATCTTTGCTTGATTTAATGCACGTTGATGACTATTGCTGGAAAGGGCTGGGAACTAGTTTTTTCAAACAACAAATCGGTGGTGCTGTATATCATAATGGTGATTGTATAGGTCAAGATAATGATTCAATCATTAGTTCTCTCTCTGAGAAATGGAATGAATCTGATCTATTAATTCGAGCAAATGCTTTTGCGAAGATAGACGTTCAATGATATTTTATGAAAACGGATCAAAAAGAGTTTAGGTCTTATTCCCCTTCTTTTTAAGTAACTTCAGAATATGTCGTTCTCCCGTAAAATACAAGAGGACACTGAAAATACAAATAAATAAAAGGCCTTTCAGTAATAGCGAAATAATGATATCATGGCCCTCCAGAAACGTCTGTAAAGGCAACATTATTACGAACAACAGGACAGAAATAGTAAATGGCATGTTTAGGTTTTGCATGAAAGAGAATATTGAGTGCTGGAAAACTTTCTTGTAAAGCAAGACATAGCATTGGATAAAACTGAGTAGAAACGTAATCAGGATGCACCAAGCTACGGCCTCAATACTCTTGAAATAGAATACTCCTACTGCTAAACCTAATGCGCTTGTTGTGGCGGCAAATAAAGCACAATGAAACATCGAGCGAGTATCACCACCCGACTGGAAGAAAGAACCTGACGACGAGAGTACTAACTGGATTCCTATTGTGAACGATAGTATTTGAAAGGCTGGGACAGAAGCTTGCCACTGCTCACCAAAGAGAATCTGAATGGCTTCATTAGAACAGAAATAGGAGAGTACGCTAATGGGGAATCCAATCAAGGCTAGAACATGAGTCATCTTTTCATGAGCAATGCGGAGCTGCTGGAGATCATGCTGATAGTCGCTTAGTATGGGGTGTAACACAGGTGTGATGACATAGGTGATGTTCTGAACAGGTAACATCATCGTGCGGTAGGATTTTTCATAATACCCAAGCAAATCCATTCCCAAAAATTTCCCTATCAATAATTTGTCGAGGTTGCGGGTGAAATAGTTTATGATGTTAAACAGAAACTGGTACATGGAGTATCCCCAAATTTTCCGGATGCTCTCCAATCCTAAGGTGAACGAAGGGTGTACGGGATGATACTTAATGGAAATTAGGTACAGCAGTAAGCCTGACAGTATAGGTTGGATGGTCAATGTATAGAGTCCTGCACCTTTCCAAGCCGCAATTATGGCTGTGGCTCCTGTAACGATTTGGATGCAAAGTGTACGGATAGCTAATAACTTAAACTGTTTCTCTTTATAGAACAACGTATTAGGAACCATTGAGGCCGATGAAAGGAACAGGTTAATCGAGAGAATCTGGCAGATGGTTCGCAACGTGCTATTGTTATAATAAGCGGCAATAGCCCATGACGAGGCAAAGAACAAAAGGCTCAATCCAAATCCAATCCACAATGTAAAACTGTAGATGTTGCTTAAATCTTTATTGGTCAACTCTTTATTTTGTATAATGGCAGAGGAGAAACCGATGTTTGTGAAGAGTTCAAAAAAGGCAATTATGACTGTTGCAATGGCTACAATACCAAAATC
>JAQXQU010000196.1 GCA_029101345.1 Erysipelotrichaceae bacterium | reverse complement strand
CATGCTCTGCTATAATAAGTCCATGAAATACATTTCTAACTTCCTCGTCTAAGGGGTATTCAATGATTGCACCTTCTGGCTTTTGAACCATATCCAAACACCTGTCTAGATTTTCGAACGATTCAGATAAAGCATGAATTTGCCAATAATCAGTATTTGCCATTTTTTCTTATATATTGATTAAAACACTTTTCTTTTCTACAAGCAGAATGATACATATCCAGCATCGTTCTTACTTCTGCCAGATACACATCATTATCATAAATCTCAATAAGGGAATTATCATAAATGGAATCTGGAGAATAAGTAAAGCACTTATTGCTTGTATTATCTTTAAAAGCCTCGCAGGGAAAGACCTTGCCGTCGTAACGTACGTTTAGCTTCACTGTACCAGCCATGCAATTAAGACAATCTGAGCAATTGGAGAGAGGAATGCCAATTCTTATGCCATCAGGATGCTTTTGTTGCTCAGTGTAGATTAGATTTTTTACCTCTTCCATCTGCTCATCTGACAGGAAAGTCAAAGATTCATTTTCTTTAGCTCTTCCTTGTCTTACCAGTCTCAAGAAACTAACCTTTTTTATTCCCAGCTCCATACACTGACTTATTATCTCTTTAAGTTGAAGATAATTTGCACACATAGGTACCGTGTGGGCCTCCACATCAAATCCTAAACATATACATGTCTTGACGGATTGTTTTAGAATATTGAATCCATCAATATGCGTACCCATTATCAAATCGTATGTTACCTCATCAGCGGCTTCATAGTTTACTATGATTTTGCAGTTATATTGTACTAATTCATGAAGCATCTCCAACGGCAAAGGAAGGTATTTAGTTCCATCGTGGTAAATACCACTGGTGTATATAGAAACCAACATATTCTTCCTCTTTGCATGTGCGACAATTTCTGTAAGGTCAGGACGTAAGAACGGTTCACCGCCGGATATACTTAACTGCGTACAGCCCAATGAACTTGCATCGTCAATCGTATCTATTATCTTACTTAGTGGCATAGCGCAGGTTTTAGATATAGAAGACAATGACGAACAATGTATGCAATAGTTTGGGCACTGTTGCGTCACTTCAATTGTTAATTCCTTTAATTCCATAAATCAAGTAATGATTGGTTTATAATAGGGTTATATTTAAAAGAACCTTTTATCTTCCATTTTGGAGGGAAAAAAAACTCAATAGACCTATTTACCGGTTTGTATGTTTGCTTTATTTTCACATTCCCAACTATCAATTCTGGCATTTTGGCACGTAGATATTTATCTGTCTCACAGAAACAATTCTGTAGGTCTATCAACGTAGGCGAATGCCCAGGCAGTTCACGAAAAGAATTAAAACCATACATGGCTTGTAATTCATGAAAGTGATTCTTAACATAGAAAATCGCATCCTCATAGCATTCCCCATAGTTGATGAAGCATTTCTTTATCCCTCTTATTGCACCAATACCTGCTTTCACGAATTCATTCTCAGAAAAACCGAGGAAAGGTGAATAGTTCAAATCTATTGTGTATTGATAAGCCAAAAACTCGCCTATGAATGAACAAGACTTCAAGCAATCATAAACATCTTCCATGTGTTTTGCCTTCAATATTTCTTCCAGAAGACCACCATCAACTATTTCTTTTTTCAGCATTGTCAGCCATTTCTCGTGTTTGGTCGGCAAATAGTCATATTTTTTGTGACTACCGGTCATCATATAGGCATTATTGAATATGGGGAAGTGTTTTTGTCTGTCTGTTAACAATACACTGATAAGATGAGGATCAAAAGTCTGAACTGTTAAAGGATAGGGTAGCATCTGTTTAAGGTATTCCCAGGTTTCTATTTTGTTAAAAACCTTAAATACCAATACCCTTAACAATACATCTTTAGGTTTATAGAGCTCAATGTCTTTGTATATTACTTCTTTAATGAGATATTGGCTAACTCTGTCTGTAGCTCGATAGACGTTTGTAAACTTATGGTATCTCAGAATTTCATCCTTTGTATAACATCTATTCCCTTCAATTTTTCTCCAGAACATTTCCATTCTTTCTTGAATAAAATAGAAGTAATACTTCAATGTCTCGTTATTTGGAACAATAGTTTTATCACCCCTCATAAATGTTCATTTCCTTTAAATGATATTCGCGCCAATTACAAGGATCACCATATATTCCATAGTTATATTTGGATGCTAACCAGTCAGCAAACCTTTGAATCTTAATATCTTCTCCCATCAGATCCCTGAACTTTAGGTTTCTTGAATCGTTGATGATATAAGAAAATTCGTCTGGCACAAGTGGAGCTTGGTCGCCAAAATAGTAGAATGACCTCGAAATAAGAACATTCATTCCCTCCGTATCTCTTTTTTTATGCCCAGAATGCTCCGTACCATCTTCAAGACTGTGTGCACAATTCTCCTGAATGACCTTACCTGTGATCATGTCAGTATGATAAACATTATCACCATGCATCTCTACAAGAGATCCGTTAAGGATTGGTTTCTTGCATTGAAAGCGCGAGTCAAGCCAATATTCATCAAATGTCAACTTTTCCTCTACCCTCATTGCAAAAATTATACAATGCAGATTCTTCATTGACTTACTACCGAGACCGACAATCCAGTCACCCAACTGCAAATGCTTGTTTTTCCTGATATCGCCTTTGCAAGTCGCAAGTGTAAGATAACCATGAAACGGATTTGGAGCGAATCCATAATCATGTTCTACTTTATATCTATAACAGTTCATATCAGTTACATTCGATTCTTATAATATTGTGAATTGGAGCACTCACATTCCCGTTGGGCGTTTCGGGAACAGCAGTTCTACCTTCAATCACATCAATTAGTTTATCCAATGAATTCCATCCCAATGTAGTTGTACCATAACGCTTAAAAGCCTCAGGCAA
>JAQXQU010000195.1 GCA_029101345.1 Erysipelotrichaceae bacterium | reverse complement strand
AATAATCTCGTAAAATGTCTATAAATATGTGCGATTATTACTGAATAAGAAAGATTAATGAACCAGTTTTTCTTAATTTGCTGTGCTTTTTATAAAGTCCCTGAACTGATTCAGGTCTACCTGCATTTTGCTCATTATTAGGTCCATATCATCATGACATTCGCTTGCCATTACATGGTCCATCTTAATTCCTCTTGGAGAAAGTTCTGGATCAATGGCATGTAGCATTCTTACACCTTCATCGCTTTCTTTTGCAATAATTGTCATCGATTAGCGTTACAAAATTGTATTTAATGGGATAATCCCACATTCTTAGCAAAGCCTCAATGAGGCTTTTTCTCATCTATAAGAGAATTCAAAGGAAATGCAACGCCTTCATTGACCACTGCTGTTGTTTGTAAGGCATTATTCTTATTTTAGCAAGAACTTGACATAACAAGTTTTTATAGTTAATATGTTGTTATAACAAGTAAGGATAAATAATATATGATCGAGAAACATAATGGCATGACTATTTATAGCCAAGTCAAGAGTGACATTGAGTTCAAGATTAAGCATGAGATCTACAAGGTTGGAGACAAATTGCCAACCAACATGCAGCTCTGTGATATCTATAATGTCTCTCGCATTACCATCAACCGGGCTTTGGCAGAACTTGAAGCTGATGGCTATATTGAAAAGCATCAGGGCAAGGGCTGTTATGTCCGATTCAAGGAAATTAATCAGAATATGTCCAGTTTCTATAGCTTTACAGATGAACTGAAGAAAATGGGCATGGTACCAAGCGCTGAATTCGTTTCACTCAAGCTTGTCAGTCCTGGTTATGAGGTAGCCAATGCCTTGGGAATCGGCATTGATGAAAATGTCTTTCTTTTAAAAAGACTGCGTTTGGCTGATGGTGTGATTGTTGCCTATGACCGTTCATATATACCTGAAAAGTACATTCCTAATTTTGGCAGGGACAAGATTGTGAATGATTCATTATATGAGGGTTTGCAACAGCATTATGGCTTTAGGCCAAATCATTCTGAAGAGACGATTGAGGCGGTCATCATTGATGACAAGGATGCCAAGAAGATGAAGATTGAACCAAATAGTCCGGTACTAAAGGTCAGGCGTGTCTCTTATTACAATGGAACCAAAGTTGAATTCAACTCGAGAATTGTCAATTCCAAGGTCTTCAAGTACAAGATGACATTGGAATAGACATTCGAAGGTTAATTAATACCATTAATACAAGGAGGAAAATATGAAAAAACTATTAAAGGTATTAGCTTTATTGATGTGCATCTTCATGCTAGTTGGATGCTCAGGCGGTGGAGAAACTGCTGGCGGTGATGAAGGAGGCGATAAGCCATTGAAGATCGCCTACTCTGTTCAGTCATTAGACAATGAATACTTTGTTACTATTTCCAATGGTGTCAAGGAATATGGTGAAAGCCTAGGCTATTCAGTAGAAATCACCAATGGCAATCAGGATATAGCAGCTCAGGTATCACAGGTTGAAAACTTCATTGAAAAGCAGGTCGATATCATCATCATTTCCCCAGTATCTGATACAGGTTTGGAAGATGCTGTCAAGAAGGCAACTGATGCTGGCATTACTGTTATTGCAGCTAACCAGAACTTTGAAGGTTCACAGGCATTTGTTACTATCCCTGAATATGATCTAGGTCGTGCATTAGGTGATGCTTGTGGCAAGTATATTGCTGAAACTTGGGGTGATGAAGCAGTTGATGTCCTGGTTCTTGACTATCCTGATATCGAAGCAATCGTTCCACGTGGCGATGGCATGAGAGATGGTGTTCTTGCATATGCACCAAATGCCAATATCGTTCAGAGCATTTCGGCAAATACAGTTGAAAAGGGCACAAATGCGATGGAAACAGCTATCCAGAAGTTCCCAAATATCCAGGTTGTCATCGGTTGTAACGATGCTGCTGCATTAGGTGCTTACTCTGTTGTTGATGCTAACCATTTGGCTGAAGGCAATGACAAGTTCTATATCGGTGGTATGGATGGTACAGCCCAGGCTCTTGAACTAATCAAGGATGGTACAGCTTATAAGGCTACTATCGATATCAATGCAAATGGTACAGGCAAGGTTTTGGTTGATACTGCTCTGAAGGTCAGAGAGAGTGGACCAATTGCTGATCCAGTCTGCATTCCACTAAATGTTGTTACTAAGGACAACGTTGCTGATTTCTTAAAATAATCCATAATAATTAATCCATCATCCAAGTGATGATAATAAGCGGAGGTTCGATAATGAGTCCAGAAAGAGAAGTGATTCTGAGCTTAAGAGGAGTCACAAAGGAATACTATGGAGTTAGAGCCATTGAAGATATCACTTTTGATATCCATAAGGGTGAAATCCATGGCATTGTTGGTGAAAATGGAGCTGGAAAATCAACGCTGATCAAGACAATTGCTGGTGCTATTGAAATCAATGGCGGTGAAATCTACTACAAGAACGAAAAGCTTGTCTGCAAGTCACCACAAGATGCCATTGAAAAGGGCATTGGTGTTGTCTATCAGGAGTTCAATCTCTTCCCTAATCTGTCAGTCTATGAAAACATCTTCTTTGGTGTTCAGCTAAAGAAGAATGGTTTTCTGGATCATAAGGCAATGATTAAAAAATCCGAAGAGATCTTGCATGAACTTGGCTTTGACTTTGACGTCAGAAGCCGTGTTTCCACTCTATCACCAGCTTTGCAGCAGGCAACGGAAATTGCCAAATGCATCAATCATCGGGTAGAACTGATGATTATGGATGAGCCTAGTGCTCCTTTGACTGAACATGAAGTTGAGAAGATGTTCAAGCTTGTAAGAAAGCTCAATGAAAGTGGCATTACAATCATCTATATCTCCCATAAGCTCTCAGAAATTCTGGATTTGACTGATCGAATCTCCGTTTTACGTGATGGTCATTACATTACATGCTTCAATACGAAGGATGTTGGTGAAAATGATCTGATCAGAAATATGGTAGGTAGAGAAATTGATGATATCTATCCTGCCAAGGAATATAGTGAAAAAGAGGTTGTGCTTGAGTGCAAGCACCTCTCTAGCAGCAAGGTCCATGATGTCTCCTTTACATTAAGAAAGGGGGAAGTCTTAGGTTTTGGCGGACTTGTCGGTGCTGGCCGAACTGAAACCATGCGCCTGCTCTTTGGAGCAGACAAAAAAGATGGCGGAACTATCGTCATGCACGGCAAGGAAGTGACCATCAATAGTCCAGCTGATGCAGTTAAGAATGGCATCGGCCTGATTCCCGAAGACCGCAAATCACATGGCCTTGTATTAAATAAGGATATATTCCTCAACAGCATTCTCCCATCAATTACTGACTACAGCAAAGCTGGTTTCATCAATTTCGCGAAAGCCAGCAAGGATGTAGGTGAGTATTATGATCGCCTGAAAGTCAAAGCTCGGGGACAGAAGCATATCTGTTTGAATCTGTCCGGCGGCAATCAGCAGAAGGTTGTTTTGGAGAAATGGCTGTTGAAGGATTGTGAAGTACTGATTCTTGATGAACCAACAAGAGGAATAGATGTCGGTACCAAACAGGAAATCTATCAGCTGATCAAGGATCTGGCAATATCAGGAAAGGCAATTATCGTCATTTCTTCGGAAATGCCAGAACTGATTGGCGTTAGCCATCGCATTCTTGTCATGCATGATGGATGCATTACAGGTGAATTGACTGGTGATGATATCAGCCAGGAAGCAATAATGACACTGGCTTCATAGAGGGAATAATATGAAAAACAAAATAAATATCAAGTCTTTTCTTGGGAAGTACGCCATCTATTTCGTGCTGATCTTTGAAATCATCTTCTTCTCGCTGACTTCGGAATATTTCCTTTCAGCCAAGAATCTGATGAATATTCTAAGACAGGTATCAATAGTAGGCATCATGGCAGCCGGTATGACTTATGTCATCCTTACTGGTGGTGTTGATCTTTCAGTTGGTGGTACAACAGCCTGTGTTGGTGTCATTTGTGCCAAAGCCATGTTGTCAGGTCTGCATCCTGTATTGGCAATACTTCTGTCATTGGCTTTTGCAGCACTTGTTGGTTTTGTCAATGCATTCTTTACCCATGAATTCAAACTCAATGCCATGATTGTTACACTGGCAACATTGCAGATTCTAAAGGGCATTTCCTATATTGTCACAGGTGCTATTCCAATCTATGGCTTTACTTCTTCATTCAAGGTCATTGGCCAGGGCTATTTCCTGGGTGTACCAATACCAATTATTATCATGTTTGTCATCTATATCATTGACTATATAGTCTTGAAATATACGTCATTTGGTCAGAGCTTATATGCAATTGGTGGCAACGAAGAAGCAGTAAGATTGACAGGCATCAACGTCAGAAAGCGCAGATATATGGCTTATATCATGTGCAGTGTCATTGTAGGCATTGCTGGCATTGTTCTTCTTTCCAGAGTCAATACTGCACAGCCTAGTGCTGGCTTTGGCTATGAAATGGATGTTATTGCCGGTTCAGTGCTTGGTGGCATTTCCATGTCAGGCGGTGAAGGCAAGATTACAGGTGTCTTTGCCGGTGTATTGGTAATGGCAGTATTAAGCAATGGCATGTTAATGCTGGATGTCAGTGAATATTGGCAATGGGTTGCTAAAGGTGCAGTAATGCTTGCTGCGATTTCTTATGATAGAATACTTAAGAAAGGAAAGATTTAAGTATGGGTATTTTGAAAAAAGGATTAATTGTCTCATGCCAGGCTACTCCAGAAGAGCCACTTCATGGATCAGAAATCATGGCTCGTCTAGCTATTGCAGCTGAGATGGGAGGAGCAGTTGGCGTCAGAGTCAACACTTATAGTGACTTATGTGCAGTTAGAAAGGCAGTCAAGATTCCAATCCTTGGATTAATCAAGACTGTTCATGAAGGCTATTGGCCTTATATCACAACAACAATGGAAGATGTCGACCTTGTTGTCAAATCAGGCGCAGATATTATCTGTATTGATGCTACAAACTATCCAAGATATGATGGCAATGATTTCCCAACATTCTATCAGCTGGTTAGGGAGAAGTATCCAGGCAAGGAAATCATGGCCGATATCTCTACTTATGAAGAAGGTGTCAGAGCTGACAAGCTTGGCTGTGATTATGTAGCAACAACACTTTGGGGTTATACTCCTGATACAACCGATAAGGGCGCAAGCCTTATCCAGGAACTAAGAGAGCCTAATATTGAACTGATTGCCCAATTGTCAAAGGTCTGCAAGGCACCAATCATTGGAGAAGGCAGATTCTGGGATTCGACAAAGGCAATTGAAGGTTTCAAAGCGGGCGCTTATGGCATTACCATTGGTGCTGGCATTACCAGACCTCAGATCATCACCAAGAAGATTGTTGATGACATCCACAGAGAGTGCGGTTTTTGAAACACGTAATAGCAATTGATATTGGAGGAACAAAGACTATCGGGTCTTTGTTTTCTGAAGATAAGACCATACTAAAGGAAATAAGATTTCCCACTAATCCAAAGCTTGGCCCAGAAAAGCTGTTGGAATCACTATATAGCGTTATTGATGAACTGTTGAAGATTGAAAAGGCTGATTGCATCTCAGTTGGTTCAGCTGGGCGCATTGATATCAAGACTGGTGAAGTCTTCTATGCCAGTGATAATATTCCAGGCTGGACTGGTGTCAAGATCAAGGAGCTGCTGGAAGAAAGATATCATTTGCCAACAGTAGTGGAGAATGATTGCAAAGTAGCAGGCTATGGTGAAGAGTGGAATGGCAGTGCCCAGGGACTGGAGAATTATGTCTGCATAGCATTAGGTACTGGTGTTGGTGCAGCTATCAAGACTGAGGGGAAGATGATTCATGGTGCTCATTGGAGTGCTGGGGAATTAGGCCATATTATTCTTCATCCAGGTGGCAGACAATGCAATTGCGGTCTTCAAGGCTGTGTTGAACAATATTGTTCAGGAACAGCCTTAGTCAAGATCTATAATGATTTGGCAGAAAACAGAATTGAAACTGGCTATCAGTTCTTTGAACTGGTTCAGAAAAAAGAACAATTGGCACTGCAGGTTCTTGATGGCTTTGTGAATGATCTCTATGATTTATGCATGACTATTTGCAATTCCTATGATCCAGAAGCCATTATCATCGGTGGTGGCTTAGTTGATACCAGGGAATACTGGTGGGATAAGCTGTTAGCCAAGGTCGAAGCATCGCCTTTGGCTGCTCTTTATCAGCCAAGAATCATTCCGGCATCTCTCAAGAACAAGGCTGGCATCTATGGTGCAGCCTATCTGGGCTTTATGACAATTGGGGCAATTGAATAAGCACTCAGCAGGACATTTCCTTTAGGGAAGTGTCCTTTTTATTGTTTCCATCATTGATTGAGAAGGAGATTATTAATAATGAAACAACTTTTATTAAAATATTTAACAAAAGTTGTTGACATTATTGGAAACGCTTTCTATACTTTAGTTAAGAACTTTTATAAAATATCTTTAC
>JAQXQU010000194.1 GCA_029101345.1 Erysipelotrichaceae bacterium | reverse complement strand
CTATAAAGGAGATTAAGGCTCCAACAGGCTATCAGCTTGATGAAGAGGAAAAAATCATTTTGCCTTCAGTTTCTTATGATGAGCTGACTTTCAAACTTGCAAGAGTAAATCATCTTCTGATCATTCCTCCTGAATATATAGTGCCTATTTTATGTACAAGAGACTGATAATTCTAATCATTCTTCTCATTTCCATTTTCTTCATTTCCTTTGATTTTAATATCGAGGAACAAGAAATACCCAAAACCATCAAGGTTGAAGTAAGAGGAGAAGTAGAAAGGGAAGGAATATATGAACTTGAAAAGAACTCAACTATCAATGACCTCCTTTTGAAGCTTCAGCTTTCAAATGACGCTAATATTGATGGCATATCCTATCAGGACAAACTATATGATGGTCAACTTCTTGTCATACCAAAAAAGAGCGAAATCAAACTGATTTCCATTAATTCTGCTAGTCTTGATGAATTAATAAGCTTACCGGGAATCGGTGAAAAAACTGCGCAAAAAATCATTGAATATCGTGATAGCCAAGGATGTTTTCTTGCACTTGAAGAATTGTTGCTAATAAAAGGCATTGGAGAGGCTAAATATGAAAAGATACTGCCATATATCTCTCTTTAGAGTCGGTTTCCTGCTGATGATATCGCTCTTATTAAGGAATCCTTTGATCTATGTCCTGTCATTTGCTTATCTATTGGCCTTTAACATCTATGATGCCATTGCCTATGCAATGGCTCTCTTTATTTCTTCTTTTCTGTTTTTAAGAAATGACCTCTTGCCTATTGGAATTGTTGATTATGAAAGAAATGGCTATTTTGTTGTAAACAAGTTTCTCTATAAGGTCAAAACATATGGTGATGGTTTAAAGGCTGGTGATGTCATCCTTTTTGATGATAGATTCAATGACTATGCAAGCCTTGCTGAAAGGACAAAAGGAATAATCTATGTTGGAAATTTCAGAGGAAAAGTCATTTTCTCATTAATGCCCAAAGCTCTGATTTATCAGCTGATAGAAAGCTTTGATCTCGAAATAAGCAGTCTTTATTGCAATATGTTCTATGGTTTTTATGATGATTATTCTCAATTCTATTCTTTTTCTCTAGCCTTTGGTGGTTATTATTTGACAAAAACCCTTATTAAGAGGAATCGAACAATCGGAACATCAGCTATCATTTTCTTAAGTTTATTATTTTGTTTTGATATCCGCTATTTTCTTCTTCTAATCGATTCTTATTTTCATATGGAAAGAAAAGAGCTTTTGGGGTTGAAAATGATTATCATTGGGATTATGAATTATTCGCTTTATGAAAACACCAGCATTCAATTCATCCTCTTTGCATCATTTATTGGTGTTGTTGATACCGAATTTGATTTTCGGACACTTTTCGCCTTATTTCAGAGTGTGCTCTTTGGAAGCTTTGATGTGCTTCATCTCTTTCTCTATCGTCATTTGCTGATAACAAGAGTACTGATCTATTTATTAGCACTGTTTGGCCTTTTGTTTAGACCTTTTCAATCGCTAATGATCCAAAGCATTGCATTATCTGATAAGGTTTTTGCACTTCTTTCCTTTGAAATCAGAGGCAGCATATCGCTCTTTTCTATTATCATCTTTCATATTTTAAGAAAGATGATAAGCATTAGAGCAGATCTTTTATTAATAATGCTTTTGATTCTTTCTCCTTTCAATAGGCCTTTCTTTTCCAATATCTACATTGATGTCGGACAGGGTGATGCTATCTTGTTCAATTGCCCTTTCAGTGCCTGCCATGTTCTTTATGATACTGGCTCGCAATTCAATTATCATAAGCTTAAGAAAAAACTCTTAAAAGAGGGCATATATGAAATCGATTATCTGGTTATCTCCCATAGTGATAATGATCATAGTGGAAATATTGAAAACCTTAGGAAAGATTTCAAGGTCAAAAGAATAATCGATGAAAAGGAATCATTTGCAATAGGCGGTATTGAATTCAACAATTTGGATTTAGGGGCATTTGATAATGAAAATGACAATTCTTTGGTCTATGATGTCTCTTATCATGAGCATCATATTCTATTAACAGGCGATATCTCCAGTAAAGCAGAGGCAGTACTTGTGAAAAGATATCCAGACTTTTCCATCAATATTCTAAAAGTATCCCATCATGGCTCATCCACATCCAGTTCCCGGCTTTTTGTATCGAGAATAATGCCAAAACATTCAATCATTTCTACAAGTGGACAATATGGTCATCCGGATCAAAACACAATAGATATCCTCAAACAGTACCAGTCTATTTATCACATAACCAAAGAAGATGGAGATATTGCTTTTGTCTTTACCAATATCTGTGATTATCTGAAGACCAGCAAAGGTGATTTTGTTATAATTAAGTAATGATATATTTGCTTAGCGGCACTGAAAGAATCCTGATTAATAAGGAGATTGATCGCATTATTAGCAATAAGGATGCGGAAGTTGTCAATATCGATTGCACAGCCAAAGATTTTGATATCAAGGCCTTGATGTTTGAAATTGACAATATTTCCTTATTTTCTAGTAGAAAGGTCATCATCTGTCATGAACCATCTTTTTTAATTGGCAGGTCTGATGACAAAAATCTTGATAAGCTTCTTGACTATTGCAGAAATCCCTATTATGAACAGGATCTGATCTTTACATCCAATAAGGGCAGTTTCAACGATAAACTGAAAGCCTACAAGGAAATCAGAATGAATGCCAGAGAAATGGTTTTCTCACAGCTTAAGCCTCGTGAATTCTATTCCAGAGCACTAAGCGAATTAGGATCTTATAAGCTCGACTTTACCAGCAGTGGACGTGATCTCTTTATCAACTGCTGCAATGGCAGTTTTGACACGTTCTATAATGGTATGGAAATTCTTGGCCTCTATCCTGGGAGAATTGATGAAAGGGTTATTGAAGCTCTCTTTATATCTGAAAATGATCCCAAGATTTTTGAATTGGCCGATGCTATCTACAATAAGAATCTCACCAAAGCCTTCAAAATCAAAAAGGATATGCTTAAAAGCACATCAATCCAGGGCTTGATTGCTGCCCTTGCATCCGAACTTCGCTTCTTATATTATGTTAACTATCTCTTGCAAAAAGGTTATAGTGAAAATGAAATCATTGCAGACACCAAAGCCCATTCTTATCGAATTTCCAATGCAATTAAAAATTCAAAGAAGATGAAACAGATGAAGATCATCTCCCTGTTAAATGATTTGGCCAAACTTGATTATCAGCTCAAGAGCGATAGCACTATGCAAGGAGAACTGGTCCTTGATTATTATCTTCTGCATGCTATGAAGGAGAAACAGTGAAAAAAATAGAATTGCTAGCGCCTGCTGGAAACATGCAGGCTTTCCATAGTGCCATTGATAATGGTGCAGATGCCATCTATCTCGGGGGAAAAAGCTTTTCTGCTCGCGCATTTGCGGGCAATTTTTCTGAAGAAGAAATCAAGGACTGTGTTGAATATGCACATTTGCGTAATGTCAAAATCTATGTTGCCCTAAATACGCTATTAAATGAATATGAACTGGAAAACGCCATTAAGCAAGCCCACTATTATCATGATATCAACGTTGATGCTCTGATCATTCAGGATTTAGGACTCTACTATCGGATAACCAGGGAGATTCCTGATATGGAAATTCATGCTTCAACGCAAATGCATATCCATAATATCCAAGGTGTTATAAATGCTAAAAAAATGGGATTTAAAAGGGTTGTTGTTGCTAGGGAATCAACACAGGAATTCATTAGTGAGGCTTGTAAAGAAGACATTGAAATCGAAATTTTTGCCCATGGAGCTATCTGCGCTTCCTATAGTGGACAATGCCTGATTTCATCCTTTAGCAAAAATCGCAGTGCCAATAAGGGCATGTGTGCTCAATGCTGTCGCTTGAAATACAAATTGCTTGATAAGAACAAA
>JAQXQU010000193.1 GCA_029101345.1 Erysipelotrichaceae bacterium | reverse complement strand
ATTTTATATAGCTGGCCAACAACATACAGAATTGCTGGAGCCAATTTTGAAAGGGTAATGTGCAAATCTGTATTTGACGATTTTAAGGAAATCCTAGAAAGAAAAGGATTTAAATTCAAAGAGGTGTAAATGATATGGCAAATGGTGCAAACTCCGTTCATAGCGAATTAAAAAAAGAACTTAAGCAATACATTGAGGCTCAGTACCTTTCAAAATCCCCTCTACTGCTTGATGCGATAGGAGAGAAGTTAGATGAAGAAGGAGTGTTATACCAGAAGCCATACATTGAATCATCACCTGCATATTTAATTGTTCCTGATGGAATCGAAACAGCAGAAATATCGTTATGGAAAAGGGAATTCCTGAAGGAGCTTGCAGAAAAAAGACTAGGCGTTTTCACAAGTCCGTTCAGGCATCAGATTCAAGCTCTAGAAGCAGTTGAATTAGGGAAAGATTTATTTGTTTCTACTGGAACAGGTTCCGGTAAAACAGAGTGTTTTATGTGGCCGCTATTATTAAAGCTGGTAACAGAAGCTAAAGAGAGAAAGAGTAGTTGGAATCAAAGAGGTGTTAGAACTGTTATCATGTATCCAATGAACGCCCTAGTCTCTGACCAGGTCAGCAGGCTCAGACGTCTTATTGGCGACCAAGATGACCTTTTCATCGAATCTTTTAGAAGACATGCTGGCATAAATGTAAGACGTCCTCAATTTGGCATGTACACAGGAAGAACTCCATATCCAGGCCCAGAAGCTGACAAGGAGCAAGATAGGCAATTGGAAAAAACGCTCGCTAGAATGATTCTTGAGGATGGGAATGATAAAGAGTTTATAAAGATGCTTCAAAAAGAGGGCAAAGTTCCTGCAAAAAAGGATCTTAAATCATTTCTAGCAAAATTGCACAATAGCCAGCACTATCCTGATGATGAGGATGCTGAGCTTATCACAAGATTTGAAATGCAGCGCGTAACGCCAGATATTCTTATTACAAACTATTCTATGCTTGAGTATATGCTTCTAAGACCAAGGGAAGAGAATATATGGAGAGATACCAGAAAGTGGCTTGATGAAAGCAAAGAAAACAAACTTTTGTTTATTATTGATGAAGCCCACATGTATAGAGGGTCTTCTGGCGGAGAAGTCGCGCTTCTTATCAGAAGACTTTTTGACAAAATTGGAATCACTAGAGATAGAGTTCAGTTTATTCTGACTACAGCAAGTATGCCTGATAATAGTGATACTGATAAACTTAAGGTTAGAGAATTTGCAAGGGATCTAACAGCTGCAGAAGACTGGAATAATTTTACTTTCCTAACGGGTATTAGAGAAGATATAAAGGGCAGTATGACAAATGAAATCAAGGATGAAGTCTTTGATTGTTTTGATGCTGAAGAATTTGAAAATCCTGACACAAGATTAGAATCGCTGAACAGATTCTGGAGAAAAGCAGAAGCAATTAGCAATGATTTCGAAAGCCTTGATACATGTTTGGAATGGATGTACGACAATCTTGTCCATTATGGGCCATTCTATCGCCTTATGCTCAAATGCAGAGGTGCTGCAGTTTCATTAGGTGAACTTGCTGAAGATGTTTTTCCAACAATGGATAAAGATAGAGGAATAAAGGCAATCGGCCTTCTTTTGGCGATTGCACCTCTTGCAAGAAATAGCAAAGGAGCAATTCTGTTCCCAGCAAGAATGCATATGCTGTTTAAAGGCATCAATGGTATTTTTGCATGCACAAATGAACATTGTGATCATGGCCACTCGGATGAGACATTGTCACTTGGTGAATTGTTTTTATCAGATGGTAACCTAGTTTGTCCACATTGTGGCAGTTCAGTATACGAGCTTTACAACGATAGACGTTGTGGTGCTTTGTTTTTTAAAGCATATGTCATGGAAGATGATTTGAATAATAAAGATAGGGCATACCTTTGGAGATACTCTGGTCAGATTATGGACCAAAGAATGAAAGAAATTCATCTATTTATTCCAGAAAAGGGATACAAGCTTCCTGAAAAACAAGGAAAGAATAAACTTGTTCCATGTTATTTGGATACGCGAAGCGGATTCTTATATCTTAATGATGATTCTTATGCAGATAAGGAAGGCTTTAGAAAGTTATATTATTGCAACTATTCTCAAAAAGGGCATCCAGAGATCATAACCTTCCCAACTTGCCCACATTGTAGGCATGCGCTGTCTATGGCACAGCTTACATCTTTCAGTACACGAGGCAATCAGTCTTTCTTTAATCTGATTAAAACTCAGTTTGACGTTCAGCCAGCCGTTGTTGGAAAAGATAAAGATCCAGATCGTCTTCCAAATGAAGGACGAAAGGTTCTGTTGTTCTCTGATAGTCGACAGCGAGCTGCAAAGCTGGCAAGAGATATGTCTGAGGCTTCTGATAATGCGGCATCAAGAAAGATGTTCGCTCTGGCAATCAATGAAATGGAAAAATCAACCATAGAGCAATCTATGGATAACATATATGACTACTTCTGCCTTGTTGCCGGGCAGAGACATGTCCATGTCTTCCACAATGAAGATAGAGAAAAATTTGAACTTAATTGCAGTGAGACAATCAGCAACTACAACAGATGTGTTAGAAGAAACAGGGAATACACACCTAGACTGACGATGGATAATGCTCCTGTTCAGATGAAGGAAGCGTTGCTGAAGATGTTTTCTGCTGGATATAACACGCTCTACGAGTCAGCTGTTTCTTGGATTGAGCCTACTGACGAAACACTATTTGATTGCGTTGATGAATTAGAGGAAAGAGGAATCAAAACAAACGAGGATGAAGTGCTTGAAGTGTTCAATGCTTGGATTATGAATGCCAATGACATGTACATGGCGATTGGACACACAATACCTGATGAGATCAGATATGATGTTGCTATAAATTTCAATGGTTATGGTATGCCTTTGGACTGGAAATTCAGCACGGTAATCAGAGATGCAATGAAATGGGATGATAAATCCAAGGAAATGCAGGTATGGCAGGACGTATTTAGAGAAATGTTCCTGGATGCAGGTCAGGCGAACCCAGATCGCCTTTATTTCGTCCTTTCGCGCATAAAGCCACGTTATAATACTGAGCACAAGTGGCATAGATGTGAAAAATGTTCTGAAATTACTCCATACAAATTAATAGGTAAGTGTCCAAGCTGTGGATCAGACAAGATTCATGAAATGAGTGACAAGGAATTGGCTTCTCTTGATTTTTGGAGAGAGCCAATCGAAGCAGCGATGAATGGCGAAAAGATAAATGTCATTGATACCGAAGAACATACTGCGCAGCTTTCTCATAAAGACCAAAGAGATGATCTTTGGTCAAAGACTGAAAAATATGAGCTAAGATTCCAGGACTTGATATCAGATGGAGAAACGCCAGTCGATATTCTAAGTAGCACCACAACTATGGAAGTTGGTATTGATATCGGTTCACTGGTAGCGGTTGGGTTAAGAAATATACCGCCAATGAGAGAGAATTATCAGCAGCGTGCCGGTCGTGCCGGGCGAAGAGGATCAAGTCTTTCTACGATTGTCACATTCTGTGAGAATGGACCGCATGACACGTTGTATTTCAATAACCCTGTTCCAATGTTTAGAGGGGAGCCAAGAAGGCCTTGGATTGATATTCAAAGCGGAAAACTAATCCAAAGACATTTAAGTATTATTGTTTTGGAAAAATATCTATCCACGCAATATAGCAGCCTTGATTCAATGATTGCAGCGGAGTTTTTGGACAATCATATGGAATTTTTTGAAGATTACCTTTTCAATTTCGTTTTTGAAAAGGATTCGGTTTTGATCCCTAAAAATGCTGAATTTGACAGACAAGCAATTATTGATGCGCTCAAGGTAGCACTTCACGAAATGAAAGAGAAGAGGGATGCGCATCCTGAACTATATGGAGTAGCTGAATCTGGAGAATATTTGCCAAATGCAAAGAACCTTTTAGATGCTCTTTACGAGGAAGGCGTTATTCCTACTTACTCATTTCCTAAGAATGTTGTCAGTACATATATTTCTGATGCTAACGGGAAGGTTCAGTATCAGGTTGAAAGAGGGCTTGACGTTGCAATTGGAGAATACGCCCCAGGAAGGGGAATTGTCGTCGATAAGAAGACTTACCAGATTGGGGGTATGTATTATCCAGGAAGCGAACGAAAGAAAGGGGCTGCTTCATCGCCAGCAAGAGCGTATGTTGAAGATCCTAACTATGTAAAGCATTTGCTGAGATGTCCTGAATGTGGATGGTTTGGTCTAGAGAATGAAAATGATGGAACTTGCCCATTCTGTGGACACGAAGGGCTTGAAGTTGCCAAGGATATGTTGAGGCCATGGGGCTTTGCACCACGTGATGGTAAATCTATTCCATATGCTCAATTAGAAGAAGAATACACAGCTGTTGGCCAGCCTCTATATTCCACTCTTCCTAATTCGGATGACATTGAGGAGATACAAGGATGCAAGAACGTCAGAATGGCATCACGCACAAACCAAAGAATCATTATGCTTAACACAGGTTCTGGCCAGAAAGGATTTATGGTTTGTCCTGACTGTGGTGCAGCAATGCCTGGTGATGATCCTGATGTATTAAAGAAGGTCATGCGTCCATATCGCTCAAAATTCGCGAAGATGAGATGTACACATCCAGATCCAATTAATGTTGACCTTGGATATGACTTTATTACGGACATGCTGGTTTTAGAAATCAGCCTTGATAAAAACGAAGTAGATGCAGATCGATATGGCTTCTGGCTCCATCAAGCAGCGCAGTCTTTTGCGGAAGCTTTGAGACTTGCTGCGTGTAAAAAACTTGATGTCGAGTTTACAGAACTTGTTACTGGATATAGATTCAGACAGAACAAGCAGGGAGCATTCATTGATGTCTATCTTTACGATAGTTTATCGAGTGGCGCTGGCTATGCTGTTAGTGTCAAGGAATCAATCAGTGAACTTTTTGACGATATGAGAGAACTGCTTAATGGCTGTAACTGTGGAAGTGCATGTTATAACTGCCTAAAGCATTACAGAAACCAATATATACACGGAAGCCTTAATAGGTTCTATGCATTAGAACTGCTAGATTGGGCATTATATGGAAAAGTAGCTGAACCACTGGATATTGAGATGCAGCAGAAACTTCTGAAGCCACTTGTCGGAATGCTTAAAGAATCGGGTTGTGATGTTGCGTTTACTTTGGATTCAATAAAAATCAGCGCTGATGGAATGGAAAAAGAAGTAATCGTATATCCAGGAATGTGGAATAAACATATTTCAGACAAAATTCTTTATTTGAGTGATATCTATTTAAAATTTGCTAAACCTTATGGCGTTGAACAAATTTTGAGAAGCTTGGGTCTGTGATTTTTATATAAAATCAGATTTCTTTAAAAATTAAAATCGGTCGATGTTTTTGAGAAAGAGTATTATTTGACATAAATACAATGCGATGAACATAATATCTGTCACGGATTACGATTTGTGGTTACAGTTCAGACCCCTAATACTATAATAAATAGCGACTTTTAATAAAGATGTTTTGGATTGCAGGATAAAAAATCCTGCTTTTATTTTGTCTATTTTTTTGATATAGTAGTGACGAGAAATAGCTTATATATATTGTTATATAAAGTGTTTGATGTTATAATGGTGGTGAGGAATAATGTTCGTGAGAGTTACTACTAAAAAGGTCGATGATAGGCTTTATCACTATGCTTTCTTAGTAGAAAATAAGAAAGTTAATGGTAAAGTCGTCCAAAAAGTAGTGAGGAATCTAGGAAGAATCACTTTAGATCAGTTACCTTATCTCAAAGCTGCTTATATGGATAAAGATAAAAGACCTAAACTTGTTTACGAAAACGAGGAAGGATAATAGTTATGGTTGATAGAGGCTGCTTCGGTTGTTCTAAACATGTTGAAGTTCTTAAACTTCGAAAGGAAGTAGCTTTTTTATCTGATGAAAGTGCTTTGAATAAAAAGATCACTCAGCTTAGTGCTAAAGTAGATAGACTTTCTGTTACTAATGAGAAACTGTATAAGGAAAATGTCGAGCTTAGAAAAGAAAATCTACAACTTAAAAAAGATAACTGCCAGTTGATAGAAGATATTAATGATCTTGAAACGTATAAGATCAATAGTTTTAAAGAAGTTATTACTGCTAGAGATGCTACGATCGAAGAACTAAACAATAAGATAATGGCTCTAGAAGCCAGGATCAATAAGGATTTTGAAAACAGTTCAAAACCTTCTTCAACAGATCCTAATCATAAAAAGATACAGAATAATAGAGAAAAGACTAATAGAAAGCCAGGGGGACAGCCTGGCCACAAAGGTACTTATCTTAAAAAGAAGGAACCAACAAGTAAAGTATTATTGGATGCCCCAAAAGAAGTTATTGATAACGATCAAGATTATGTACCAACTGGGAAAGTCATCACTAAGCAGCTTGTCAAAGCTGGTTTTAATGTCGAAGTGATCGAATATGAAGCTGTAGAATATAAAAATATAAATACCGGTAAGAAATTACATGCAGCATTTCCTAAAGATATGGTGAATGATGTTACTTATGATGCCTCAGTTAAAGCTATAGCTTCTATTCT
>JAQXQU010000192.1 GCA_029101345.1 Erysipelotrichaceae bacterium | reverse complement strand
GATTCCTAGCCATTTCTTCAACTTCCCTGATCTTTTCTTCTCTGCCCTTATCACGGCCAATGAAGTAGATATCGTTCTCTTTTTCCAAGCCTTCTTCCTTCTTTAGCGGGCAGTAATATTGGATATTGAAGTTCAATCCATATTTTCGGCAATCATCTTCATCAAAGGACCAATAGCTGATCCTATCGTTATGAAAATCAATTGGCAAAGTATCCTCATCAATTGTATTCCAATACCAGCAAATGACCTTGAGATGGGGGTATTTGCAAGCTAAAAGCTTAGGAAGAAATCTTGTAAGCCTTGACATATGAATGATGATGGAATCATAGTCATCCAGTTTCCCATACCAGTCATTTAGCCATAATGCCAATAGTGGATTATCATATTTGGCAAACAGTCGTCTGATAGCTCTTAGGGGCTTATTCACTTTTCTGAAGATGACAGCTGCCTGATAGCCGTTAGCTTCCCACTTTCTAAAGAAGATATCCTTATTGGGATCAGCTTCAATAATGATCAGTGCCTTATCCTTGCTGGTGGTCATCCTTGACTCCTTCGCTGGATTCAGGCATCAGACAGACTTTCAGTGTCAATATCATCAGCTTGAGATCAGTAATGATGCTGTAGTTTTCAATATAGTAGATATCAAGCAAGAGCTTGTCTCTGGTTGTGGTGTTGTATTTGCCATAAATCTGGGCATAGCCCGTCAGGCCAGCCTTGACCATCAGACGATAGCGGAACTCAGGAATATCCTTGACAATTTCCTCATACATCTCCGGTCTTTCAGGCCGTGGTCCCACAAAGGTCATTTCCCCTTTTAGGATATTGATCAGCTGTGGCAGTTCATCGATTCTGGTCATACGGATGAA
Source organism: Erysipelotrichaceae bacterium (assembly GCA_029101345.1). Taxonomy (GTDB): domain Bacteria; phylum Bacillota_I; class Bacilli_A; order Erysipelotrichales; family Erysipelotrichaceae; genus Colivicinus. The sequence continues at coordinate 10,956 of JAQXQU010000192.1, read as the reverse complement.
TTTGCCCACCTTGGTAATGCGATCATCATTGTTCTTGGCCAAGATGGCACCTGTATTCTTTTCAGCATCCATGATCATCGAACGGAATTTGTAGACCATGAATTCCTGGCCATTTAGGCCTAGGCGCTTTTGCTTGAAGAAGATATCGCCACCATCATTGATCTTGATCGCTAGTGCTGTCATAAGCATGATTGGTGAGGCAACGATCAAGAGGACCAGGGAGCCGGCAATATCAATCAGACGCTTGATGATGGCTTCCAGTTCATTAGGACCAAAACGGCCAATCTTGAGGATTGGAGTATCAATGACATGCATGACACTGCTTGAAGCTATCAAGGTATCAGAAATGCTTGGAATATCATAGACTGTGATATGTTCCTCATAGCACTTCTTGAAAATCAGTTTCTTGTCATTATGGTCAACATCAACAGTAATGACACGTTCATAGCCAGCTAATAGTTCATCAAGCTTATCAAAGCTGATATCTTCAACATCAACACTCTTATCAACAGTAACCAGGATATCCCGATATGGATAGATCTTGGCTAATATTTCATAATTGGGCTCCCCAAAGATGGCAATGGCCTTGGGAATCGGAAAGCTGTCACGCAGATGCCGGTTCTCAAGATACAAAAGTGTTGCCATCGCGATTATCTGCAAGATCAAAAGCGCAAAAACAGGCAAGACCGCAAGCATCTTGTAGGCAATCAGTGACATGATGAAGTAGATGATGAAATTGGTCGCAAATGCGGCCAGGCAATAGGACAGGAACATATCCCGGACTCTTGTCTCTCCAAGACGGAAGACTTCAAAGATTTCAACAAACAATGACAACAGGCCTAAATAGATGGCAGTGATGATGACATAGCCATTGAAGTAGTAGTTGATGACACCATAGGACTTTATCAGCATTATCAGAAACATTGATACACAGATTAGCATATCAATGACAATATAGAAGGTTTTCAGGTTTTCCTTTTGGTTTCTTTGAGTTTTCATAGATATCTATATTCTATCACACTATAACCGTTGCAACCATTATCCTAAGCGCAAGCAAAAACTATGACAAGTTGTGCTAAAATATCCTTAATAAGGAGATTATAAATAATATGAACAGATTTGTCTTAAACGAGACTTCTTATCATGGTTCTGGTTGCATTTCCATCATTCCAGAAGAAATGAAGAACCGTGGCTTTAAGAAGGCTTTTGTCGCATCTGACCCTGATTTGGTCAAGTTCGGAGTTACAGGCAAGGTCACTGAACTCTTGGAGAAAGCCAACATTCCATATGTCCTTTATTCCAACATCAAGCCAAACCCAACAATTGAAAATGTCCAGACTGGTGTAGCTGCTTTCAAGGAATCAGAAGCTGATTGCATTATTGCCATTGGCGGCGGTTCATCAATGGATACTTCCAAGGCTATTGGCATTATCATCACTAATCCAGAATTTGCCGATGTCCGCTCATTAGAAGGTGTCGCACCTACCAAGAATCCATGCGTTCCAATCATTGCTGTTCCAACAACTGCTGGTACTGCTGCTGAAGTTACTATCAACTATGTCATCACTGATGTTGAAAAGAAGAGGAAGTTCGTCTGTGTTGACCCACATGACATTCCAATCATCGCTGTTGTTGACTCAGATATGATGTCTTCAATGCCTAGAGGCTTGACAGCTGCCACTGGTATGGATGCCCTCACTCATGCGATTGAAGGCTATATTACGCTTGGTGCTTGGGAATTGTCTGATATGTTCCATATCAAGGCCATTGAAATCATTGCTCGTGGCTTAAGAGGTGCAGTCAACAATGATCCTAAGGGTCGTGAAGATATGGCTCTTGGCCAATATGTTGCCGGCATGGGCTTCTCAAATGTCGGTCTAGGTGTTGACCATGCGATGGCTCATACCCTTTCTGCTTACTATGACATGCCACATGGCAAGGCTTGTGCAACATTACTGCCAACAGCAATGGAATTCAATGCCCCAGTAACTGGTGAAAAATATCGTGAAATCGCCAGAGTCATGGGTGTCAAAGGTGTTGATGAAATGAGCCAGGAAGAATATCGCAAGGCCGCTATTGATGCAGTCAAGCAGTTGGCTAATGATGTTGGCATTGAATGCTCGCTCAAGGGTGTTGTCAAGGAAGAGGATCTGCACCAGCTGTCAATTGATGCTTATAATGATGCTTGCCGTCCAGGCAATCCAAGAGAATGCACAGTTGAAGATATCGAAGCCCTCTATCGTTCATTGATGTAAAACCAAAGTAAAGTACACTGCCATCGCAGTGTACTTTTTATTTTGCCTGATATACCATGATCAGTCTTGTTTTTAGATCTCTAGTAATCCTAAAGCCTATTCTTTCATATAGGGCAATCGCTCTTTTGTTTTTCTTAAAGACATAAAGGAAGATGGTGGAATGCTTCTTAATGATGCCATTGATAATGGCTGTGCCAAGGCCTTTCCCCTGATATTCCTTCAGGATATAAAGATCATCAAGTTCCATCATGTCATCACTTTCAGATAGATGATAATAGCCCGCCTTCTTGTCTTGATAATAGATGGCCCAATATTCATCTTTACAGCTGACAATCTTCTGCCTTAGCCAATTCTTGACTTTGGGATAGTCAATGTTAGATAGATCTTCATATTGTTCCACAAGGTCTATTGCTAGTCCATAGATGATATCAAGATCATCATAATCAATGTTTTTGGTTTCCAGTTCCATGAGTCCTCTTTTCTCAAAATGACACTTCAATATCTTTTTTAAGCTAAAAATCATGACATTTCAATAAGGACTGCTAATTGCAGTCCTTATTTCTTGAATTTGCGTTTGATCAGACCCGGCATATACATTAGCTTATGCCCAAGGCGGAAGCTATTGGAATTGCGTATCTCTTCATATTCCTTATTGCGACTGGCTAGACTTGAAGAAAGTTCCCGATTTTCCCAATTGATCTTGTCAATCATTGACAACAGTTCTGTTTCCCACTCATCCCTGCATTCATCTGGTGTTCTTAGATGATAGGCAGTTACCAGCTCATTGCGGAAGTAGCGCTTTTCTTCTCTTGATAAATCAAAAGTAACATGGAAATTTGGCTGATTGGAGCCATGCAGATAATGCTGGAGATAATAGGAATTGATGACCTGCTCTGATAACAGAAAGACCTTCAAGTCTTGGTATTTGCTTGATAGAAGATAGGTAAATGGTATCTGGTCAATGCGTTCATGATGGCCATTAATTCCCAGTTTCATCTCTAAAGCGTCAACTGCATTATGGAATTCATTGACTCTTGGCTTATTGGTACTGATAACAAAGCCACTTTGCAATAGTGACCTGCTGGAAAGATCATAGCCTTCTGATTCAAAATACCCCAGGCATTTTTCCGCCTGTTCTCTCGGATAGTCTCTTTGAGCTATCCAGACTTCATATTCTTCCCTGAAAGTCTTGAACAAAGGATGGGTCAGGACTGCCAAGTCATAATCGCCCTTGATGAATTCATCAATCAAAGTCCTTAAGCTATGCTTGATCTTGATGGAGGCATCAAGTCTTAGGCAGATAGGAGTCTTGGCATATTTAAAGACGTTACGTCTAATGGCACAGACCTTATCAAAGGCTGATTTGCCTTCAATTTCCTTATCAACTATTATCTGCCAAGTGTTGGAATATACCCCCACCACGTCTGTAATCATCAGATATTCAGCATCTTCATCTTTCTCTTCAATTTCCCGAACTGGTTCATAGCCGCCAATATTATAAGTCAAAACCGTATAGAGCTTTTCCTTATTTATAGCTTTAGATTTGCTTTGATAGGGGAAGGCAGCTAAAAGTTCCTGCTTCTTTCTTTCGACATCCTCACTTCTGATCTGATAATTATCAGAAATCAAGGACAAGGAGGAAAGTTCCTGCTTACGCAAGTCAAAAGGTTCAACTGATAAGCCAAAAGCTGAATAGTAGTCATGATATTTGAAATCAGAACCGATAATCCTCTCAGATATCTTGACCCAAAGATTAGGAATATGGAAGCTATCGGCAATGATCAATCCATGCAAGGAGGTGGATATGATGTTCCTGCATTTGCGAATTTCATTAAGGGCCTTGATTGGTGACATGACATCAATGATGATGGAATTTGGATATTTCTTCGCTAGATTCTGGAAAATCTGCTCATCCTTATCAACATAATGGGGTACAATTCCCAAGTCATAGGTCTTTTCAACTTCATCATCAAAAAGATAGGATGTCAATAGACCAGCATCCCCTAAGACACAATCAAGCTTTTCATTAAGATTTCTTTCCATGATCTCTTTGGATAATCTTCCTCTTAGGGCATGGATGTCAAAGCAATCCTCGATATCAAGTTTCTCCTTATGGTCTTTGATAAAACCAGTACCGAAGACCTTGGCCTTGACATATGGCTTATGTTCAATAGCGCTTTCCATAATTGAACCAATGCCAACCATATCACATTCTTCAAAATTCGAATGTTTGATAGGCAAATGAAAAACACCCGGAATCAGATACTGATTCAAGGCGTCACCCATGTTGGTATCATAATTGAAATAAGCTAAGCGAATTGGTGCTTGGATGATTTCTTTTGTCATTGCTTCCTGATCTTCTTTAAAACTTTGTTAAAGGCCCAGATTGGAAGATTGAATCCCTGTTCCTTGACCTTGTAGATGACTTTGGAGATGAAGCATCTGAAGCGATATTTCCACATGCCACTGACTCTTGCATTATTAGGTTCATAGCCTTCCATGATCTTATTGAAATAGTCCATGGCCAATACTTCAATGCTGTAAATATCACGAGCTTCCTTGAGACAGTTTGCTTTCATGTTGTCTCTTAAGGTCTTGTCATCTATCAGTTTGGAGATGGCATTGACCCAGGAATCCGTATCATTTTCAACCAGAAGGCCATTATAGCCGTCCTTGATGCCAAAGGTATATGGTGAACAGTTGGAGTAGATGCCGACAATGCCAAAAGAGGCATATTCAACATATTTATTGAAGTATTTGCAGGAATGGAAAGCAGTCAAAGGCATTGGTGCTAGGCCAATGTCCCAATTGGCTTCCTTGACCTTTTCTTCATAGACAGCATAGGAATCCTGATAAGGGATATGCTTAAGACCCAGCTCATCCACAATGGCTGGTCTTGCCCCTATGAATTCAATACTGACGGAATGGCCATATTTGTTCTTGATCTTTCTTAATGCGCCTGAAAGGATATCGTTGATATCCTGTGCCCGGTCAATTGATCCAGCAAAGCCGATTCTGATAATGTCATTATCCTTCTTTTCTTCAATTGGATATAAGGCAGGTTCATCAATAACAAAAGCATGGTTGAAGCTCATGCCATAGGTATTGACCATGATTCTGGAAGGAGTCAGGAAGGTATCGCAATTAGCCATGATATGCTTGATATTATCCTTGATATCAGCTCTTTGATAATAGGCAACTGATGATAGATAGTCAGGGATATTCAAAAGATCATCATCAAGGACATAGATCAGATGCTTGCCTGCTTTCTTAGCCAAGTCAGAGGCATAGCGTTCAATCAGGCTCTCGCTTCTTAGAAAGATGATGATATTAGCCCATGTCAAAATCTCATCATCAAGCTTGGAGGCTTCAAGGAATCTATAATCAGCTTCCTTGATTGACTTGAGATATTCCATTTGGCTATGACCACAAAGCAGGACCGAAGGGATCAGTGAATTGGATACTATCAGGACATTGATCATTTCCTGACCTCCTTGTTACGATATAGATCACATATTTCCTTGGCATCCCCATAGGCAATCTTCTTGCCATGTTCTAGCCAGATGACCTTATCACATAGTTCTTCAATCTTATCAATATCATGGGAAACAAATAATACCGTAGTACCGCCCGTCATCAGTTCCTTCATGCGTTGGCTGGACTTTTCCTTGAAAGCCGCATCACCAACTGAAAGGATTTCATCGACAATCAGGATTTCTGGCTGGACAATGGACGCAATGGAAAAAGCCAGACGGGCCATCATACCAGATGAATAACTTCTGATTGGCATTTCAATGAAATCACCAAGTTCAGAGAACTCCACAATTTCATTGTATTTTTCATCCAAGTAGGCTTTGGAATAGCCTAGAACCGCCCCATTTAGATAGATATTCTCACGACCTGTCAATTCCAAATCAAAACCTGCACCCAATTCAAGCATTGGAACGATATTGCCATAAGTCCTGATAGTGCCACTTGTTGGCTTCAGAATGCCAGAGATGCATTTCAAAGTAGTGGATTTGCCAGCGCCATTTCTTCCTACAAAGCCCAAGGTCTCACCTCTTTTGACATCAAAGGAAAGATCATTGAGGGCAACAAATTCATTGAACTTCAAAGTACCCTTGAGAGTTGTTGTCACATATTCCTTAAGGGAATTGATAGGCTGATTGCCCATCCTGAACTTCATTGTGACATTACGTACTTCAATCATATTATCAGGCATAAGCTAATCCCCTTATAAATACAGCGTGAAGGAATCCTGGGTCTTCTTGAAGACAATAGATCCGACAAGCAGTGATAACAATGCAAAGACAAAGCAGATGGCATAAGCTCGTGGTTCTGGTGAAATGCCATCAATCAGGCACATTCTCGCATTCTTGATGAAATGATAGATCGGGTTGAATTTGAGAATGAATGAGAAACGAGCAGGAATGATAGAAGGCGAATAGAAGATTGGGGTTCCATATTGCCACATCATTACCACAACACTCCAAAGGAATTGGATATCCCTGAAGAAGACCATCGTTGCCGATAAGAACATGCCAACACCCAAAGAGAAGATGACAAGGCATACCAGAAAGAACAGCATCAGCACAATCGACTTCCTTAATGCCACCCCTGTTAATAGCGATACCAGCAGCAAGGGTATCAAGGAGATGGCTAAATTGATAGATGAAGAGATGGTTCTAGAGATTGGGAAGATATAACGAGGCATATAGACCTTTTTGACAAGATTTGCATTGCCAGTAATGGATGATAGGCACATGTTGGTTACTTCATTGAAGAAGGAGAAACAGATGATACCTGTCAAAAGATAGACAGGATAATTGGCAATATCATTCCTAAATAAAGTTGAGAAGACAATATATTGGACAGTCATCGTCAATAATGGATTGAGAAAGGACCAGAAAACACCAAGGACTGAACGCTTGTATTTGGTCTTGAAGTCACGGGAGACAAGCTGGGAAATCAGGAACTCATAGCGCTCCATTGCCAAAATGACAGAGACAATATAGTCCTTGTTAGTCTTTTCATAATGCTTATAGGAGAAGAATAATCCTAAAGCCAAGGCTGCTGATAAGACAGCGACCATTTGCCAATAATGCTGGCCAGTAAAGACAAAGTCCTGGCCACTTGTTGAAAAGCAGATGGACCCCTGCTTGTGCTGACCGACATAAAGGGAAACACCAGCCGTACTAGCAGAATCAAGCAATACTGAGATGGCCTTTCCTTCCTTGGAAGTAGCTGAAATCAACAGGGTCAATTGCTTGCCCCGATAGCCTTCAAGATATTCATCTGCCTCAACAACTACCGGTACATTTTCCTTGATATCGGCTACACTGACAATCTCTTCTATCAGTACCTTATTCCCGCATTTAAGCACAACATTGAGATAGCCGGTATTATCTCGATAGTGGGTTGTGCATAGGAAAGAGACAGACTTCAGTCTGTCGATATCACTGACAAAAAGCTGTTCTACCAAAACACCTTGGGTCAGTTCAACAGTTGAACCGGTCGCCTCGGTGACATTAATGACATTTTGTCCATCGCGATACTTGATCTGTTCACCAGCTAAAAAGAAGAACAGAATCAGCAGGGATAGAAAGACGGCAAAGATGCCTGTATAGATCTTAGCTAATCTTTTCTTATTCATCTTATCAATTATAACATCATCCTATCATTCTAGAAAGAAACCAATTCCCTAAGGACTGGCAGCTTCTTAAGAATAAGTGTCAAAAGATGGGAAATAATCAGCACTAAAAGAAGTGAAAGGAAGTTAAAGGCCAAGGAAGATGGCACAAAGAGCCTTACTATTCTGATAATGAAAGAATGAATGACATAGATGCCTAAGGTATTGGCTCCAATACCTTCGACCATCTTTCCAGCGATTCCTTTAGGCTTTAAATCAGTCATCAAAGCAAAGAGGCCTACAACCATCAATGCCATCATCAGAGTATTGTTGAAGTGCTTTTCAACCAGATAGCCATTGATCTTGCCAGCTAGCAGGCCATAGCCAAAACACAATAGCCAGCTAAATAGGCCTAGCCCTGCAAAGAGATATTTCTTCTTCATTAATGTTTCATAATGCCTTTTTATTTCACCTCCAAGCATGAAATAGAAGACATAAAAGGCATTAGGGCCAAGGAAGCTTGAACGTCCAAGATAATCATAGAAATTTCTTAGGATGCCTGCTCTTATTTCATTGGCAATTAGATTTGCCAGAAGTGGAATGAAATAGATGCCTACTGTAAAGAAGGCAGTCAGATAGAAGATGATGTCATAGAGTTTCCTATTGTGATGATAGGCATTATGCAATAAAGGATAGATGATATAAAGCGGAATCAGATATTGCAAGAACCACAGCTCACTGGTATAAAGGGAATTCTCACCGCCGGTCTTTAAGAAGAGATCAATGATGACGCTGCGATTGATTGGTGTTTTGTCAAATAAAAGGTTGATGATGATCAAAATCAAAGACCAGAGGACAAATAGCACTGCAATCTTCAAGGTCTTTAGATAGTGCTTCCTTAGATCAATTTCCTTCTTGCCCAAAAGAAGAAAACCATTAACTGCTAAAAAGATTGGCACTCCTTCAAAAAGAATAAAGAAGAAATACTGTCCCAAAGAACCCCCGTTTAGATAATCAGGATCAAAAAGGGGGAATATGTGCACTGATTACAAAGATGATAGCCAGACATTTCAATAGATCAAGTCCAACCATCCGTTTCCTATTATTAGACATCAGATATACCTCAATAGAACAAGAATCCTGAACAGGATATAATTGATGCCCTCAACCTTAAAGCATTTATCCTTTAAGAGCCTCTTTTGATATTTTCTGTTTTCATCATAGAAGGCCACACATTCAAGCAAGTCATGCTTGTCCTTAGGACAATCAGCTCCATAGACATTTAACAATGACTTGGCTGTCTTGGAACGGGTCTTCTGGGATTTCCCACCCAAAAATCTTTTGATGCGCTTGATATTAGCCTTGATGATATTGCCATCAAGACCAATCTCATTGTTTCCATGTTGGCGATAATACATCATTGGCTCTTCATCAAGGATGACCTTTCCAAACATCGCTACTACCTTATGGATAATGGAATCATGGATGATGACATATTCCTTATCCATATCATAGCGAATGATATAGCCTTTAGCCTTATTATTAAAGACCATGGTACAGCCTGGTGAAGTTGTATAAAGCAGGCTATGGGCAAAATCTGTATAGGAATATAAGGAAGAGACTTCAGATTCCATAGGACTTAGCTTTTCATCAGTCAAGACAAAGCGGCCGCAATATAATAGCGGCACTTCCTGGTCTTCCTTCTCGAGCATCATAATAGCCCTTTTGAGCTTATCAGGGAACCAGACATCATCCTGATCACATAAGGCATAATAATCAGCAGCTGGTGCCTTTCTGATAAGTTCCATAAAGGACTTGGCTGGTTTTAGATTTTCACCCTTTTCATAGCTGATGAAATCATATTCCCGGCAATATCTGTCAAGTATTGCAAAGGTTCCATCAGTTGAACCATCATCACGAATGATGATCTGACTTGGTCTTAGGCTCTGATTGATTAGGGAATCCAGCTGTTCACCCAGATATTTTTCACCATTATAACTGGATAATAGTACTGCTATCTTCATCCTTGGACCTCTTCAATGATGGCATTTAACTCTTTCTTAAAGACTTCCTTGGTGAAATGGGACAGATAGAAGTCATAGATTGGCTGGTTGTTGTTTCTTAAGGCAATGAGCTTTTCAACATCAAAATGGCAATTATTGTCAATATTGACACCGACATTGCAGTTATTGATGAAATCATAGGTATCAGACCTGATGTTATTGATAAGCGGAAGACCATATTGGAAATAGTCGATGCACTTGCTGGTCAGGCCAATATAAAGACCTTCCTTATAGATGTTGATGCCTGCATGGCAATTGCCCATGATTTCCCTTTTCCTTTCACCATCATAGACCAGGCCATGATATTGGACTTCTGCTACTTCCTTGAGGCTTTTGATCATTTCCTCTCTTCTTTCACCATCACCAATGATATGGACTTCAACTGCCTTTTGGCTCTTTTCAATGGTTCTTCTGATTAATTCAATATCGATGATATTGTTAATGGATCCCAAGTAGCAGAGTCTTAGCTTATCGTCATTAATCGTTCCTGTCTGATAGATTCCTTCATCCTTGCACCAATAGATGACCTTGATATCGCCTGGATATTCTTTCCTTAATACATCAAGATAATAGGCACATTCAGCTATTACTTTTTCAGCGCAGGACAGATGGTCTTTTCTAAGCTTTTGCCATAATTTGGCAGGTGGTGTCTTTCTTAGGAAGGATAAGGGCAGGGATTCTGGCCACATGTCGATGATATCAATGATGATCTTGCAAGAAGGGTGTTTCTTCTTATAAGCATCACATTCCTTGATCAATGAATTGGCTGGTGCCAGACAATAGATGAGGTCAGGATCATAATCTTCAATCATCCTGAAGGCATCTTTGGCAAATTTGCGATGCGATGCCATTCTGGCAATCGAAAGATTCTTCTTATAGCTTCTTGTTTCTATTGCTGTAAAATCAGCAACGACTTCAAAACGATAGTCTTTTTTGACATGAGAAAAATTGCTAGTTAGCGCTAGCAATTCATAGCCCTTGCCCTTTAAGGTCTCATAGGCCAAGTGGG
>JAQXQU010000191.1 GCA_029101345.1 Erysipelotrichaceae bacterium | reverse complement strand
CGTTTTCCGTTTTTATAATCTGATACTGCTTGAACTTTTTCTTCTATTGTATATTTACTCTTTCTTCCCATAAGAAAAGATCCCTCCTTTCTGTAAACAACTTTATTTATTTTAGTTGTCTACTTTAGAGGGATCTTATCACATTTGCTTTGGCCTCTGACTTATTAGTACATGCCTCCCATACCTGGGTTGCCACCCATTTCAGGTTCCTTTTCCTTGATGGTACCAACAGCTGCTTCAGTTGTAATCAATAGGCCAGAAATGCTTGCGGCATTAAGAACAGCAGATCTAGTGACCTTGCATGGATCAACAATGCCGGTTTTGAACATATTGACCCACTTGCCATTCTTAGCATCAAAGCCCATATTGGCTTTCTGCTGAAGCTGCATTTCCACAATATCCTTGCCATTGTAGCCTGCATTTTCTGCAATCTGATTCAATGGTTCAGACAAGGAATCAAGGACAACACGAATACCCTTTGATACATCTGGATTTGTGCTTGTCAGCTTATCCTTTAGTTCCTTATAAGCACCGATCAGAGCTGCACCGCCACCAACAACAATGCCTTCTTCAATAGCTGCCTTAGTAGCATTGAGAGCATCTTCAATTCTGAGCTTTCTTTCCTTTAGCTCAGTTTCAGTTGTTGCGCCAACTTTGATAACAGCAACACCATTTGAAAGCTTAGCTAATCTTTCCTGCAGCTTCTTCTTGTCATAATCAACAGTAGTAATAGCTAAAGCTGCTCTGATTTCTTCTACTCTTTCCTGATAAGCTACCGGATCGCTATTGCCTTCAATGATTGTTGTCTGATCCTTTTCAACAATTACCTTCTTGGCAGTACCAAGATCTTCCATCTTGACATCAGCCAGGTTTTCACCTAAATCCTTTGATACAAAGTGAGCACCAGTCATAACAGCAATATCACCTAAGCTGTTCTTCTGAGCATCACCAAAGCCTGGAGCCTTGGTTGCCACAACATTGAAAGTACCTCTGAGCTTGTTGACAATCAGGGTTGAGACCACTTCATTTTCAATGTCTTCAGCAATTATCAGCAATGGGCGATTAGACTGGACAATCTGTTCCAGAATGCCCAAGACATCCTGAATGGTTGAAATCTTATGGTCAGTCACAAGGATCAATGGCTTATCAAGTTCAGCAGTCATCTTTTCCCTATTGGTAGTCATATAAGGTGAGATATAGCCCTTGTCATATCTTAAGCCTTCTGTAACTTCCAATGATGTATCAAAGCCCTTTGATTCATCAACATTGATGACACCATCCTTGCCAACCTTTTCCATTGCATCAGAGATAATCTGACCAATTTCTGCTGATCCTGATGAAATGGATGCGACAGAAGCAATATCTGATGATGAATCAATCTTATGTGACTTCTTCAATAGATATTCAGCTACCTTTTTGCTAGCCAAATCAATGCCTTCTCTTAATAGAACAGGATTTGATCCCTTTTCTACAGCATCCATACCCTTATGAATCATGGATTGTGCTAAGACAGTAGCAGTTGTTGTACCATCGCCAGCGGTATCATTAGTGTTATTAGCTACTTCATAGACCAGCTTGGCACCCATATTTTCAAAAGCATCTTCAAGCTCAATTTCCTTTGCAATAGTAACACCATCATTAGTAATCAATGGTGATCCATAGGACTTGTCCAAAATGACATTTCTGCCTTTAGGACCCAATGTAACCTTAACTGAATCTGCTAAGGTATCAACACCCTTCAGGATAGCCTGACGGGCATCACGTGAATATTTGACGATTTTTGCCATAACCTGTTTCCTCCTATTCAACTATGGCCAAAATATCTTCGGCCTTGATCAGAATGTATTCTTCCTTGCCATCCTTGACATCAGTACCGGAATACTTCTTGTACATTACCTTATCACCTGGTTTTAGTGGCATTTCATAGACTCTATCATTAACTTTTACTTCCTTGTCTCCACTAACGGCAACGACAATTGCATATTCTTCAGTTTCTTCCTTCTGGGAAATGATAATGCCAGAAGCAGTCTGCTTGGATGCAATTTCCTTTTTTAGTAATACGTTGTTATATAACGGTTTAATCATTTGCTTAACCTCCTTCAAGCACTATTAATTATATACGTTTATAGCACTCAGTCAATAAGAGTGCTAAAGATTATTTGATAATCAAGTGCTAATGCCTTGTTGCATTAATAAAGGACTGCAATGCAGTCCTAGTCTTCCAAAGCCTTGAATTGGGAATTATAGAGATTGGCATAAATGCCGTTTTTATCCATTAATGACTGATGATTGCCCTGCTCGATGATCTTGCCTCCATCAACAACCAGAATCTCATTGGCATTTCTGATAGTGCTTAGGCGATGGGCTACAACAATGGTTGTTCTGCCTTCCCTTAAACTGTCAAGAGCATTCTGAATCAATATCTCAGTAATGTTGTCCAAAGCCGATGTAGCTTCATCAAGGATGAGAATCGGTGGATTCTTCAAGAAGACACGGGCAATGGATAGGCGCTGTTTCTGACCGCCTGACAAACGGACACCTCTTTCACCTATTTCTGAATCAAAACCATGAGGCAATGACATGATATAGTCATAGATATTTGCCTTCTTGGCAGCTTCAATGACTTCCTCTCTGCTGGCATCAGGCCGTCCATAGATGATGTTTTCATAGAAGGAACCACTAAAGAGGAAGACATCCTGCTGGACAATGCCAATGGATTTTCTTAATGATTGCAAAGTGATATCAGTTATATCATGATTACCGATTCTGATACTGCCAGCGTTTGCATCATAGAAGCGGGGTAATAAATGGCAGATGGTGGTCTTGCCTCCACCAGATGGACCTACAAGAGCCAATGTTTCACCGCTATTGACCTTAAAGGAAACATCCTTCAGGACTTTCTTTTCATCATCATAGGAAAAAGAGACATGATCAAAGACGATATCGCCATTAAGGTTCTCAAAATCTTTGGCATTTGGCTTGTCCTTTTCCGACTCCATCATCATGATTTCATAGAAGCGGGCAAAACCTGTTGAACCAGCCTGGAACTGTTCTACAAAATTGACCAATTGGTTGACTGGCTGGACAAAGATGGAGATAGAGACAATGAAGGCTGAATAGTCGCCAAAAGTTATTTCTCCATTGTAGAGGAAGATGCCACCAGAAATCAGAGTGATGACATTGAAGATATCAGTAATGAAGGTTGTTGTTGAAAAGAACTGGCCCATGCGTTTATATGCCCTGGCTTTGGCACTTACAAATTCCTCATTGGACTTGTCAAACTTCTCAATTTCCTTCTGCTGGTTGACAAAGGCTTTAGTAATTCTAATGCCCGTCACTGATGATTGGACTGAGGCATTGATTGAAGCTACTGCTGCTCGCGACTGTTTCTCAGCTTCCCTTAATCTGCTGCTTAGATAATAGGAAATGCAAACCAAAAAAGGAATGCAGGAGAAGATGATCCTAGCGAGTTTCAGATTGATTGACGATAGATAAAAGAAGGAAACAACAATTGTAATCCCACAAATAAAGAAGTTCTCTGGACCATGATGGGCAAGTTCTGAGACATCAGCCAGATCATGGACAAGTCGGGACATGATCTTGCCAGTTTCGTGTTCATCAAAGAAGGAAAAAGGCATTTCCTGCAGCTTTTGAAACAGATCCTTGCGCATCGCCGCTTGCATGGAAACACCAATCAAGTGGCCATAATACTGGACAAAGAATCTTAAGAGCAGCTTGACAACATACATCATGAGCAGCAACAGTCCAAAGATGACTACCATTCTCAGCTGCCTGTTGGGAATGAAGTCATTGAGCATCTTTCTTGTGATGATTGGATAGATGATGCCAATGACTGAAATGATAAATGACGCCAGCATGTCAAGAGCAAACATCAGGCGATGAGGCTTATAATAGCTTAAAAATTTTCTAAACATAAGACCATTCTACTACAAAAAAGGCCATTATCATCCGATAATGGCTTGTATTTTTTTACTTGACAGCTATTACTTCCACTTCAACCAAAGCACCTTTTGGCAAATCCTTGGCCGCAACACAGGATCTGGCTGGCTTAGAAGTGAAATATTCACCATAAATCTCATTGAATGCTGCAAAATCCTTGATATCAGCCAGGAAACAGGTTGTTTTGACAACATCATCAACACTATAGCCAGCTTCTTTTAAGAGATTGTCAATATTTGACATGATCTGCTTGCTCTGGACTTTGATGTCGTTTTCAACTAAAGCATTTGTTTCTGGATCAACAGGAATCATTCCTGAACAAAACAGCATATTGCCAGCTAGCACTGCCTGGGAATAAGGACCAATAGCTGCTGGTGCCTTTGGGGTAAATACTTTCTGATTCATTCTATTCTCCTTTATTAGCTAAGGCTTCCACGCCTTTTCTTAAACGATCAAGACCTTCCCTTAGGATGGCTTTGCTAGTC
Source organism: Erysipelotrichaceae bacterium (assembly GCA_029101345.1). GTDB lineage: Bacteria > Bacillota_I > Bacilli_A > Erysipelotrichales > Erysipelotrichaceae > Colivicinus. The sequence continues at coordinate 6,098 of JAQXQU010000191.1, read as the reverse complement.
GCAAAACAGATGCGGATATGGCCTTCAGACTGATCGCCAAAGAACTGATGACCACCTGGTACCAAGGAAACGCCATAATTATCACTTAGATAATCAACAAACTCCTTGCCGCTCATGCCTGTTTCCCTAATATCAACATAAAGCAGATAAGTTGCCTGTGGCTTATAGGCTTTCAGCATTGGCAGCTTGTTAATATAATCAACCGCATAATCACGGTTTTCCTCCAAATGCTTGAGGAAATCCTTGACATAATAGCCAGCATCATTCATTGCCGCCATCGCTGCAACCTGGGACAAGGAAGCAGCACCACCGACTGTTGAGAGCACTTGAGATGCTTCGAGAAGACGATTGAAATTGTCCTGATTGGTTGTGTAGAGATTGCCAATCCTAAGACCTGCCAAACCAAAGCTCTTGGAATAGCCAAAGACCGACAGGACCCGATCAAAGCATTTGTCTTTTAGTGAGTAGATGGAATTGAACTTGGCATCTGAGTAGATGATATCCGACCAGATTTCATCATTCATGATATAGAGGTCATATTTCTCACATAAGGACATCAGATATTCAAGATCATCTGTACTATAAACAAGGCCAAAGGGATTATGGGGATTGCATAAGCCAATCATTCTGGTTCTTGGTGTGATATATTCTTCCAAATGGCTCAGATCCATTTTGCGATTTTCTTCATCCAAACCAACCGGAAAGCTGACAGGTGTTGCTCCTGCACTAAGACAGGCTTCTCTGAAAAGGAAGTCACATGGGTCAAAGACAATCATCTCATCACCCGGCTTGAGGAAGGCCTTGGCAATAATATCCATTGCTCTAGCGGCTGAATCAACAGGCAAAACCAGTTCCGGATCAATCTTCTCGCCCTTTTTTAAAGCATAATTGCTGAAAGCCTGTTTGAATTCATCCAAACCCAGCTTTGGTGTATAGGAGAAGTAGCCATCAGCTATATAATCAGACATGGCTTTTTTGATTTCCGGTGCACAAGGATAATCAGGATCAGCTGCTGTCATTGGAATGACATGGTCAGGCACTTCTGCCCACCGAAGATTGAAAGCCTTTTTCTTCAATGCTTGAAGATTAACATTTTCATCATTAAAATAATTCATTTGATCACCTATAAATATGAATTAATTATAGCAAAAAGAAAAAGGACATTAAGTCCTTTCTTCATTAGGCAACAAGTTCTTTGGCTAGATTCTCAATCTGAAGAATGCTGCTATCATTAAGTGCCGAAAGAATTGTCACATTATTCTGGGCATATTCCAGATTCTTGCATTTTTCCAGCATGCCTTTCATGACCTTGCCAGCCTGTGGTGCCCAAGAGCCATTTTCAATAATAGCAACCTTTTTCTTCTGGAAATTTCTTTCTGTCAAATGGTTGATGAATTCCTTCATGCAAGGGAAGATATCAGTATTGTAAGTGGTAGTTGCCAGGACAAGCTTGTTATAACGGAAAGCATCTTCTACTGCTTCAGCCATATCATCTCTTGCCAAGTCTGTAACACTGACTTTTTCATAGCCTAATTCCTTGATCTTTTCAGCTAATAGAAGTGCAGCCTTTCTGGTATGGCCATAAATTGATGAATAGGCAATGAGAATGCCTTCTGATTCACTATCATAATTAGCCCAGGTCTGATATAAGCCAAGATAGTAGCCAATGTTTTCCTTTAAAACTGGACCATGGGTTGGACAGATCATTTCGATATCCAGGGTTTTAGCTTTGTTTAGAAGATTGTTTGTTTGCATGCCAAATTTGCCAACAATTCCGAAATAGTAGCGTCTTGCTTCGCATTCCCAATCTTCTTCAACATCCAATGCACCAAATTTGCCAAAACCGTCAGCTGAGAATAATGTCTTGGCATAGGAATCATAAGTAACCATGACTTCTGGCCAATGGACCATTGGTGCCATGATGAAAGTCAAATGATGCTTTCCTAGTTCAAGAGTATCCTTTTCCTTAACAATAATGCGATTAGATGCATAGTCGCTTCCATAGAACTGTCTCATCATATTGAAAGCCATTGCTGTCGCAACTACTGTGACATTAGGATATTTCTTAACAAAAGTATCAATATTACCGCTATGGTCAGGTTCCATATGCTGAACAATCAGATAATCAGGTTCACGTCCTTCCAGAACTTCTTCAATCTTGCCTAGCCATTCAGCCCCAAAGCTTTCACTGACAGTGTCAAAGACCGCAATCCTTTCATCCTTGATAACATAGGAATTATAAGCCATGCCGTTTTCAACCTTATATTGTCCTTCAAAGAGATCAACTTCATGATCATTAACGCCTACATAATAAATACCATCTCTAATAAGCATAGAATTCTCTCCTTCATACATTTTCATAGTAGCACTATCAGCCCTTGTTTTATCCGCTGATGCCCAAAAAAAGCAGAGCTTTCCGCTCTGCTTAGAAATTGATAACTACTTAGTAGCGTCAACGATTTCCTTGAATGAATCAACCTTCAATGAAGCGCCACCAATTAATGCGCCATCAATATCTGGGCAAGCCATATATGACTTGATGTTAGTAGGCTTGACAGAACCGCCATATTGGATTCTGACTGCTTCAGCTGTAGCTTCATCATAAAGATCCTTAACAGTATCTCTGACAAGCTTGCAGCAGTTTTCAGCAGTTGTTTCATCAGCACTCTTGCCTGTACCAATAGCCCAAATTGGTTCATAAGCAATTACCATTGCACCGACTTCTTCAGCAGTCAAACCAGCTAATGAGCCAGCAAGCTGTGACTTGATGACATCATTGGTCTTGCCAGCATCATATTCAGCTTCAGTTTCACCAATGCATAGAATTGGAACGATATTGTCAGCGAACAGTCTCTTGCACTTAGCTGCACAAGCAGCATCAGTTTCATTATAGTAAGTTCTTCTTTCAGAATGGCCGATGATGCAATATGTGATGCCTACTTCCTTAAGCATAGGAACAGATACTTCACCAGTATAAGCGCCAGAATCCTTTTCGTTGCAGTTTTCGGCAGCGACAATCAGATGCTTGGCATTTCTGACACAGACATCAAGATCAACATATGGTGCACCAATACCGTAATCAGCAGCTTCCTCACCTGTCAAATAAGCATCCATTTCCTTCATGAAAGCTTCTGCTTCTGAAGGGGTCTTGTTCATTTTCCAGTTTCCGACAATAATTGGCTTTCTCATTTTTCTATTCTCTCCCTATCCTATTTATCGTTGATGACATCAACACCTGGTAGGCCATTGCCTTCCAGGAATTCCAGTGAAGCACCACCACCAGTTGAAATATGGCTAATGCGATCAGCAAAACCTAACTGCTTAGCAGCAGCAGCACTATCACCGCCACCGATGATTGTAGTACCTTCACATTCTGCTAAAGCAGCCGCAACCTTCTTAGTACCTTCAGCTAATGTTGGATTTTCAAAGACACCCATTGGGCCATTCCAAACAACAGTCTTAGCAGCTAAGACAGCATTTGCAAAAAGTTCAGCAGTCTTAGGACCGATATCAAGACCCTGCATATCAGCTGGGATTGCATCAGAAGAAACAACGCTTACTTCAATTGGTGCATCAATTGGATCAGGGAAATCCTTGGCAATTGTTGTATCAATTGGCAATAATAATGTCTTGCCTAATGCCTTAGCCTTTTCAAGCATTTCAGTGCAGTAGCCGATCTTTTCTTCATCAACTAATGAAGTACCAACTTCCTTGCCCTGAGCCTTGAGGAATGTATATGCCATACCACCGCCAATGATGAGAGTATCGCACTTTTCAAGCAGGTTATCGATAACCTTCAGTTTATCAGCGACCTTTGCACCACCAAGGATACCAACGAATGGTCTGACTGGATTTTCAACAGCATCGCCCAAGAACTTGAGTTCCTTTTCAATCAGGAAACCAACTGCACTTGGCAGGATGCTTGGAATGCCTACAGTTGAAGCATGTGCTCTATGAACTGAACCGAAAGCATCAGAAACATATAAATCACCAAGCGATGCCCAGTACTTGCTTAATTCAGGATCGTTCTTTGATTCACCCTTTTCATAACGAGTATTCTGCATTAAGACGATATCGCCTTCCTTAAGTTCAGCAACAGCCTTATCAAGTTCAGGTCCTCTTGTTGCATTGACGAAAGTAACCTTTGAGTTAGGTACATATTCCTGCAGTCTAACTGCAACAGGAGCCATATTGTTCTTTTTCTTGTCAGCTTCTGTCTTTTCAGGATCCTTATGATCAACCTTGCCTAAATGCGAAAGCAGAATTACTTTTGCCTTATGTTCAACCAAATAGTTGATTGTTGGTAATGCTGCACAAATGCGGTTGTCATCAGTGATTACATCACCCTTGTGGGGAACATTGAAATCAACACGAACGATGACCTTCTTACCGGCAACATCCAAATCTGTTACTAGCTTCTTAGCCATGAATAAATTCCTCCTAATTTCACGTCTATAATTATAACACTATTATTGCATTAATGAATTGTTTCACAAAACAAAGACCGCATTACACCATGTTTTTTCAAACTTTTTTAGTAGCTGATACCCTTAACCAAAATGTGGCACTGATAGCTGATGACAAGCCTTCAGAGTTTACCATATCAGATCTTTTCCCTATAATAAGGTTATGTATGTAAAAGATGAAGTCATCACCACAACCATCATTGAAAAGTCAGAATTCATCTGCTATCTGAATTACTGCAAGGACGAGGAATCATTCAGGCGCTACCTGCAGGATATAAGGAAGAAGCATTATGATGCAACCCATGCCTGCTTTGCCTTTATCACAAAGGATGCCATCAGGTCATCAGATGATGGTGAGCCAGCAGGTACAGCCGGAGTCCCAATTCTGAATATTCTTCAAAAGAATGAATTGGAAAACAGCTGTGCAGTTGTCGTCCGCTATTTTGGCGGCATCAAATTAGGAGCAGGTGGCTTGATCAGAGCTTATGGCGGTGCCGTCAGCAATGCCCTCAAGAATGCCACTCTGGCTGAAGATGTCGCTTATCCCAAATATGAAATCAGCCTAGGTTATGATATTGCACCCAAACTGGACTATTTCCTTAGAACCAAAGCTATCCTCCTTGATTGCAGTTATGAAGAAGAAGTAACCTTCACCTTCCTTTCCCTTGATGATAAGATCTGTGATAAGGTCATGGAATATACCAAAGGCGTTGCACCTAAGCTGATAGGTGAAGAAATCATGGAAAAGGTGCTATAATCGTATTATGCTTGATGTTATCCAATCATTTAATAGCCAATATCTAAGCTATGTCTATTACGGCATTGCTTTTGCTTTCCTTGCAGCTCTCTTGTTTTTCTTCAAGGAGCTAGTGCCCTTATTAGGAAATATCAAAACAACTGCCAATAGTGCCAAAAAAATAGGCAGCCAGTTAACAAAGACAACTGAAAAGACCACTAAAATCAAGAACACTATTGATAATTCCCTGCCATTATTTACAAAAGCCTTCTTTGTCCTGTCCCTTCTTCATATCATTGAAAAGGAATATAAAAAGGACAAGAGAAAAGGAAAGAATATCAAACTCCATCAGGTTGCCATCAAACAGGCCACAAAACCTAATAATATGGCAAAACTCAAAACCATCATCTAGCATCTAAATAAGATGCTTTTTATAAGGAGGTCTTTCAAATGATTTACGGATTCATTGGTACTGGCAACATGGGCTCAATTCTTGCCAAAGTCGTAAGTACTGGCAATAACACGCTTCTATTGGCCAATCGTACCTTTTCCAAAGCTGAAAAGCTAGCTAAAAGCCTCGGTGGCCAGGCATTAAGCAATATTGAAGTGGCCAAAAGATCTGATATCATCTTTCTTTGTGTCAAACCACAGATGATAGCCGATGTCTTTGATGAAATAAGGGAAGTCCTGATAGCTAGGAATGAGCGGATAATCCTCGTCTCCATCGTTGCTGGCTACAGCATGGATGATATCATTGCCCTTAGTGGCATCAAAGACTGCCCTATTCTCAAACTGGTGCCAAATACGCCAATTGCCATCGGTGAAGGCATTGTCCTTTATGACTACAAGAATCTTGATGACAGCGAAGCTGATGTAGTTATTTCTTCTTTGGCTAG
>JAQXQU010000190.1 GCA_029101345.1 Erysipelotrichaceae bacterium | reverse complement strand
TTTGAATTTTAGTTGAATTACAAGTATACTACATATGAGTAAACTAATATGAGGTAATTTTATGATAGGAAGAGAAAAAGAATTACAACATTTATATTCCCTTTATGATAGCGATCGTTTTGAATACTTGGTAATGTATGGACGAAGACGCGTAGGGAAAACAACGTTATTACAAGAATTTAGTAGAAACACTAATTCAATATTCTTCCCTGCTAGAGAGAAAAATGATGCGCTTAATCTTGAGGATTTTTCAAAAGCTGTTCAACTTCATTTTGATCATGCATATATTGCTTCTTTTCAAAGTTGGGAAGCTGTCTTTGACTATATTTCAAAAAAAGTAACCGGTAGAACTGCGATTATCATTGATGAGTTTCCATATATTGTTCAAGAAAATCCAACTATCAAATCAATTCTTCAACATGCTATTGATCATGATTGGAAAAACAAAAATATCTTTTTGATTTTGTGTGGTTCTTCTGTAAGTATCATGGAAAACGAGATCATGGGAAATAAGTCCCCTTTGCATGATCGACAAACATCTTCACTTGAAATCAAACCATTTGATTATTATGAAAGTGCTGCATTCTTTCCTGATTATTCAAACGAAGATAAACTAATCAGTTATGGTATTCTTGGTGGTATTCCACGATATTTAGAAGCTTTCAATCCAAAAAAAGATATTAAAGCCAATATTGCATTAAATATTGTTAAAGAAGGATCTTACCTATATGAAGAGCCTGACAATCTTTTAAAAGCAGAATTGAGAGAAACAAATATCTATAACTCTATTCTTTCTGCTATTGCTTCTGGTAGAAATAGAATCATTGATATTGCCAATTACATTCACGAAGACAAAACTAAAGTAGCAAAGTATTTATTGACATTGCAAACATTAAGATTAGTAGAAAAAACTGTACCATGTGGAGAAAACAATAATTCGCGCAAATCCATCTATGTAATTAAAGATAATTTCTTTAGATTCTATTTCAGATATCAGTTCACCAACAACACATATTATGCAATATTAGGCGAAGATGAAGCTGCTAAAGAAATCATAAATGATATTTCCAATCTGATGGGCAATGCATTTGAACAGATCGCAAAAGAATATCTGATCCGCAAGGCAAGGGATAGAAAATTACCATTCATACCATTTACTATTGGAAAATGGTGGGGAAATAACCCAGTAATAAAAGCACAGGATGATGTTGATGTCATGGCAATTGATAGAAGTGGAAGTAAGGCTATTTTCATGGAATGTAAGTTCACATCTTCTCCTATGCCATATAGCGAATACGAAGATCTCATAAACGCCACAAAGGCATTTCCAGATATCAGAGAAAAATATCTCTATTTTATTAGTCGCTCAGGATATACAGAACCTGTAAAAAGACAGGCAGCTATTGATGGAGCTGTGCTACTTGAAATTGATGATTTATTTGATTAATCATTTTGTATCTGAATCATCATGCTTGCTATCGAGGAATGGCAGATATGCATCAAAGCTGATAGTTATCTTTTCGTCACCAAAATTTACCTTTTGCCACGAAACCTCTTTTAACGCTTTATTTATACCAACAAGATTAACAGCAGCAAGATTCCCATACGAAATTTTCGTGCTTTTTACTCTAAATTTCGTATGTATAAAGGTTAGAACTGGATATAGGGTTCTGGATCCACCTTTTCGCCATCAATTGTCATTGATAGATGCAGATGTGATATTGTTTATGGAATTTCTATTATGGAACTGAAGATTATGAAGATTTCTTACAGTTTTTGATGTTGGTACCTTCTGAGTCTTTTGATTTATTTATAACATTGCTGTTCAAATGATCGCCTTCACTTTTATAGGCAATTATAGAAAAGGTATCGATGATAAATGTTGGTAATTGATACTATAAATAAGTTTTAATGACTGATAATCAATACATATTCGGCTATAATAAGATTGAATCTTAAAATAGCCGAAAGTGAGTGATATTTATGTATATTAGAAGACATATTGAATCTGTGATTAGTGAATGCCTACAACAATTTCCTGTATTATTGGTTACAGGTCCAAGACAAGTTGGTAAAACAACATTATTGCAGCATGTGTGCAAAAACTTTGGATATATAACATTTGATGATCCTCTGGTATTAAAAGAAGCCATAGAAGAAACCAATTTGTTCTTAATAAATAACGAACCTCCGCTTTTGATTGATGAAGTTCAATATGCACCAGAAATATTTAGGTATTTGAAAATATATGTAGATAAGCATAAGATCAAAGGTTCTTTTGCGCTTACAGGTTCTCAGGCTTTTGAACTTATGAAAAATGTCAGCGAAACACTGGCTGGTAGAATGGCTATCATCGAGTTAAAAGGATTATCATTAAGAGAAATCTATGGAATAGATTTTTATAGGCCTTTTATTCCAAATGAGGAATACATGGAAGAAAGAAAAAAATGTTTATCTGATTATACGAATCTTTGGGAAACGATTCATAGAGGCTCAATGCCCGAACTTCAAGACAAGTCCATCAGTTGGGATAGGTATTATTCATCTTACGTAAAAACATACATAGAAAAAGATGTACGACAAATTGTCAATATTTCAGATGAATTAAAATTCATCAAGTTTTTGACGGCATTAGCAGTACGCTCAGGAGAATTGCTTAATGTTAATGCAATTGCCAACGAAGTTGAAATAAGCGCCGATACGATCAAAAGATGGCTGTCTATCTTACAGACATCAGGAATCATTTTTCTTCTAGAACCATATTCTAATAATATTCTTAAAAGAGTTGTCAAAACACCAAAAATCTATTTCTATGATTCAGGGTTGGTTTGCTATTTAGCAAGATGGACTTCTCCTGATACGGCTAGAACTGGCGCTCAGGCTGGAAACATATATGAAAACTTCATTGTTTCTGAAATATTAAAGAGTCATTTAAACGCTGGAAAAACAATTTCATCTATTTACTACTATCGAGACCGTGACCAAAGAGAAATTGATGTTGTGATAGAGGAAGATGGAAAGCTATACCCAATTGAAGTAAAGATGACAGCTAATCCGACAAAAGCAATGGGCAAACATTTCTCAGCCTTAGACAACATACCAGGCAAAACAAGGCAGACGGGTATTATACTTTGCCAATATGATAAAAAACTCTATCTTCAACAGGACATGATTGCACTTCCTATAAACTATATCTAAATAAACTTAAGATTTTTTGAACCTCATCATTCTCAGAAACAATATTCTGTCATTATCTCCATATTTCATTGGTTAGATAAATATTATCCATGATATGAGCATAGATAATCCAAGGGTGATGATACCAATGAAGCCTGGTATCACAAGTGCCATTGATAATCCAAATAGTTCTCCACTATATATGGCAAAAAAATGCTGAATTGTTCCAATGTTTCCAAATCTTTTTGTGATTTTTTGAAAAAAATCGAAATGGAAAGATGGAAAAGATACGAGTCATTTATACTCGAAAATTGTGAATATTACTTCCACGCATAGACAAAAAAGGGTATTCAGCTTGCACTGAATACCCGTTATCTCGTTTACCAACCCCATCCAAAAGACGCCATAATCATAATCTCTGGAATTACTTTCTTATGAGCACCCGTGTAGTTTTTAATTTATTTAAGCTCTCTCAACAGCCGCTTCTGCTCAGCCGTAAGCCGAAAACTCTCACAGGCCTTCTGAATCGTCTTGCGCCTAACCCAGGGATCCAGAATACCCTTTGTCAGATAAGGCAAAGTCAGATCCCACTGTTTAGCCAAAG
>JAQXQU010000189.1 GCA_029101345.1 Erysipelotrichaceae bacterium | reverse complement strand
TCCTCTGCTATGCCATGCAGAATCTATCGGATATGTTCATCTGCGCCCATATCCATGATGAAGTGGTAATCGAGTGTCCTATGGATATGCCCGTTGATTCGGTATGTGATGTTATGGCAAGGGTGCCGTCCTGGGCGGACGGTCTTGTTCTTAAGGCAGAAGGCTTTGAGAGTTCGTTCTACAAGAAGGAATAGATGGGAAAAGGCAAGGAGTGTTGTTGCTCCTTGCCTTTATTTTTGTTAGTGGAACTTCATCAAGAAACTTCCTTTACTATCTTTCTTGTCTTCGTATTTCTTTTGTAATGTGTTATATAAATCAACTATACTCCTGTATTCTCTATACCACGGTGAGTCCTTATCAAAAATGAAATTCAATAAAGGAACCTCCTCATCTTCTCGTAAACCGCGTGTTAAATCTGAATACGGTATTTCATAAACGTGTCCTACAGCAACTGCGTCAGGGTTTTCATCAAAGTAATCGGAACCAATGTCATTTTTATCCATTAATATCGGATTACTGATTTCGGAATCCTCATCCGGGGGAACAATATAATATTCATGTAAAATGTTTTCATCGTTTATCACATCTTGTATATGCAAATCTTCGGTGGCTAACAACATATGTGGATGTTCTATGTTATAGGTCTCCCGTATAAAATCATATATCATTGATCCAGATTCATACATATAGTCTTCACTATATTGTTTCCCATCATAAAAGTAGACACAGCCATAAAACCTATCAAAAAACTCAAAAAAAGTATCTTCTGGATGCCCACCCTCATAGTTGTACCGTGTTTCTATAGCCTCCTTCAAGAACGGCATTATAATATGCAACTCCGTTTGCTGTTCCGCCATCCCATATAGCATAGGTAACGCTTCATCATCAGATCTCGTCTCATCTGAATCAGAAAACATTTCATAGATCGCCGGATAATACCGAGCATCCTGTTTGGAGAAGAAATATGCTGCAAAATAATCTTGGAATGACCTATGAATGAAGTGATAATCCTCTCCCTCTTTATACAGCACACATAATTTCTCTGTTACATCTGCTAAGAACAACTCTGGGATTGTATTAACATTATTAGCTTTTATAATCTCAGCAAATAAATCCAGTATCTCATCTTCCTTAAATGCATATTTCTGTTGTTCATATGTCACCGCACAAAATTCGCCAAACAATAACTGAAAAGCATGGACAGATAGCCCTGTCTTGAACTCTCTGATTAGACCTTTTGTCCTATCATGTTTCTTCGCCAAAGCATAATATGCATTTTCATAAAAAAGATATCTTTGCGATGGAATCTCATAATTATCCTCATAGGCAAGGAGCATTATTGTTAATAATAATGGATTGCCTAAGAAGTCTTTCTGCTTATCCCAGTCCAGTCCCTTTTGCTTGTTTTGCAACGAATGAATAAAATCTTCTTTTGTATTTTTATTTACCACTTTATCATCGAGTTTCCCCACCATTTCAATAGCTTGTTGAAGATTGAAAGGTTGTAGCGAATATCTTATGAACTTAGTTAATACACTCGAATAAATATGTTTACGGGTAGAGAATATGTATTTGGCTAATGGGTAATAATCCTTGAAGACATCAAATTCATTCATGAACTGTTCAAAGTGATCCGAACCCACTTCATCAATTCCATCTATAAAAAGGAGTGCCTTCCCAGTTTTAAGTAAAGCCGTTAAATCTGATAAACAAAAATCTGTATTACATCTTTTATACTCTGTAAATACTAAGTCAGTAAAGTCCATTTTTAGCGGATTATATAATCTAGCTGTAACAAATATTGGAACTAGATGCAATTCTTCAAATCTGTCCACCATGTCAACCACCATATGATGGAGCATCATTGATTTGCCCATTCCCCCGTCTGCACTAATGACAATGCCTTCTTGTGCTTTCAAGGGCAATTTGTCTACGGTGGCCTCCTCTATGAGCCTATAGTTATTTACATCAGCTACAGACATCGCATAATTTGATGTTATGGATAATCTATTGCAAACATAAAATGACTTTATATCTCTTTCATTTTCATAAAGGAAAGTAACCAAATACCTATGTTTCTTTCTGATAGCACGAAGGTATTTTGTATATCCCGTTTCTTCCTCAATCACTCCAGTTTTTTGGGCAAATATAATGTTTTCTGGGTCTACCATTCCTAAATCTGGTGCAACCCCGTCTTCCTCAACATAGACAAAAGCGTCCTCTTGCTCCATAGTTAAATCCACTTCAACAGCCTCTACCGTGTCTTCAACATACTCTTTTTTTGCCGTCCACTCCTCAGATACACAATTCTTATAATCTTCTTTTTTCCATTGTTCAATAGTTTCTCTTCCTACATCATTATCATCGCAGTGATTAAATACAAAATGGAAGATACCAAGAAGGAAATTATACACATTTACCCTCTTGAAATCCTTCTCTGATTTCAGTTCTTTTTTGTACACTGGGGTGAAATCCGGCTTAATGTAAAACTTTGCATCATCCGAAATGCTCTCATCTTTACTTATCAATTCTAAGGATGCACGGCAAAGCCATGTAAGATTTTCCTTCTGAACTATGCTATCTATGAATGTAATAAAATCTGCAAGTACCTTATCATATTCATCTTTTATTCGCTTGTTGAAATTACTTATACCTGGCTCACTTGAAAACTCTGCAAATTCTATCTTCTTATTCGGAGCGCAATTAATAAACTCTGACACTCTCGTTTTGTACGATGATTCTCCAGTGTACAGCTTAAGGCTGGGGTCATAAAAAAGAACCAGGCTTTCAACCGCTTTATTATTGCTTACCTTATTTGTCTTGGGTCTCGCACGAAGCACTAACGAAAAGAACGAGCCCCCGCATATCCTTGGGTATTCCTTTTCCTCTCCCATAAAAACACTCTCCTTGAAATATTATCTGTATTAACAATATTAACGTTGCTCGTTAAAAAAATTAACCCGATTATACACATATCAACAGGAACACCTGCAGGTTCACTCCTTTGATGCGGCTCATTTGCCGGGATACCGACTAACAAGCAAATCTAAAGAAAAGGAGCGAAAGAATATGTGTACCTTTAATAACATTTATCACCAGTACGATATCGTCTGGATCAACAACCCTGTAACCGATGAAGAAGAAACTCATCGTATGAGGGGTGACCATTACGGCATCATCCTCTCCGAGGATTGCCAAAACGCAGCATCAGGCACTTGCATAGTCTGCTACATAACGAGCAGCCTGTCCCGTCTGGACCTTAAGTCCAATGTAATACTTCAATTTTATGACGGTATTAAGAATCCCTGCGTTGCCAAAACATCTACCATGGTTCAGCTTGATAACTCTTGTATCGAGCGTAAGATTGGTAGCTTAACCGATGCAGATGCACAGAGGATACGTGACAGTATCAAGTTTGTCTTCTCTATCGATTAATCCCTAACAAAACACAGTTCACGATTCTCGGAGGTCTGCCATAGGCCATGGCAGGTTTTCCGAACCTCCGGGATGAGTGACAAATACTGATGAACTGTTCTATCGGAATGGCGCAGCTCACAGATTCTGAAACGGAGTATTAACTCTTTTTCGGTCTGTTGTTGCGCCCTTTTTATGCCTTCAGTCCCGGGTTACCTCCGTTTCGCACCACAAAAAAACGACTACGGAGGTAAATCTAAATGAAAAGAACTGACTTAACTGTATCCATCGAGTCCGATGAGGAACTCGAATGCTATGTAACCATCAAGGGCAAGAAAATCCCTTGTACCCGTGAGGTCTACCTCACCATCAAGCGTCCCGGTCGTAAGCAGGCCATGAGGAACTATCGTAACCAGCGACCTATGATTAACGGCAAACGCTGTACCGGGGACTGCTCCCATTGTGCCGCATTCGATGGTGTCGGATGCACATATACGGGAGATGTCTCACTCGAGCAAATGGGCGAGGATGGTGTTCCCGAGCCACAATCATCACAGAATGTCGAAAGCGAAGCATTACGCAATGTCCTCTACTCCCAGATGCTTGATGCACTCAAGGATGAAGACGAACGCTGTCTCAAGATATTTGCTCTTATGGCCGAGGAACTGCCCCAGCGCAAGATAGCAGAAACACTCTCTATTGCTGACGGTACCGTCACCTACTATATCAAGAAGATTCGTAAAAAACTGGCAAAGTTTAATCAGTAATATCATTTTGAAGGCAGTCTGATGTATATGCAGATTGCCTTTTCTTATTTCAATAAATCTTCCACTACGGCTTTTAAGTCTTCTGCTCCTGATTTAACCTCCGGCACGAGGAATCGACTCCTACCATCCGAACATACCTTTCTGATGCCTTCAATGAACAATTCCTTATCAGCCGGATTCTCGAAGTATGTATCAAGGGTACCACTATGAGCAACCCATCTGCCTGTGGAACTTTTCTTCTTGCCCCAAATGTGGATACCTTTGATGGTTGTCTGGTACGGCAGGATTGATTGTATCGACTGCTGCCGAATACTTACCTCCGTCAAATGCATCGGTGTCAAGATGCTCTGCCGTGAGGAGTTGTGGGAAGTCAAGAACCACTCCCAGGGAAGTCCTGGTCTCCTCTATCCGCTTGCAGAGCAAAGCTATCTCCTTTGCCTTGCTGACGATAAACCTGCCCCCATGATACACCGCTCCCGCCCGGTTCTCGACAACAATCTCTGCATCGGGATACTTGGCATGGATAGTCTTCTCAAACACGGCATATCTCTCAAGGAACTGTTCTATATCACAGTAATCATTAAATGGCGGATGTATCTCCACCACCTTCGGTGCTGCGTGTCCTTCCGTCAGCTTAATTACAAATCCGGCAAACTGCTCTGCCCATTCCGTGCTTTTCCACAACTGCGGAACTCCGTCCTTGTTTGCATCACAAAGAACCGGGAACTGCGTCACAAGACTTGACGAGAGATTTCTCTTACCGTAGCTGTACTCGGTGTGCAACGAATAGTTCGGTAAATCTTCTATTTTATCTTTATCCAAATGTCCTGCGACCTCAACCAACTTGGCTGTGATTTCAACAGGGTATGGTGTACTACCATACTACACGAATCTGAAATTCAAAGGAATCACCTCCCATTTTGATAGTAAGGGCACTCTGACGAGACAATGCACTCTTCACAGTTTGGATCATTCGGTCTGCACCACGTCCGACCTATTTCCCATAATGAATAATCGATTATTCCCGGAAACTTCGGATATAACTCACGAGCCTTATAAATAACCTTATCATTGTCAGCCTCATCATCCACAAGTCCCATCCTGTTCATAACCCTCTTCACATGAACATCCGGGGACACATCAATTGAATAGAAATCCGAGAATGGAATCCTATATTGCCGTGCAAGAATGTTGGCCGCCATCGTAGCAATCTTTATCCCTACACCATCAAACTCCAAGAATCGATATACCACTTCAGCACTCCCCGGCTTGTCTTTCCATATTTCCGAGGCATCATCATGATAAACAGTATGTATCCTTTGAACAGCGTTATAGAAAACCGATGCCATAACATCATTAAACCGATGCAGGTTGTTATCCGCAAATATCTTCTTGTACTTCTTTTCCGATATGGATGTAAGGTCTTTCATTTCAAAAGAACCTATAGCCTCTTTAATCTTGAACGGAATCATCCATGCCCTCTCCGCCTTAGTCTGCCTATCCATGCAGCAAGCTAAAACATAAGCGTGGGGATAATTATCCAGATCATTAAGAAGGGCATTTGCCTCCGGGTCTTCAACAAGATGTACAACATTATCTTTAGGATGCTTGAATCGTTCTTTGCCGATTCTCACCAAAATATGCTCATTGCTCATTGTCCTTTGATCCTCCGCTTACCCACAACTGTATATACGCAGAACACAATTTTCCCATCTCGTATATCGTCATTATATCACATTTTCTTTAAATCCAAATAGCAAAAGCCGGATTTTTCCTTTGCTTTCTTTTTTTAATTCCGGCTTTTTAGTCTCTTTTCTACATCAAAATGACATTTTCTGTAATTCTTTTACATTTTTTTCGGGTTTTCTATTGTGCAAAAGCCGGAATTGTGATATGCTTCAATTATAAAAGTGTACATATTAAGATTAAAGGAGGAGAAGCATATGGTTAATGCAGATTCCGGCATCACTATCGAAGAATTAGTTGCAGCTCTCAAAGCCCTTCCGAGAGGCACATTCTTCTCATATATCCACGGTGCCACAAAAACACTTGTTGCTATTGACAGTATCGAGGGCAACTGCGGTCCCATCAATATCAAAAGATATGATCCAAGCAAAGGCGAAACTCCAAAATCTGCTGAGATTCAATCCATCTCCACACAGATGCTCGCTCGTGTAGCCAACGCTATAACAGAAAGTACCCCTATCAATATCGATAGACTGCTGGGTGCTTCTTACAATACTCGTTCTGCATTGGAAACTCTGTTGTGTCATACTCCGCAGTTTTATTATTGTTTTCCTGGGCGAATCGAAATCACCAACGGCAAATCAAAAATCAAAAGCGGCCATAAACACATCATCTATCTCCCCAACGAGCCCCATAACCTTGGCGAGTTGGTTGAAAAAGAAATAAAAAATATGGAGATAAATGAAATTCCTTCCAAAAACGTCATCTACAACGCGCTCGAATTACCCGCCCATGAGATTACCTCCGGCAGCGTAGATACCACCGAAGAGCGAATTCATCTGAATATGCAGATGGCTATATACGAGATAGGCTGCAGTTTAGGTGTGAAGACCTTTATAGCCAAAAACGATCAGGGCGCAAAGTACAAAGGGAAACTTCTCTCCGAACATGACAGTATTGTCACTGATTTGGCAAAAGTTCCTGTTGTTGGTGCCTTTGACGGGGCAGCCAAGGCCGGAAGTCTCATCGATGCAATATGGCTCGACTCAAAAAGCATTCCGGCTATGTTCGAAGTCGAAAATAGTACTGGAGTAACTTCCGGGTTAACAAGGATGAGTAACTTCAAGAAAACTCTCCCTCCTCTTGCCGATATGCGTTTTATAATCATTGCGCCAGATGATTTATCTGACAAAGTATCAAGAGAAGTCAACAAACCCGAGTTTGCAGACCTTCATGCTTTATATCTTCCTTACTCTGCGGTCAGCGAACTTCTTGGGCTCTGTCAGGAACGAACCCTCAAAGGGGTTTCTACTGCATTTATCGAAACCTTCTGTGAAGATTTGGTAAAATAAACCTTTGTACAGAAAAAGCCAGCGTCACCGCTGGCTTTTTTTGATGACGCTTATTCAATATTAGACAGGTCAACTATTTGGCCGTTTTGGTTTCCTACGACATTTTGATTAACGTTTTGATTCAAGTAATCCCTTATGGTCTGTGCAATACCACACGCCAAAACATAAGGAACTCCGTTTCCTATCGTCTTGAACTTATTAGTTAAACTCATATCTCCGGGCAACGAAAAGTCCGCAGGCAATGTTTGAATTGCCAAGGTATCAGCAGCCGACATTCTTCTTGCTCTATAAGGATGCAGATGAACTTCATTATTGCCATAAGCCGCCGTCGGGGAATATCTCCACCGATGTACTCTTTTATAGCACTTTCTCGAAACATCCCCTTCTTCTATAGTCTGCATTCTCGCCAAACCTGCTCTGGGAACAAAGAAATCTCCTGCATTAGGATGGTTATCAACATTATTCTGTCTAAACCAATGTTCTACAGTAAGATTAACAGGTATCCCTTGAGGCGGTTGTGTCTGACCATTCGCTACGAAAGGATCCGTATCTGGCCAAGGATAATTGTTCTTTACCTCATCAAGGTCATACTGCTTGTATGCATCCCAGTTAAAATTTGTAATTTCGTCTCCGTCATAACAATTTGCAGGTAAAAGGTTATCACTCACCCCAAACAACAGTATTCTGTCTCTGTCTTGGGGAGCCCCAAACTCCAATGCATTTGTTAATCTCTCGGTGGTTTTATAACCTGCGTTATGCAACTGTACCTTTAGTTCTTCATAGAATTCTCTATGACGTTTCGTCTGCCAAAGTCCCTTTACATTCTCAAATAGGAAAAAGTCTGGATGCATATTCACAATCATATCAATGTAAGACTGCGAAAGTTTTCCGTTGTCTCCGTCTCTCCCCTTTTGCTTGCCGGCCACCGAAAAGTCGGGGCAGGGCGGACCTCCACAAAATCCAACCCACTCGCCTTGTGCCCTGTAATACTGCATATCTTGGGCCATGTTTCTTCTCAAATTCTCGTCTTTTATAAAGTCATTTATATCACCTTGATAGTATCCGCAGGCAGGTCGATTAATGGGATTAGCCATATGCACTCTTGCATATCTGTAAGCTCTTAAGAATTCCGGGTTGAACTCATTAACAAAGGCAACATCAAAACCATTGTGTTCAAATCCCAAATCCAGGAACCCGCTGCCGGAAAAGAAAGAAAATAATTTCATCGCTCGTCTCCTTTAATGTATTTTCCACTTTTGATTCTTGCATCATTTGGTTTTTCTACATCTGTGGGAATGGCCCACTGACGTCCAAATTTAATGCAGTTAGGTATCCTTCCTTCAACGCAAAGAACCTGGACTCTCCGGCAAGTTATACCCCATTTTTCTGAAGCCTCTTGAATTGTCATATATTCCATAATTCACCTCCAAAAAAGCCAGATTCTATTTTATACTTTTTAGCGAACAAAATCAAGTGTTTTATTCGTCAAAAGGAATATTACACAATCAAGGGCATCATCTCCTAACATACTGCTTAAAGTACCTTTATCGATGACATATATCACTCTACATCAGATAAATTGCAAGTATGTTTTCAAACAATCCCTCTTATTACACTATCACTTCATCTGCCCTGGTTATGACGAGCCGTCCGCCGGAACACTCGATACGCATCTCTGCCCCCGGAGTGAACCCCAACTTCTCCAACCACTGCCCCGTCAGCTTTATCTGCGGAACTGTCTTGTAAGATGTCACTCCATAATATCCTTCTCTCTTTCCCGGCACGTATGCCTCATACACCTTCGCTCTTCTGTCTTTCTTAAAACTCATAGATTCTCCTTTCCAAAAGGCTCAAATTGACCCTCTAACGCTTTTTGCTATTAATTTATACTCTCGTCACCCCAAACCCATCAGAAAACGATTCTACGCATGTTTATGACCATATCTTTTCTGTTTCAGATAGTTTGGGTGTGCTATCACATACTTATCGTGCTTTTTTATTTCCTTGACCATCTCCTCAACCATCCAGCCACGCTTATGCTCGTGATACCAAGCATCAGTCTTTCCGTGCTTGTGAAAAAGCACTACAGGCCTATCTTGGTCATAAGTCTTTTTGAAAATCATCCAACAATGACCTGTGTTTCTTGATTTGACTTCAATGAATTTCTCTTCCTCTCGGATGATGGTAAAGTACCCACCACCGAGCAGTTTCTTTTCGCTGTTAGTAAACAATA
>JAQXQU010000188.1 GCA_029101345.1 Erysipelotrichaceae bacterium | reverse complement strand
GGCCAACATCGAAAAGATTGCCGAGAGAATGCCATAATAATAGCCACCAGTAAATCTAGCAGTCAAAAGGACAGCTAATAGATAAATGACAACAACATTGGTCTCAGGAAAACCCAAATTGGCAAAAACCATGCCAAGCATTGTAGCAGAGAATTCAATTAATATGAGTTTGAATATGCAGATGAGTATATCGTTTGTCTTGTTCATATAAGATACCGGCATGTTTATCTAAAATATAGCACCATTTGCCTAAGCATTAAAGATAAAGCATTTTTGACTGTTATCATAGGAAATTCATACAGAAGAAAATATATTCAAAGATATCATTATCATCAGAAATCCATCAAGTGTTGGACTTTCTGTCATGATTTTCATTTTTGCAGTTCAAAACCCTCACCCATACACTTACGGATTTTTCTCTTTGTTTTCTGAACAGGCAATGGCAATCTTCATCAGCAATCCAAGATTTATAAAATGCATATTTCATCCTTGAAGATGCAAGAAAGCCACATTGGCTGAATTCAATGTGGCTTGCTTAATTGATAAATAACCGATTTCAATCCAGAAAAAGCAAACTCAGCATGATACAAGCGTTATATTTTGATGTAGAGTTTTGTCATAGTTCAGGTTTGCTTCAAGATTATTAGCAAAAAATCAGATTTATCTTATTTTGCTATTAATTTAAGAAATCTTTTATCATTCATCTGTTCATTTGTAAGATACTTGCCATCATAAAACAATGCATATGTAGTAATTGGTGTAGGCACATTCTGCGCTTCTTCTCTGCTCTTGATCTGAATCGCCTTGAATTCAATATCTTTTTCTTTTGCAAGATTTTCCAAGACAGGAACATATTTTGCATTAAAAGGACACTGAGAAGTATAGAAAAGGACATAGCCTTTTTCATCAATATTCGGATGTTTGGCAATTTCTTTCAGTCTTGGCTTCCCAGATTCTTTTTCAAATGACAGATACCAAAGCTGTACCCCATTATCCGCTTCATCACATGGTTCAAATCCTTTATATCTTAAAAACTTGGGATCTGCAAGGAAAGGTTTCTTTTTCCCGCATGCTAGAATGCAGAGCCCCTTTTTCCCTTTCTTTTTACTATCCTCTATACACATATTAAGCAATTCGCTTGCATATCCATGTCCCTTAAAAGATCCTGCAACCCAAAGACAATCAATATACATGTACCCATCTGCATCTATTGGATTCCATGCAAACTCTGCAGGAATATATTCAATAAAGCACTTTCCACGCTCCACACTTTTCAGAAAAACAAGGCCTTCATCAAACCTTTCAGCTAGCCAGGACTTTTTTGATGAAACTTGAACGTCTTTATTATTGGAAATAGCACAGCAGATATGTTCCTTCTCTAAATTCTCTTTTGTGACTTGTATAAATTCCATTTGATTTAACTCTCTCCTTACTTACTCTCTGATTATGTCAATTCTGTCATAAGCTCATCAATTTCAATAACAATAACAATGACATGTTTTCCTATTATTTGGATAGCACTATCTGATTATTGATGTCAATAATCATTCTAGCCACTTAATAATCGGCACATCACCAAAAGCAATTATAAAATAACTGTCTTATACAATAGGTATTTATTCATAAAGCAGGACATTTATAAATTAAATGCTTTGACAATCAGATCGCTTTTATTTAGCTGGAATAAACAAGTTGAAAATCAGTAAATCATATTGAACGCTTATCATCCATCAGACACATGGATATCAAGTGGCATTTTGTCATTACTGACTCCAAACAATCATCCGTTCTGATTCATTCTGTGATGGAATTAAATTGATATTCAAAGATATTTAGTGGTAAACCAAAGAAGTGATTAAGAAAAGGCTGTACAACATTTCTTTAGGACATATTATTCTATTTCCAAATAAACCTTTTGGAATTCTCACACCTGGTTATTATCGGAAGATTTATGATCATATGTCTTAGAGTATAATTTTTCGATGTATTTATAGTATTGCAATAGTAAAGTTTTTACTAACAATTCTATCTTTCATGGCTTAATGCCCCTTTATTCAGTTCCCGATAAGTGACAATAATCAGAAGCAATGCAATCAGGAAGGTCAATAAATCAGAAACTGGCATAGAATAAAGCACACCATCGAGTCCAAAGAATATTGGCAGAAGCAATGCAAAGCCAACGCCAAATACAATTTCACGAATCATGGAAAGCACAGTAGATGCCACAGCCTTGCCCATAGCCTGCAGGAAAATGAAACAAGCTTTGTTAACACAAGCAAAAATCATCATGCATAAGTAAGTACGGAAAGCTTTAATGGCAAAATTCGTATAGTAGACACTTTCATTTGCAGCACCGAAAATGCCAATAAGCTGCTGTGGGTAAAATTCAACCAGAATCAGTGCAATCAAACCAACAAGAGCTTCATTAATTAGAAGTTTTGTAAAAAGCTCCTTAACACGGTCACGTTTTCCGGCACCCATATTGAAACCAACAATTGGAATACAACCGGCTGCCATACCTACTACGATGGAAATGACAATCTGGAAGAACTTCATAACAATACCAACTACTGCCATCGGAATCTGAGCGTATTGTTCCAAAGAGAAGATAGCGTCCATTGCACCATATTTGCGAATCATATTGTTGATGGCAGCCATTGATGCTACAAGACTGATCTGGGACAGGAAACTTGTAATGCCAAGGACCAGAGTTCTGCCACAGACTTCAAATTTCAAACGGTAGTGGAATTTTTCAGGCTTGATGACCTTCATATTGCACAGATACCAAAGTGAAAGAATAGCAGTTACAACTTGTCCAATAACAGTTGCCACAGCGGCTCCCATCATGCCCCAATGGAAGAGAAATATGAAGATGGGATCAAGAATAATATTGATTGCTGCACCAACAAGTGTAGAGATCATCGCAAACTTGGGATTACCGTCTGCTCGGATGATAGGATTCATTGCCTGACCAAACATATAAAAAGGTATTCCCAATGTGATGTAGAAGAAATATTCCTGAGAATGGTGGAATGTTTCAATATTAACAGTTCCACCAAAGAGAGTAATAATGGAATCCGAAAAAAACAAATATACTGCAGTGAGCAAAAGTCCACTGGTCACAGCCATAATTACGGAATTGCCAACACTACATCTGGCCGTATTGATATCCTCTTTTCCCAAGCTGATGCTGACAAAGGCACAACATCCATCACCGATCATCACCGCAATAGCCAGGGCCACGATAGTCAAAGGGAATACAACAGTATTGGCAGCATTTCCATAGGAGCCTAGATAGCTCGCATTGGCAATAAAGATCTGGTCAACTATGTTATATAGTGCACCCACTAGAAGAGAGATAATGCAGGGAACAGCATATTGCCTCATAAGCTTTTCAATTCGCTCAGACCCCAAATTCTGATTAGTTGTTTTCATTAGTATCACGTTCCTTTCCATAAAAACAGCGTGCAGCCAAATACTGGATTTATGCCATAGGCTACGCGCTTGGTAAATGTTTTAAATTCAAATAATCTCTTAGCAGCTCAGATATTCTGCTGCTTGATAACCTTCAAATAATCGAACAATCATAGTGAGGATTCTCTTTAAGAATTCTTGATTTT
>JAQXQU010000187.1 GCA_029101345.1 Erysipelotrichaceae bacterium | reverse complement strand
TCTTCCTGAATTTTATCCAGTACTGCAAACAGGCGACCACATAGGTAACCTTGGTTGTTGTTGTCTTTGTCTAACATAATATCTATCTTTTTGTTGTTATTACTTTGTCTGTTCAGATATGCCTTGATGATGGCTGCTCGTGTAATAGTCAGCTTCTGCTCAGCCCTGATTCTACGTAAACAAGCAGAGTATAGTGTTGCTGGATATGGTAAACCTTGGAAGATGCTCTTCACTACAGCTTCGGGAAGATTAGGAGTTGCATCCGACATTTTCCCTCCGAGGGTGACAGAAGAGATTATCTCCCTAATACCCATATATGGCTTCTTGTCTTTTCTTGTGTCGTGTATCTCCATATCGCTGAAATGCTTGAGTATCTTTTCCGCAAAATCCTTCAATGTAGTTTCCGACCAATATACCACAGCGATGCGAGCGGAATTTGGAGCAAGACCAAGAATATAAAACTTGTCATCAAGTCCTGTTTTCAACACTCCGGAATAGATGGACTCAAACACCCTTCTCACTTTCATAATCTTGGCATTTGGGTCATCATTTGCATCTTCCGAAAATCCAAGCAGTTCAAACAGACTCTCCTCTGTTTCCATTGAGGCCTCATTGTTATTGGAAGCCCAGAAAACAAATGTGCGCGAGCCAAGCATAAACTTGTTGCGAGAACCTTTCTGCAACATCGAGTTTAAGGCTGTAGTGTAGGCAAACTCTGCTTCTTCTGAGATAGGAGCATTACCGCATTTCGTTTTGCCGTATGAGTCATACCCCGAGTTTACTTGGAAAGCGACTAGTTTTGCTGTTGCCTGACTTCCTGGTATCATTGTTGCAGTTGTCGTATCAACCGATGGCCCATGTTTTCCCAATATTAAACATAGGCTATCTACTCTTGGCTCATCTTCGCAGTCTTCTAAATGAAGTATCTCTTTCTTTTCTGCCACTATCTTCAAGTCTCCTTCAATTCTGAAAGAGAAGGTTGAATATTTCTTTGACAAGTTTTTCTTGATGTCTTCCCACAATACATCCTGAGAAACCAAGCCAAGAATCGTTTCTCGACTGTTATTGTAGAATTTTCTTATAGCAATTATATCTTTATTATCAGGATATACGTCCGCTATTGATTCTACCTTTGCTTTAAACGTGTCAAAGTATAGCTGTTCCTTGCCGTTGCTCTTCTCTGAGTATCCTAACACATAAGCGCTGTTGTCATAAAGATAATTTGCAACTGCGGCGCTTGAGCGGCCTACATGTTTCTTTACAAGATATACACGGGCATGGTCTTTTCCTGTCCTGCAATCCTCAAATCGCAAGAATTGTCCTTCTGGTGACAACACTATAAGAAAGCCTATTTCTTTCTCTTCCATTCCTTTTGCTGGCAAGTTGTCGCACCTATTATAATAATCATATAATGCCTTTAGTATCATCGCAGTATCTCCTCACTATCTAATGGTGGTACAATAATAACGCCTTCTTTCATCTCTGCCCTGTAGAACATAGCTTGGATGTCCTTGGGATTGGAGAAATCCATATCATACAGCATGATGCCAAGGTCACGATTGCCTCCTTGATCAGCAGACAACGCTGGGGTTAAGTCCTCACTGCCGGGATCCACAAGCCGGAAGGATGCTGAAAACTCACGTGTGCCAAGATAAGGCTGGGTAAAGCATTGGCCTTGGGTTGCTCTACGCTCGAACATCTGATAATACTTCATCGGATTCTCATCGGCACCAGGCTTGTGTTTTGCAAAAGCTTCTTTTGGACGTTCGCTGACAGGGATAAACACCAGCTTTGCCCAAATGCGGTACTTCACATCTTTGAGAAGAAGTGTGTTCTTCTGTTGACGCTTATCTTCAATATATATACCTGCACTTTTGGTACTTGCCGTAGCACCCACTTCGTTTCTTCTTACGGAAGCCCATTTTATAGGTTTCAGCATTTCAATCTTTGTCACTTGCCATCTCATTGCATATTTCTTGAACAAGATGGCTTCGAAAATGGCTCGGGCAGCCGACGGTGTAATAACGTCGTAACTCACTCGCTCCACTTTCAGTTCCGGTCGGGTGAAGCAAGCATAGTCGCCCCACACCTCCAAGCAATATTCTTTGTCTGTATATTCCATATTATTCTCC
>JAQXQU010000186.1 GCA_029101345.1 Erysipelotrichaceae bacterium | reverse complement strand
ACTTCTGCTTTATGCGCACATTGTCAACCTTTAAATCTGGCATCTTTGCCCGAAGGTATTTGTCTGTTTCGCAAAAACAGTTTTGGAAGTCTATAAGAGTTGGAGGATGACCTGGGAGTGGTATGAATGAGTTATAGCCATATTTGCTCTGTAATTCAGAAAAATTATCTTGTACATATCGTATGGCGTCTTCATAGCATGTACCGTAGCTTTCAAAACATTTTTTTATTCCTCTTATAGCACCTATACCTGCTTTAACAAATGAGTTCTCACTAAAGTTTAAATATGGACTATAGTTTAAGTCTATAGTATATTGATAAGCCAAAAAACCACCTAGAAATGAACATGTCAATAGCCTGTTGTAAACCATCTCAAGAGAGTCTGCATTCAGTATGTCATCAAATGCGCCTCCGTCTATCATTTCATTTTTTACCATTGTAAGCCATTTCTCATGCTTCGTTGGCAAATAATCATAGTCCCTATGGCTTCCAGTCATCATGTAAGCATTACTGTATATTGGAAAATCGACTTGTCGCTTTGATAGCAATAAACTTATCTTGTGAGGATCAAAAAGATCAATCGTTATACTCTGATTATTTTGAAGAAGGTATTCCCAGGTTTCGATTTTGTTGAAGATCTTAAAAACAATGATTCTTAACAAGATATCCTTAGGAGAGTAAAGATTAATATCTTTATAAATGACATTCTTAATAAGATATTGGCTGACCCTGTCGGACGCTCTGTACACATTTGTGAATTTATAAGTTTTCAGAATAACGTCTTCAGTCCATTCTTTATGTCTCTTTCCATCTACTTTTCGCCAGAACATATTCATACGTTCTTGCATAAAGTAAAAGTAATATTTAAGTACATCATCATTGGGGATGATATTATTATTCTTCATATACGTCCATCTCTGGTAATTTATATTCTTTCCAATTACATGGATCACCGTGTATTCCGATTGTGTAATTTGAGACAATCCAATCGATAAAAGATTGAATCTGTTCATCCTTTCCTGCCAAATCCCTAAATTTTAAACTTCTTGCAACATCATAAATATACGCGAACCTTTCAGGGATTAAAGGGGCATGGTCTCCAAAATAATAGAAATTCTTTGAAAGAAGAACATATTTGCCAGCAACATCTCGATCAAAATGTCGCTTGTTAACCGTTCCATCTTCATTGCTATGTGCACAGTTTTCTTGAATTACGTCTCCGGTTTCGGGATTTGTATGATAGACATTATCCCCATAAATTTGCACTAATGTACCATTAAGGATGGGCTTTTTGTTCTGAAACCGAATATCTTCCCAATAGTCATCGAAGGTTATTTTTTCTTCTAATTTCATAGCAAATAGAAGGTGGTTTAGGTTTCCCATAGCTACACTTCCTAAACCTATTATCCAATCCCCGATTTGAATGTGATTATTATTACGAATATTACCTTTGCAAGTCGCAAGCGACAAGGTGCCATGAAATGGATTAGGTGCAAATCCATAGTCATGTTCTAATTTATATCTAAAACAATTCATATTATTTGCAAACTATTCTAATTATATTAAAAATTGGACCAGCAGGAGAACTGTCTGGAGCTTCTGGGGCAGGAACCTGACCTCTGATAATGTCATCCAGCTTTTCTAATGAATTCCATCCAAGAGGACTTCCTCCATATCTTTTATAAGCCTCAGGAAGTTCCACGCTATCCTTGCATCCATATTCATAAATGCCGACAATTGTTTTGCCTTGGCGTGCAGCATATCTGATCTCATAATTTACCCAAGGACGTTCGTAAGTATGTTCTCCTATCATAACAATGAAAGTACCTGCCCAATTAATATGCGATCGTAACTCTGCGGCAATTGTCGCATCCTCTACTTTGTCTTTGCGATAATTCTTCTTCTCAATTGAAGAGTTACGGACTTCACAACCTATTGTATGCAGTCTTTCACGTAATCTATCCAAATGAGGCTCGTCCTCGCCATAATGGCTAATGAATACGTTATGTTTTTCTGCCATAATCAAATATCTTTAAATGGTTCTAATAGTTTTCTAAATGCTGACAGAAATACATAGTTAGATTTCATATCAGCATTGTTGATACCCATATCTTGATAAACTTTAGCAGAAGCACAGCCAGTACTTGCCATTGGGAGCATTTTTATTCCTGGACACAGAGATGATATTTTCTCTGCTTCATCAATTATTCCTTCCATGCCTCCAATAAATACAGCACAGCAAGTGTCTTTATTATCTTCAAACATCT
>JAQXQU010000185.1 GCA_029101345.1 Erysipelotrichaceae bacterium | reverse complement strand
GGAACGTCAGCAGGAAATTGCTCTGCAAGCAGCTTTTGATGCGGCTGAAGCTGCCAGCAAGGCCAAGACAGACTTTCTGTCCCATATGTCCCATGACATTAGGACTCCGATGAATGGCATTATTGGTATGACAGCAATTGCAGCTGCTCATATTGATGATAAGGAAAGAGTGCAGGATTGTCTGAAGAAGACAACACAGGCGAGCAAGCATCTGTTAAGCCTGATTAATGAAGTCCTGGATATGAGCAAGATTGAATCAGGCAAGGTAGATCTCATTGAAGAGGAATTCAATCTATCTGATCTCATTGATAATCTGCTATCCATGACTAATTCTGAGGTGCAAAGACATCATCATGAACTATCAGTCAATATCACGGGTGTCAAGCATGAAGCGGTAATTGGTGACAGCTTGCGCATTCAGCAGGTCTTCACTAATTTGATGAGCAATGCAGTCAAATATACGCCAGATGGTGGAAAAATCAATCTCTCCATTACTGAAAAGCCATGCAATCAACCACGCTTAGGCTGCTACGAAGTCGTCTTTGAAGATAATGGCATTGGCATGAGTGAAGAATTCCAAAGAAGGATCTTTGAGCCATTTGCAAGAGATGCAAACAGCTATACAAACAAGGTTCAAGGAACTGGTTTGGGTATGTCAATCAGCCGTAATATAGTCCGAATGATGGGTGGTGACATCAAAGTTGAAAGCAAACCTGGAGTTGGTTCTTGTTTTACTGTTACCATCTACCTCAAACTGCAGGACAAGGAAACAATCAATTATGACAAGTTTATCAATCTGGATATCCTGGTAGCTGATGATGATGAAAACAGTTTGAATTCCTGCTGCCTGATGCTTGATGATTTGGGTATGAAAGCCAAAGGCGTTTCATCGGGCGAAGAGGCAGTAGCAGAAGTTGTGCAGAAGCATCATTTGAAACGTGACTATTTTGCCTGCATCATTGACTGGAAGATGCCGGAAATGGATGGAATAGCTACCACTAAGGCTATTCGCAAAGCAGTTGGCAAGGATGTCCCAATCATTATCATTTCGGCTTATGATTGGTCTGATATTGAACAGGAAGCGAGATCGGCAGGTGCCAATGCCTTTATCAGCAAGCCGCTTTTCCGCTCAAGACTTGTCAAAACCTTCAACTCGCTTGTAGCAAGCAAGGATAACATTGAACAGGGTAGGCCATTTGTGGGTTTGGATGCCATCGATCTTAAGGGAAAAAGGGCACTCCTAGTGGAAGATAATGAGCTCAATGCTGAAATTGCCAAGGAATTATTGGCAATAACTGGCCTGAATATTGAACATGCTGGAGATGGCGTTGAGGCTGTTGATAAGATATCGGAATGTGCTGATGGCTATTATGATTTCATCTTCATGGATATCCAGATGCCAAGAATGAATGGCTATGATGCTACTAGGGCTATCCGGGCTATGAATCGCAATTATTGCCATCAAGTGCCAATCATTGCCATGACTGCCAATGCCTTTGTTGAAGATGTTCAGGCTGCCAAGGCAGCTGGCATGAATGAACATATTGCCAAGCCATTGGATTTGAATGCATTAGCTAAGATCTTAAGCAAGTGGATTTGATAAGAACATAAAAGAAAAGGCAGATATCATTCTTCATCGAAGAAAGGCATCTGCCTTTTTTATGCTTATTGATTAATGGCTTCTTTTTGTAGCCAGTCCTCATAATCCTGAGCCCGCCTATTAATCTCAGCAGGCAGAGTTTCACTGATGGAATACTCAATGGTTCTGACATGGTCAAGATCAAAACCAATATAGATCCTTTCTTCAACATCCAGGGCTGAATATGAGAGGCTTAAAGCAAAGGAGTATTTTGTTTCACCGCTACTAGTGGTTTTAGAGTCCTGCAGATAACTGATAGCCCAAAAAGTCTGATCCTGATCATAGAAGTATTCGCTGGCATTTTCTCTATTAAGCAGCCACTCCATCATTTCGTAGCTGATGCCAAGCTTGATAAACAGTTCATCGGCAGTCTTGCCAAAAATCTCCTTGGAAATGCCGAGACTTGCCTCCTCACTTAGCTGATTGACAATTGAAGAGTCGAAATCATCCTCATCCATTTGCAAATATTGGAGCCAGATGCTTTTGATATAGTCTTTATCATCACTGATGTTTTTCTTGGCTTCCAGAAGATAATCGCTGTTTGAAACAGAAAAGGTATAGCCCTTTACCGTTGGCGAATAGCCATTTTCCCTCAGTTCCTCTTCCATTCTCTTGCTGGTTAATGCCAATAAAGGAATGCCATTATAGCTGCCACCACCTTCAGTAGCTTTAAGGGCAACGCATTTCCAGGCATTGCGGAAATCTTCATTTGTCGCTAATGCTTCAGGCATTTCACACATAGGACGGGAATACTCTTCATATTCTCTTAACGCGGACTTTTCCTTTGATCCACAACCTGCCAGTAGCAAGG
>JAQXQU010000184.1 GCA_029101345.1 Erysipelotrichaceae bacterium | reverse complement strand
AGAGTATCCCTATGAGGAGTATATAGTGGAGATACATCAACGGTTTTCCCATGTTAAAACTTGTTTGCTGACGGAAAAACAGTTGGACTTTTTCAATCATGTGATGACGAACTTTGATGACAGACAGGAATGGTATCAATCCATATGTTATGTTATTCTGGATCACCCTTTGGAACAGTTGAGGGATGAGGAAGAGGATGCTTTGATTGATAATCTGATATTCTTGTTTAAGGAATGTGAGCGACAAGCTATTCTTTCTCAATCCATTAAATATCAAGTGAATCCTGTGGAACAACAAAAGGCTGAAGAATTAGCACAAAAGATTGAGAAATTGTTGTCTGGTGATAATAATTTGGATGTTTATACTTTGTCGTGTTTACTAAAAAAACGTATGCTATGAATCAAGTCAGACACATATTAGGCATTTCAGGCGGTAAAGATAGTGCTGCTTTAGCTATCTATTTGAGACAGACATATCCAGACTTAAAGATTGAATACTATAATTCGGACACTGGTTGTGAGCTGGCTGAAACAGAGCTTTTAATCAATAGATTGGAGGCTTACTTGGGTAAGATCATACGATTGAGAGCAGCGCAAGGTTCGCATGAGGCTACTCCTTTTGAGCATTTCCTAAAAGCGGCAGGTGGTTTTTTGCCTTCTCCGCAAGCGAGATGGTGTACGCAGAAAATGAAACTGGCAGAGTTCGAGAAATATGTGGGAGATGACTATGCGGTTTCCTATGTGGGTATTCGAGGAGATGAAGATCGAGAGGGTTATATATCCTCAAAACCAAATATTCAAGCGGTCTTTCCGTTTCGGAGGAACATCTGGAGTATTGATGTGATTCAGAAAGTTCTCCATAATGATCAACAAGAACAGTTGATGGATATTTATGATCGTCTATGTCCCGAAGAACATAAGCAGAAAGTTTCGGAAATTCTGAAAAGATCTATCAGCAAAGATTTTTTTTATTCGAAGAAGTTGAATGCTTTGTTAGATATCGATGTCAAACTCTTTAATCATGCCGTCTTTCAATATCTTAAAACTACAGATTATCCTGTGGGAAAACTGGACCATTTCTCTTTGTTAGACAATGAAGATGTATTGGTGAAAGAGGATATTTTCCGTTTGCTTCGAGAGAGTGGTGTTGGTGTACCTGCTTATTATGATGAGATCCCTTTTCATGTGGATGGTAAGATTGGTTATTATAGCAGAAGTCGATCCGGTTGTTATTTTTGCTTTTTCCAGCAAAAAATAGAGTGGATATGGCTTTATGAGCAGCATCCTGACTTGTATGCGAAAGCGATGGCATTTGAAAAGGATGGATATACATGGAATCAGGGTGAGAGTTTGGCTGATTTGATCAAGCCGGAGCGTATCCGTAAGATCAAACTTGATGCAATCAAACGTCAAGAAGAATTGGTAGCAAAACAGAAAGGCTCCACTTTGGCCGATTTGTTTGGTGATGAGATCCTGTGTGCGAACTGCTTCATTTGATGGGATATGTTGAAAGGTGATGTGATATGGCCGGAAAGTAGGAGGTTCAAATCTCGGACAAAATGGGAGCCAATAGGTTTCTTCTCCGAATCATTGTGTAATGCAACACAATTTGATTTGAAACTTGGCTTCTTTTCCTCTTCTGCCATTCAAATTTTGTCAGAAGGTTTTGCGATATTTCTGTATAATGGCGGAAGAATGCGCATGGTTATTAATGACATTCTTTCTGCTGAGGATAAATCTGTGATTGTTAAAGGACAATCCAACACATTTATTGGACAGATATTCGATCTTTCCAATCTAAAAGAGATCAAGGATACTCTATCAGCACGAGACAGGCATTTCTTTGATTGTTTGGCTTGGTTAATCAGAAATGATCGGCTTGAAGTGAGAATTATAAAGCCAAATGATACAAACGGCATATCACACAGTAAAATCGGAGTTTTCTATGATGGCCTGAATCGGGTTGCTTTTGATGGTTCGTGCAATTTCTCTCGGACAGCTCTATTGGCAAATCATGAGAGTATTTCTGCGTTTTGTGATTGGGATGGGCGAAGTGATCTTCTTCGCGTGGATGACATTGCGAAAGATTTTGAGTGGACTTTTGACGGCAAAGATGAAACAGTTTCCTACGTAGATGCAATTCAAGTGACTAATCAGATTACTGAGACATTTGAGAAGAAGGATATTGTTGTATTGCTTGAAGAAGAACGTAAATTGATCGTAGAACAATGTAATTTGGAATTGCCAGAGAGTATAGTGCGTGTACTCCAGAGAACACATGCGTCGGTTTGCAAAAAGATTGAAGCGATTCAAAGAAGAGCTAATGAAATGGTTTCGGTGAATAGCCCTGCATTCCCTTATGGGAAACCGAGAGATTATCAACAACAGGCTTATGAGAATTGGAAGAATAATCGGCAGAAAGGGCTATTTGTGATGGCTACTGGAACTGGGAAAACACTCACGGCTCTTAACTGTCTATTGAATATATACAATAAGTTTGGTTTCTACAAAGCTGTGATTCTTGTCCCTACTGTGACACTTGTTGATCAATGGGAACATGAGTGTAAGAAGTTTAATTTTGAGACTATTGTCAAGGTATGCTCGAAGAATCATTTATGGAAGGATGATTTGGATTATATCAAATCCAAAGAGGAATTTAACTGTTCCCAAATAGAGCCTTCGTATATAATCATTTCAACCTATGCAGCTTTTGCCCGTGAAAGATCTTTCAAAGAACTTGTAAGTTTCACTAAGAAAGCGACAAAACAGATATTATTCATTGCAGACGAGGCTCATAATATGGGAGCAAGTCGGATCTTAGATCGATTAGAAGGTGTAAAGTTTCTTCGTCGCATTGGATTGTCGGCTACGCCTGAAAGGCGGTTTGATGAACGTGGGCAAAAGGAGCTTCTGAGATTTTTTGGTGCAGAGGATCATTACACATTTGAGTATTCTATGCGAGATGCGATAGATAATGGGTATCTTTGTCGGTATTATTACTATCCGCATCTTGTACGTTTGACAGAAGATGAAATGTCCGAATACATGCGGATTTCCGTCAAATTGGCCAAATTTTACAATTTTAATAGTGATTCTTTTCCTCATGCAGATGAAATTTTAGTGAGTTTATTGTTAAAGCGGAAACGTATCATCCATAAAGCCAAAAATAAGGAGGAGGTTTTCAAGAGAATTCTTCGGAATAGATATATAGAAAAAGGTCATTTGAAATACACTTTGATCTATGTGCCTGAAGGCTGCAAACCTGATGATGAAACAGCAGATTTGTTTGATTCATTGGAGATGCTTCCTTTGGATGAGGAATCGGATCATTTGATAGATCGATACACACAAATCGTTCGTGAGATTAGCGAAACAACAACCGTCAGAAAATTTGTGTCAGGCATTAAGGAGCGTGATGAAATGTTATCTGCTTTCGCAAAGGGAGACTTGGAAGTGTTGGCCTCTATGAAGTGCCTGGATGAAGGGGTGGATGTTCCTCGGAGTGAGTTAGCGATCTTTTGTGCGAGTACAGGGAATCCCCGTCAGTTCATTCAACGTCGAGGACGTATTTTGAGAATGCATCCAGAAAAGCGTTTTGCGATTATCCATGATTTGGTTGTGGTTCCGGAAATTAATGAATGGGCAGAGAATTACAAGATGGAACGTAGCTTATTGAAAAGTGAGATTAATCGAGTACGAAATTTTGCTACCCTTTCGGAGAATGCGGACTTTGCATACACAGAGTTGGAAGAGATATTAACCTATTATAATTTACCATTGTTTTAGTTATGGCTTACATTACGAACAACGAGAAAATGCTTCAAGCAGTCTTGCTTGATGAACGTTTGATGAAGTTCGGCAACTATACGGCTGCTGATTTAGGAACTATTTATGAGGCATTGGACTCTGATAATCTTGTGATCAATGTTGTAGCTCAGATCATTAAACGTACGTCGGAAAACGCAACAGAGAGGGAACTTTGGAAAGAAATCAACAAATACTTACTGGATAACGTATGATTATTAAAGAAATAAGAATCAATAACTTCCGTAGTTACTATGGAAATGACAATCAGTTTGAATTTTCAGATGGATTGACGCTTATCTTGGGTGACAATGGTGATGGAAAGACAACTTTTTTTGAGGCTCTTCAGTGGCTTTTTAATACATCTTTGGACAATGGATTCATTGAGCATTTTTCAGAGATGCGTAAGTCTGAGATGAACGTAGGAGATCGGGAAGAGGTATCGGTTTTCATGGCTTTTGAGCATGATGGCGAAAAGTCTGTAGAGAAATCTTTTACGGTAGAACGTGTGGGTATGAATGTATTCAAGACGGGTGCAGTTGTTTATCGTGCCTATGAGACACATGGGGCAGAGCGTGAACGAGTGGATGGAAAGTTGTTGATAAATCGTTGCTATGAGGCTTTTATTCAACGATTCAGTATGTTTAAAGGAGAATCTGAATTGAAGGTTTTCGATGGCCCTACGGCCTTGAAAGAATTGGTTGATAAGCTTTCAGATATTCGAAAGTTTGACAAATTAGTTGAGTTTACTGAGTCATTTGCGGAAAAATCATATACCGCTTATCTAAAAGAAATGAAATCAGATAAAAAGGTTGCAAATCAAGCGATGAACATTGCGGCTAAGTTGAAACGACTTGAAACTAATCTTGCAGAAAAGAAGA
>JAQXQU010000183.1 GCA_029101345.1 Erysipelotrichaceae bacterium | reverse complement strand
GTGCCTTCACTTGCAGTAATGTATATTGACAAGCCACTCCAGAAGCATACCCTAATCCAGACTATATCTCGTGTTAACCGTGTATTTGACGGCAAAGATAAAGGACTTGTTGTAGATTATATCGGAATTAAAAACGATATGATGGAAGCAATAAAGCGATATGGAAGTCCTCAGGAAAGTCCGATTGATGAAATACAAGCATCTCTGGATATCTTCCGTAATCATCTTGCTTTATTGAATGAACTTATGTGCGAATTTGATGCCACGAAGTTCTTCTTTGGAGAGCCGCTGGAACGACTGAACTGTTTGAATTTGGCAGCAGAGTATGTCCAGCAAAAAAAGAGTATAGAAAGTCGATTTATGGGGCTTTCTCGGCGAATGAAGAGTGCTTATCAGATTTGCTATCCATCCGGAGAGCTTACCGATGAGG
This sequence comes from Erysipelotrichaceae bacterium, assembly GCA_029101345.1. GTDB lineage: Bacteria > Bacillota_I > Bacilli_A > Erysipelotrichales > Erysipelotrichaceae > Colivicinus. Next base: position 4,121 of record JAQXQU010000183.1, on the reverse strand, counting down.
AAACAGCCTCAGCTCAGTTCTATATGGCTATTCGCTCCATAGTTTACAAGCAGACCAAGGGTGATGCACCGGATGCAGAAGTAATGAACAGTGTTGTTGAAGAGATGGTACGTAATGCCATAACCTGCACTGGCATTGAAAATATAGTGGATGAACATAAATCTGTTGATTTATTCAGCGATGATTTCTTGGAGGAACTGGATAAAGTAAATCTTCCTATTACAAAGTTTAATGCTCTTCTTAAGCTAATTAAAAAGGCAATTACCGCTTATGGACACACAAACAAGGTAAAAGCCATCGAGTTTGATGAACGACTGAGGGAAGTTGTGGAATCCTACAATAATCGCGACAAATTGGTTTTTACCAGTGAGGTTGTCGCTGACTTTGTAAATGATCTTTCAGAACAGCTGATAAAGATTTTTAACGACCTTAAGGCAGATAAGTCTTCATTTGAACAGATGGGCATTTCTTACGAAGAGAAGTCGTTCTACGACATTCTCGTCAAGGTTCGTGACGACCACGGGTTCCCTTATGAAGAATCAAAATGCCTTATATTGGCAAAGAAAATAAAAGAGCTCGTGGATGACAAGTCACAGTTTGCGGATTGGGCGACAAGGGATGATATAAAAAGTCAGCTTAACATGGATTTGACTATTCTACTTTACCATAATGGCTATCCGCCTGAATGGGATGAAGAAGTCTTCGAAAAGGTCATGGAGCAGGCAGAGAACTTTAAGAAAAATAGTGGATGATGCTTGTTGGGGGGAACAAAATGGACTCAAAACTTGAAAAGACAATCAAGGATAATAAATTTGCTGATGTTTTTACTGAGATAACCTGCACGGGGCATATCGGTGTTAACGCAAATGAAGAACTTCGTCTTTTTCGTCTTTCTTCTGTTATTGATAATCATTTTGAAATCGAAGATCTTCTGAAGTTTCTAAAGAACAATATAGGTCTTTATGTGTTCAATCGTTCAAGAATAATCAGGTACCATGACGAGGATGAGGATTATCTTGTTACCTTAGACGCCCTGGATGTCCTTCGAAAGAAAGGTGTAGTCGATGAGACAGGAACAGGAAATGAACTCAGTGAATTGCTACTGTACGTTTTTTTGGAATCCGTATTAGGCGCACCCAAAATATATAGTAAAGTAGAGTTGAAATCCAGCAGTTTTACGAATGGAGTTCATCTGAAAATACTTAACCCGGAAGGAGAGAGGATCCGATACGAACTTGTTTTTGGTTCTTCAAATATCACAGGAGATTTAGGAGATGCGGTTGAGGACGCATTTGATCAGATCGCAAGAATAAATGACCATACTTGCCAGGAAGTCCAGCTCGTGAGGGAATCCATATTTGAACTACCGAGTGACGATCCTGCCATACCTGCAATCACTGAATATATTAAGCCCAGTCCGGGGAAGAGCATTGTAAGGAGTACTGCATTCGGAATATTCCTGGGATATACTGTCGGTCTGGATAAAAGCCGTTCTGATAATGATTACCTTGATTCCATCGAAAATAAAATAGACGATGATATAAATGCATATCTTCCATTTATAAAAAAAAGAATATCAGAACTGGGCTTGGAAGGCCATTCCTTCTATTTTTATATCCTGCCTTTTGACGATGCAGAAATCGATAAACGCAGGATTATGAGTCGCGTATTGGGGAGATGATGCAGGAAATGAGTGGAAATATACGTACATACGGAGAGGTTTTTTTCGAAGATCTTAATGACGATGAATACCTCAAGAGGCTTTATGAAGATCTATTGTTCAACTATTCACTTGAAGTTTTCCGGTTTGTGAAAAAGCGTAAGCGACATATCCCCATTGTTGATGTTCTTTCATATGCAGATTTACTTTCAAAATCAAATCATCCAAGATACTCTGACTCTCAGAAGATGTGGGCTCAAGAAATAATCACCTTGATGCATTACTTGTATCCAGATGATGAAAGAGTCTCATACGTGGGAGGTTCTGTCCTTGAGGCTGTCTGTAATTATCGAGGCAAGAAAATACTGAAGACCAACTTCAATGGTGTGGACCTTTTGGACAGAATTTATGCGGCATATAAGGAACAGTATTTCACAATTCCATCAGACGCAGAAAACAAATTTATGGTTGCACAGAAGAAGGTATATGACCATCTTGCAGACCCTTATTTCAGTTATTCCGGTCCTACGTCCATGGGCAAGTCGTATCTTGTGCGAATGTTCATTAAGAATGATATTCTGGCAGGTTCAAAAAAGAACTATGCCATTGTTGTTCCTACCAAGGCTCTCATTAATGAAGTTCGTTCAAAGATAGTTGATGACCTCAAGCAGAAGCTGAACGAATACAATTACCATATTGTTGTGGCTGCTGGAGATGCTGTTCTGGAGAGTAAAGAACATAATCGTAATTATATTTTTATCATGACCCCTGAAAGGTTGCTTTATCTCCTGATAAATGAACCGGAAATCAAATTGGACTATCTTTTCATAGATGAAGCACATAAGCTGTCCGATAAGGATAAGCGCAGCCCATTCTATTACCAGGTTACACAGATTTTGTCTGAGAGAAGTCATAGGCCTAATATGATTTTTGCTTCACCGAATGTTCCGAATCCAGAAATATACCTAGATTTAATTCCTGACAAGGATTCTTCAAACCTGGTGTCCAGTAGGTTGGCGACAACATTTTCTCCTGTATCCCAGGAGAAGTTTATTGTCAATCTTGATAGCAGGGAAGTAAGTATTTATAACGAACGAACAAAAAATCCAATTCCAATAACATTCCTGAATGATGACTTTGTTGACATAACTGATGTCCTTTTGCACTTCCAATATGATGCGAATGGAAAAGAGAACAAGTTTATTGCCTATTTTTCTTCTACCCGGAATACTGTTACCGCAGCGAGGGACTTTGCAGCTAATCGAATGCAGAAAACTAATTCTAAGGAATTAATGGAATTATCCAAGGAAATCAAGAATGAAGTACATAACGATTACTACCTTGCTGATTTGATTTCAAAAGGTGTTGCATATCATATCGGATATCTCCCATCATCTATACGTCAACGCATTGAACAGCTTTTCAAAGAAGGAAAGATTACTGCATTGTTTTGTACCAGCACACTTGTTGAAGGTGTGAATTTGCCTGCAGACAATCTGTTTGTTATGGATTATAGAAATGGCCTTAGCGATATGAAGCCGGTAGATTTCAGAAACCTTATCGGTCGTGTTGGGCGCTTGGAATATAATCTTTACGGGAATGTGTTCCTCGTGGCGCAGTCCGCAAAATACAACGATAAATACATTGGGTTGCTAGAAAAAGAGGTTGAACCACAAAAACTATCAATTCAAAAAGGTCTGACGAAGCCTCAGAAAAAAAAGATTATTGAGTTTCTTTTAGAAGGCAATATTTCTATTGATAAATATCCAATCGATCAATCAGCTGATAACTATGACTTGATGCGCAAGTTTGCAATTATTCTAATGAACGACATCGTTAAAGATAGAAATAGCCGCGTTTTAAAAGAGTTCCAGCCATTATTACATGATGGTGACAAAGAGAGAATAAAACAAAATTTTAGCAACGAACGTATCATTCAGGATGATGACATCACAACGTCTGTAGATCAGGTGGAATCATTGTATCAAGCTATTGCCTTCAATAACCTTGAGTTTCCTGCAGTTCTTAACGGACGCTTCAACCGAGAAGAACTTGGACAATTCCTGGAGCGCTTGTGTAGAATATTCAATTGGGAAAAATACGAATCTGATACTTTAGGAAGAGTAAGTAAAAAAACAGGAAAACATGCTTTGCTGCATTGGTACCAGGTGATATTAAGCCAGTGGGTCCAAGGCTCCGGCCTTCAAATGATTATGTACTGGGCAATAAAGCATAAGGAGGATGACCCTGATGATGCCATGTTTATTGATGGTAAGTATTATAATTACAATGGATCGATTGCTCATAAGAATATTGTCATTTCCGAAACTCTGGATGTAATAGAAAATGTAATATTGTTTAAGTTTTCTAACTATTTCTTGAAGGTTAGTAATGCATACAAGGAAATACGAAAAAAAGATCCTCCAAATGATTGGTATGAATATGTTGAGTATGGTTCTTT
>JAQXQU010000182.1 GCA_029101345.1 Erysipelotrichaceae bacterium | reverse complement strand
GAGGTTGGAATGACAGAGGATGCGATAACAGAACTTCATAGTGGTTTTAATACAGCTTTTGTAAACAGTGTATTTAACTCAAATTTAGCATATAGACCACAGTTCATTTATAACGATAATAAGAATGGTCAGAAAGTTTTCTCTGCCATTGAAGACGAATTGCTCAGATGTGATAGTTTTGCAATTAGTGTTGCGTTTATCACAAGAGGCGGTATCACACCACTTCTACAGACGTTGCAGGAATTGGAGCGAAGAGGTGTACCGGGTAGAATCTTAACTACAGATTATCTTAGTTTTAGTGATCCTGTGGCATTGGATACGATAGCAAGTCTTTCAAACATAGAACTCAGGATGTATCAGACGGAACGTGCAGGGAATGGATTTCACACGAAGGGATATATTTTTCAAAAGAACGAAGAGTATCGTTTTATCATTGGCAGTTCCAATTTGACTCAGGATGCTTTGACACGAAACATGGAATGGAATACGAAACTTGTGTCTACCAATAAAGGTGAAATGGCAAGCTCTGTTTTGACGGAATTTGAGAAGCTTTGGAATACAACGGAATATACAAAGCCTTATGCAGAATTTATAGATGAATATAGAAGAAAATATGAAGAAAAGCAACTGTTTAATAAGATGGTTGCAGAACAGAAAAGAATTGCAAAGAGTGAGACTGTTCCATCTGTTGAAGTATATACATTACAGCCAAATTCAATGCAGAGAGCATTTATATATAATTTGTTGGAATTAAGAAGCAAAGGTGTGGATAAGGCATTGTTGATTTCTGCCACGGGTACAGGAAAAACTTATGCTTCCGCTTTTGCAATGAGAGAATTGGGATTCAAACGAGTTTTGTTTTTAGTGCACAGAAACCAGATTGCAAAGCAGGCAAAGGATTCCTTTGAGAGAGTATTTGGTAGCAGAATTAAGACTGGCTTAGTGTCTGGAATTAAACATGAATATGAGGCGGATTTTGTATTTGCAACGGTTCAGACATTGAGTAAGCAAGAAAACCTGGAGAGATTTCCGAGAGATTACTTTGATGCCTGTATCTACGATGAAGCGCATCATACCAGTGCTGGAAGTTACAAAAAAGTAATGGATTATTTCACACCGGAATTTACTCTAGGAATGACAGCGACACCGGACAAGCGTGATGACAATATAGAAGGGCGCAATATCTATGAAATCTTTGATCATAATATTGCCTATGAGATTCGATTGCAGCAAGCAATGGAAGAGGATTTGTTGTGTACGTTTCATTACTTTGGAATCACTGATTTAGCTTTTGTTTCAGATGAAGGAAACTCTAGAGAAGAACAGCTTGAGAATTTCAGATATTTAACTAGCGATGACCGTGTGAAATATGTTATGGAGCAGGCGGCGTATTTTGGATATTCTGGCGACCGTGTCAAAGGTTTGATTTTCTGTAGCAGAATAGATGAAGCAAGAGAACTGTCTAGGAAATTTAATGCTAAGGGGTTAAAAACTATAGCATTAAGTGGGAGTGATTCCGAAGAAACAAGAGCAGAAGCCATTGAACGATTGACAATGGATGTGCAGTCTGAGGAAGACAATTATTTGGATTATATTATTACTGTTGACATCTTTTCAGAAGGTACTGATATTGTAGAAGTAAATCAGGTTATTATGCTTCGTCCAACGCAGTCTCCAATTGTATTTATTCAACAGTTGGGACGTGGACTGAGAAAAGCATCAGAGAAGGAATACGTCGTAATTCTTGATTTCATTGGTAATTACAAGAATAATTTTATGATTCCGATTGCACTTTCAGGTGACCGTAGTTATAACAAGGACAATATCAGAAGATACCTAATGGAAGGTGGTCGAGTAATTTCGGGAGCAAGTACGATTCATTTTGATGAGATTAGCAAAAAACGTATTTTTGCAGCGGTAGATAATGCTAATTTCAGCGATATTAAGCTTATAAAAGAGAACTATACCAATCTTAAAAATAAGCTTGGTAGAATTCCAAAATTAAAAGATTTTGATGATTATGGTGAAATGGACGTCCTACGAATCTTTGATAATAATAGCTTAGGAAGTTATTATAAGTTCCTTGTAAAATATGAAAAGGAATATAAGATTCGTTTATCTGGGGATGAAGAAAAAGTAATAGAATTTATTTCAAAAAAGCTTGCATCAGGAAAGAGAGTGCAGGAGCTTTTACTTCTTTCGAGAATGCTGACATATAATATGCAGGTTTCAAAACTTGGACTTTTGGCGGATTTATCTACAGAGATGAAAAAGTCATTTGGTAAGGAAGTTGGTGAGCTTCAGAAAGAGAACATTGTAAATGTTATGACAAATGAATTTCCAGCGGGTTCCGGTAAGAAAACATATTCAAATTGTGTGTTTATTGAAAAACAGTCAGATGACTATGTTCCAACGAAAGCATTTTCAAAAATGATAAATAATAAAAACTTTTATGATATTTTGAAAGAATTGGTTGACTTTGGAATTAGTAGATATGAAAGAGACTACAGTAATTCATACGAACAAACTGATTTAGTGCTATATCAAAAATATACGTATGAGGATGTTTGTCGACTTCTTAATTGGGAGTACAACGAGGTTCCTCTTAATATTGGTGGATATAAGTACGATAAGAAGACGAAAACATTCCCTGTTTTTATTAATTATGATAAATCAGATGGCATAAGTGATACAATAAAGTACGAGGATCATTTTACTAGTAACAAAAGTTTGGTGGCGATATCAAAGTCTGGAAGAAGCTTATTGTCAGAAGATGTGCAGAATTTCCTAAAAGCAAAAGAGCGTGGAATACAGGTAGAATTGTTTGTAAGAAAGAATAAAGATGATAAAATATCAAAGGAATTCTATTATCTGGGGCATATGACGGCTAGTGGTAATGCCAAGGAATTTACAATGGCTAATACTGATAAAACTGCGGTGGAAATTGAGTGGATATTAGATGTTCCTGTTAGAGAAGATATATACGAATACATCATGAATGCGTAGGAGAACGTTATGAAAACAATAAGGGTAGTTGCAGCAATAATAAAGGCAGTAAATGAAAATGGCGAGACTATTATCTTTGCAACACAAAGAGGATATGGCGACTTAAAAGGTGGATGGGAGTTCCCGGGTGGAAAGATAGAAGTTGGAGAAACACCGCAGAAAGCACTTAAGCGTGAGATTATGGAAGAATTGGAAACTGAAATTACTGTGGGAGAATTGATTGATACGATAGAATATGACTATCCGACCTTCCATTTATCTATGGATTGTTTTTGGGCAGAAATTGTGTCCGGAGATTTGGTTTTAACAGAACATGCGGCTGCAAAATGGCTTACAAAAGAGGAATTAGATTCGGTAGAATGGTTGCCGGCGGATATTACTTTGATTGATAAGATTAAGGCGTCTATCTAGGTAGACCAAGAAGAGCCAATAGATTTGTTGAAAAAATAAAGAATTAGACAACCTCCATTAAGCGTATTACATCGTAATTATAAAATACATTATCTGTGTACTGATATACATTTTCGCGGGTTATTACCAGGGTCTTAGGTCCTCCTAACAAGCTGCACACGCTATTTCACGCAAGTGATATACAAAGTGCGTGTCTTGCTAGTTCGCAGAAATAGCAAGACAGCTAAAAACAGCCATATTTTGACTAATTCGGATAATAAGGATAATTCGGATAAAAGTGATAATTCGGATAGAAATTATTATCAGGTACGTGAGGTACATCAGGTACAAGAGGTATGAGAGGTAC
>JAQXQU010000181.1 GCA_029101345.1 Erysipelotrichaceae bacterium | reverse complement strand
GCGCCATCAATGCCTTGAAAATAGACTACATCCTTGGGCACAGAACATGCGTTCAAGAGCCACATGAACAAAGCTACTACTGATACTAATTTCAATTTCATCATCTTGTTTTCTTCAAAAGAGTTGCAAAGATACTATTTTCACGAAATAATGAGAGAGACTTGCCTCTTCATATTTCGGTTTTCCATTATAACGATGTATTTAGAGAGTTATTGCTTCATTTCTCCATAGAAAGTATTATCTTTGCCCCAAATAAACAATCATCATAAATAAAATATGACATGAGAGCACATCTACTTATGTTACAGGTATTTTTCTTGTCCCTTTCAATTTCAATCACTACACAAGCACAAGAAAAAGTTTTCATCAACGAGTTAATGCCATCCAATATTAATGGGATCATGGATGATCGTTATGATTTTCCAGATAGTTGGGTGGAACTGTATAATTCCGGTGAACAGTCTATTAACTTAAAAGGATGGTACCTATCCAATGACAAAGATGATTTACGTCTTTGGCAAATTCCCATAAATTGTGAGGTCCCAGCCAAAGGATACAAAATACTATATTTAGACAAAGAGGAAAAAGGGCTGCATGCCAATTTCAGGCTTGACATAAAAGGAGAAGTGTTATATCTAACTAAACCAGATGGACAAACTGTAGTTGATCAATCAAAGAAGTTTGATAAACTCGCTCCAAATAACGCTTATGGCCGTACAGAAGATGGTACAGACTATTGGGGGTGGATGTTAAGCCCTACACCAGGCATAAGTAATAATGGTACACAAACTGTGAATAAAGAACAGATTGTGCCATCGGTGAAATTCAGTCAAAAAGGAGGGCTTTATGACACATCCATATCTGTTGCATTAAAAGCCAGTATAGATGAGGCTCCTTATAACACTTCCATTTATTATACAACAGACGGGACCGAGCCCAATTTACAATCAGAACTATACACATCGCCTCTCACTATAGATTCAACTACCATTATTCGTGCGAAAGTCATCGTTGATGGTTACTTGAATCAACCCTCTAATGTCTCCAGTTATCTTTTCCCGAATCGAGAGTTGACATTGCCTGTGATTTCATTGGCAATCAGTCCAGATTATTTATGGGATGATATGATCGGCATTTATACGAAAGGGCAAAATGGTGCTTATTATTATAAATTGGACGACTACTTTAATTGGGCACAAGATTGGAGGAGACCCGTCAATATGGAATATTTTGTCGATGGAAAAGAGGAGATCAATCAACTGGGTGAGATGCGAATAATGGGTGGTTTCTCACGTGAGAAACCACAGAAGTCCTTAGCGGTTTATGCGAACAAACGATTTGGAGAAAAACGCTTTGATTACAATTTTTTCCAAGAAAAAGAACCTTTAGATGATGGTTATAAATCTATCATTCTACGCAACTCGGGGCAGGACTTCAATCGTTCTTTTATGAGAGACGCAGTTAATCAATACTTTGTTGCAGGAAAAATAGACATCGATTATCAAGCCTATCAACCAGCAATAGTCTTTCTAAACGGTGAATATTGGGGCATTCATAATATTCGCGAACGCTCTAATGATGACTTTGTCGCATCCAACTATGACACTGAAGATATCGATATGTTAGAAGATTTCAAAGAGTTAAAAGCAGGAGACACCAAAAATTTTGATGCGTTTTATAAATTAGTTACCTCAAAGAATTTCACTTATGCTGAATTAGCATCTTATTTAGATATTGAGGAGAGTCAAAATTTCTTTATCTTGGAAACCTTTATCGCTAATCATGATTGGCCTCACAACAATAATGTTTGCTGGCGTAAAAGAGAAGGCGGCAAATGGCGCTTTATTACGAAAGACACAGACTATAGTACGGATTTTGGTAGTACAAGCTACTTCAATGCTTTTGAATACATCAAGAACGGCACCAGTGTCCTGAACAAAATCATCAATGGATGTTGGGGTAATGATCAATATAAGGAACAATTCATTGATAGATATACTGTTTATTTAGGTGATATTTTCCAAAAAGACATCACCATTGCCTTGGTTGACTCTTTTGCCAATCAAATTGATGAAGAAATGAAGATTGCACGTCCACGATGGGATTTGACTTATGATTACTGGCAAACGAACATAAAGAATATGCGAAATTGGTTACGGGTAAGACCTAATTATGTCTATGACCATTTGCAGTCTTTTTTCCAACTTCAAAAGCCTATCTCCGTAACCATTAAGACAAACCAGCAGGGAAAGTCTTTAGGTAAAGAATTATCAATTAACAATATCACAGTTCATGAGGCGATGTTCAACGGTAAATTTTTCGGTGGGCGAAAGATGGAAATCGCGCTGAACCAGCCCAAGACAGATTTCAGATATTGGCAAATAAAACGAATTGATAAAGATGGCCATGCAGACTATCAACTGATCACAGATCAACAATTATCGTTTACTGCAGACACAATGGCTATACAGTACGAAATAGAAGCCATAATGGGCTCAGACATTCCATTAATTCATTATGAAAATGGAGAATTGAGTGTTCTTACAGACATTAACGATGACAATTTACAAAAACTCCAAGAATGTATTGCCCCATTATTACCTTCTGTGACATCTATTAATCTAACCGCCATTAATTATAAGGCTAATATTCCTCTTGACGAATTATTCGCTTCAGCAAATCCTAATAGATTGATTTACACGGAAGAGACATTAGAGGGGACCAATGTTATATGTGGATTGCATGCGACATCGATTGTTCTTTCCAATCAATACCCATTTAATTGCCCACAAAGTTTTGAGGCAGATCATGTCTTAATCAGCAATCATTTGACATCACCAAACTCTGCAAGCAGTTATCACGGCTTAGTTATTCCTTTCACAATGGAAGTAGATGAGATTCCTTCCGACTGGCGAGTTTTAACACTTTCAGAAGATCAATTCATTAAGTCAGAAACCATTAAGGCGAATTGTCCCTATTTAATCCGCTACGGAAAAGCTACAGACTCTGTACGGATTACCGTAGAGCAAAAACAAATAGAAATGACTCCTAATCTTATTAGTTCTGAAAGTAATGAAACGATTTTGCATGGCAGTTATCATGAGCAAATCATTCCTGAATGTTATGGTATTGATTACAAAACAACTGAGCCTTCACAAATAGGTAGAATCTTTTCGAAACAGCAGCAGCATTATATTCAACCATTTAGTGTCTATTTGACAACTTTATCTGCGGCTCTTCCTGAAAGTTTTCCTATAGCAGCAGGAATTGTAGCTACAGAACAAGTTAATAGTGTTTCTGGACTACGTATCACCACTCGTAAAGGTGGATTATTAATCGATTCTGAAACAGAACAAGTCCTTCAGGTATTTACAGCTGATGGCAAATGGTATCAAGAAATACATGTTCCTTATGGCCAAATGTCTCTTTCTCTACCTGTAGGCTTATACATTATCAACAGGGAATTGTTCTGCATATTCTAATGATTCTCAATCAAAGCAAGTGACAAGGATTATGGTTAACGTAGGAAAATACAATACATTAAAGGTCGTTAAGGCCGTAGATTTCGGTCTCTACCTGGATGGTGGAGAGGGAAAGGAGATTTTGCTGCCCACTCGCTATGTACCCAAAGAGGCCAAGGTGGGCGACGAG
>JAQXQU010000180.1 GCA_029101345.1 Erysipelotrichaceae bacterium | reverse complement strand
ATCTGAGATAGTATAAGGTTAGCATAAGAGGAATGTATTTGATTCACAATAAAAGTGGGCTGGTCCTCATTAATATCCTCTGTTTCTGATTTTTCTTCATCATTTTCTTCCTCATTCTTATCATGAAAAAGGCTTTCCTCTATTGAGTAGCAAGATATTGATTTTGGAAAAATGGATTTGAAAACATCTAAATTATGCAGTGTATCCTTTGTGACTTTAAATTGAAAATAAACAATAACTGCAATCAATGCGATGACAATAATAATGTGTGCCATGATTATATCAATTCAATTTTAATTTTTTTGTTATGATCAACTATCCAGTTTGTTCCATCAAAATATGCCTCTCCGCTTTGATTAATCCTAATATCCGTAGGATTATTTGTATTCCGTATGATCTCGCATATAGGTTCTAAAAGATTACCATTATCATTTAGTATTCGCATCTTTACTTCATCTGGCTCCAACAAAAGTGTTATCCTTGCTGTCTTATCTTTATATATCGTCAATTTATACAAGGATTTTCCTCTTTGGTAGATGTCGCTAACGTCTCTTAATGTAAACGAATTATTAATTTCTCTTGCGTACTTTACAGGAAATTGATTACTGACCTCTGAATGTGTCTCTGTCATGGCTGCTTGCTCTAACGCTACTGCCTGTTGTTGCGCTGGTGCAGAATGCATAGAAGCATCCTTTGAATCTCTCTCTGCATACCCTTGGATTACAGTCTGAGTGCTGACAAATTGTGATTGTTCTTTAGTTTTTGTTTTCGGAGGAGACGGTACGATTTTTTTCTCAGATACCATTTCGGAAACAATGTGCCCAATTATTTTTTTTGTCTCTGATTTCTCGAAAGATTTGAATATAATCTCCTCGATTAATGCTTTGCCCTCAGTATTTATATAATTCCTTACAGTTTGTTTGGGATTACAAGTGCATACCCTTGTGTTTTCATGTTCTTCTATATTGTCTTCTGAATTAATCCATTTTAAAAATCTCAAAACTATCAATGTTATAATGACTACAATTACGTCATTAATTAAGAATAGAATGAAAGACACAAAGCTATCATCAGAAATGGCTGCATTTCCATCTGCTGATCCCGCAAAGCAATTTCCAATATTCAAGAAACCCAATATGGTAATAAACATACAATTAAAAATATGTTTCATGGCTATAATTACAATTTATAAACTTCTCTATTTACTGCATTCAACATACCGACGATTGGATAGAAGAATAAAGTTTCTTCTAATACATCATCTGCCCCATCGTTCATAATAGACTCTTTCTTTTGGTTGATTCCATTATCTAAGTAATTCAGTATGTCTCTTTGACATAGCGCTTTCACTTTTTCCATGACCTTACGATCAACATCAAAGTTGTCATAGAATGAAAAGCGATCGTTCAAATGAAAGGTGAATTGAACAAAATCTCTCACCATCTCAACAACTTGCTCCTTTATACAATCTGTCAACTCGCTGTATTTCAACTCGCTGGTTGCAAAACTATTGAAATCATTCCCGATTAAGATGGTCTTCATTTGTTTGATGTGATCATAATCTTCCGAGACGGATTTGTTCATCAAAATACCTCCTTTGCAGGTTGCTTCCTTAGAATTTTCCGGACGGATAATGTCTAATCCATCAATGTCATAGCTATGTTCATAAACTTGTTCGAATATGATCTTGGTGAATTTGGCTAATGTTTCATCATCAGAACTCAGTATGGTAAGCACTTTCGATCCATTCCCACTAAAAGTGATATGACGTGGCATAGCCATTCCTTTTACTTTCATCAAATGGGCAATGTGATACATAATAGCTGTATAAAAGAGGATAATCACATATTTCCCTCGATTATCGTCAGCCAACATTCTGTTTAAATCAATCACGATATTACGGCTCTGTATATCCCTATTTTTCGCTAACGAGAATAGGAATGCCATAATATCTGTGGAATTACCTTGTTCCAAAACAGATAGGAATACCTCTTTAAGAGCACCTAACTTATTATCTTCTAACAATCTGATGATTGGATCCTTATAGTGTGTGACGAAACCATTGGTTTCCGCATCAAATGAATAACCGTCACCAAATACACTATTCGCAGCGAATCGAAATGATGTTAAGTATTTAGCTTCTGCCTTCTCTGCGAAGAGGACATCTGTCGTTCCACCACCTATATCTACAGATACCACCGTTGATGTAGCTCCTTTCCGTGTCTTATAATAGGTATAAGGGGCAGTAGATTCGGATAAAGCGACAATGTTTTTTGATGGAGCATTAAAGATCCTAACAAATA
>JAQXQU010000179.1 GCA_029101345.1 Erysipelotrichaceae bacterium | reverse complement strand
TGGATTTATGCCATAGGCTACGCGCTTGGTAAATGTTTTAAATTCAAATAATCTCTTAGCAGCTCAGATATTCTGCTGCTTGATAACCTTCAAATAATCGAACAATCATAGTGAGGATTCTCTTTAAGAATTCTTGATTTTTATGTGGCATGAATCAAGTTGCCTTATAAAACACAACATCCTATTAATCCATTACCATGTAATCAAATTCCTCATCCTCCTTTCCTCAAATTGCAGCTTCTAGCAGTGCATGCTGTATTTACCCCCTTTTATTTAAAAAACCTCCAAAAAAAGTGGCATCTTTGCGCAACCGGAATTACGCAGAGATGCCACTCGTTACAAAAAGTATTGTACCGATTTTTTAATTATTTATCAAAAGACAATTTTCTAAAAAATCTTTGATAAATGAAATCCAAATCAAGCAATTGTTAAAAATCCATGTAGTTCAAAAATAGTTCTGCATTGAATGTCATATGAGCTAGATAATAGGCAAGTCATGACGGACAGAAAAAATGATTTCAATTATTAATGGATAATCAAAAATCTTATTGACTTTAATCTTGTTCTTTAAACCTTTCCCTACCAGAATTGCAGCATAGCTTGGTAAAGATATCCTTTCAAAATATGAAATAGATCAATTATCTAAACCAGGAAAATTACTGAATGTACATAATTATCAAAAAAGAATTTCAGAGATTTCCAAATGGCAAGTCTCTTGAAATGCTCAAATGAATTACTGTTTCTTTCCTTATTTAGTTTTTTCGTGACAGAAGACATACCGTCTCAACATGATCAGTAAATGGAAACATGTCAACAGGCTGAATCACTTTAACCTGGTAGCCATATTTCTTTAGATAGAGAAGATTGTTTCTTAAGGATTCAGGACCACAGGAGATATACACAATCTTCTTGGGTTTTAGTCTTAGGGTTGACTTTAAAAAAGGGATATCAGCCCCACTTCTTGGTGGGTCCATAATCAAGACATCTATCTCAGCCTTCTTATTAGCTAAAGCAGTCATATATTTGCCTGCATCATCACAAACAAAAGAAATATTGCCAATTTTGTTTCTCTTGGCATTATTAATGGCATCCTTGATAGCAAAACGATTGATTTCAACACCAATGACCTTCTTGACACTCTTGGAAAAAATCATACCAATCGTACCAGTACCACAATAGGCATCAATTACAGTTTCATCACCATTGAAGGATGCAAGATCAATAGCTGTCTTATATAATATCTCAGTTTGGCGCTTGTTGACCTGGAAGAAGGAATTAGGTGAAACATCAAAGCTCAAGCCACATAATTCATCAGTGATTCTTCCTTTGCCATAAAGCACCAGATTCTTTTGTCCTAAAACCATGGAAGTATGAGCATTGTTGATATTCTGCACAATAGTGACAACATCAGGATTGTATTTGATGATATCCTTGATCAAAAGTTCGCGATTGTTGATATATGAGCTCCCAGTCACAAGAACCACCATATATTCATTGGCCTTTGAAGATCTGATCAGAACATGGCGAAGGCATCCCTTATAGCTTCTCTCATTGAAAATGGAAATATGATGCTTAATGACAAGTTTCCGAAGGGAATTGATGATTTCATTTGCTCTTTCATCAGTTATCATGCAATCATCAACAGGTACAATCAAATGGGTTGAAGGTACGTAGTTGCCACAGATGACATGATGATTATCATCATAGCCAAAAGAGACCTGGACCTTATTGCGATAATGAGTAGGATCTTCCATGCCAATAATCGGTTTGATAGGTCCAAGACCACCCATCAGCTTCTCTATTTTTTCCTGCTTGATTCTTAACTGCTTTTCATACGAAAAGCCCTGTAATGTACAACCACCACAGAGCTTAGCAAAGATGCATTTTTCCATTTTCTTATAATTCATTTTCCTGATAGCCCATCTTTTCAATCCAGATTCGCAAAGCTTCCGATTGATCAGAAATAGCTTTTAGCTGCGTGCGGATATAGTTGAAATCTTTCATCTCATCATCTGATATTTCACCATCAGCAGATATTTCAATCAAACGGTTTTTCTGACTTTCCAAAAGGCTGACAGTAGATAGTATCTGCAAAACAACCTGTGAGAAATCACAGTTCTTGATTTCACCTATTTCCTTGCATTTGCCAATTGGGCATTCATTTGCACAATAGGAATTAAGCAAATCCGGTCTTTTGTAAGCTTTGGCTAAAAGCGGCAATTCATCTGGATGAACAGGTGTCTTGCCGGATTCAATCTTTTCAATGCGTTCTGGTGATATATAGCGAATAAGATCAGAAGCTTTCTCTCTAGTCAGGCCTGCAGCTTCTCTAGCCAATTGATAGATGTTCTTATTGGCTTTGATAGATTTTCTTCCCATGTGATTCTCCTTGCTTAATAACTATTATATGAAAGCTATTTCCTTTTATCAAAGAGTGCACGGCGTTTTGTTGATTTTATGAAAACTTTCTTGAGTTCATCGACATCTTCATTCTCAATCATTGATCTTAAACAGGACATTTGATTCATGAATGCGTCAATCTGTTCAATAAGTGGACCTTTATTGTCTATAAAGAGTTCTGACCACATGTTTTCATTGATTCTTGCAATTCTTGTAAGATCCCTAAAGGAATCGCCTGTATAGTTTTGCAGATTCTCATCTTCATTGCAAGTCATCAGTGATACAGCAATAACATGGGTCAATTGGGAAACAAAGCCAATGATTTCATCATGTTGTTTGATGGTTAATTGGGAAACCTTGTTAAAGCCAAGAATTTCTCCTAGATGATAGGCATCATCAATAGCTTCCCTAGTATTCTTTTCAGTTGGTACCACAATAAAATTGGCATCACGAAAGATTGCATCATCTGAATTCTCAACACCATAGACTTCCTTGCCTGCCATTGGATGACAGGCAATCATTTCAACATCTGCTCTTAAGAATGATTGGATTTCATCGATAATCCCACCTTTAACACCTGCAACATCACTAAGCAATGTCCCAGGTTTGAAAAGATGCTGATAATTTCTGAGCCATTCAACCTCCAAACTAGGATAAAGGCAGAAAATGATAACATCCGCTTGCTTGATCAGGTTTTCATCAACAATAGTAGAACCTTCATCGATAAAGCCTTCGTTCTTGGCGTAATCAATGGAACTCTGGTATTTTGTAATGGCTAAGACCCGATAGCCTTTTTTATGCAAAGCTCTAGCATAGGAACCACCGATCAGTCCAAGCCCAACAATCAGAAAACAGCTGTTTCGATTAATCATCAACTACCTCCACTTCGATGCCCAGTTTACGCAAGTCTTCAAAGAAATCCGGATAGGATTTCGCTACAGCCTCAGCACCATTGATAACAGCACCCTGAGGAAGCACAGTCGATATGATAGCAAGAGCCATGACAATGCGATGGTCATTATGACCAGAAAATTCATAAGTACCCTTCAAATTATTCACATCGACACCTTCGATAATGGCTTTATTGTCATCAGAACAAAGTTTGGCACCGATTTTTGCAAGTTCTTCAAACATGCAAGCAACCCGATCAGATTCCTTGATTTTAAGTCTGGCAATATTATTGAAGACAAAGGTCTCATTGCTAATGGCAGCTAATGCCATCAAAGCTGGGCCTAAATCTGGACAATCATTGAGATCAAATGTGCAGCCATTGCAAATGCCATTTCCAACAACGATTTCATTTTCCCTGATATCCACATGTGCCCCAGCTAGCTTTAGGTAATCAAAGACAACCCTATCACCTTGTAGGGAAGGAGAAAGGCCTTTGATCGATATTTCATTATTGATAGCACCCAAAAGACCAAAAAAGGCAGCTGATGAATAATCACCTTCCACTTCATAATCATAAGGAAGGTACTTTTGCTTCCCTTTGATAAAGATGTCATTGCCATCCATTATGACCTTAATATTGAATCTTCTCAGAATATCGATGGTAATGGAAACATAGGACTTGGAGGCAAAAGGCTCTTCAATATGAAGGATACTACCATCGTTAAGCAAAGGCATTGCAAATAGCAAGCCAGTAATGAATTGGGATGAAACATTACCAGCCAAATGATACTCACCTGCTACTAAAGGGCCAGCTGCTTCAATTCGGTCGCAATAATGCAAAAAAACAGCATCCATTTTATTGAAAAGCTTCTGATAGACACTCTGTGGTCTTTTTAGCAGTTCTCCTTTGCCCATGAAGGTATGAAGTTCATTGCCAAGTGAAAAGACGGGAATCAGAAACCTGAGAGTAGAACCGGATTCTTCGCAAAGGACATTTGAACATTTTGCTAAAAAAGGATTACAGCCATTGACGATAGCCCGACTTCCTTCAATATCAATTTGTGCGCCCAAAACTCTTAAGGCATCAATTGTTGCCAGGATGTCCTTGGAATAATTTAGATTGGAAATAATGCTTTGGCCATAAGCCAGGGCAGCTGCAATCAATGCCCGATGGCCATAGGATTTGGAAGAGGGAATCTTTACAACCCCTTTTGCTATTCCTTTTCTGATTCTGATTCTTGTCATAAGGACCTGCCCAAGACCCGTGCCATCTTATCGCCCTTTTCAATCAGGGTTTGCAACTGGTCTGAATATAAGCTTAATGATGCATCTGACAAGGCATGCTGAGGATCATTGTGGACATCAATGATCATGCCATCAGCGCCAGC
>JAQXQU010000178.1 GCA_029101345.1 Erysipelotrichaceae bacterium | reverse complement strand
AGTTTTTTGAATAAGTCAAAACATTTGGAGTATAATTACATGTATGTCAATAAACAATACTGATTTAAGAACGATTCAAGAAATGATGGGTCATAGTGGTTCAGCAATGACATTAAGCTATGCAAGAAGTAGCGATGATCTGAAGAAAAAGGCAATAAACAGCAGACAGCTGTTTCACTAGCAGACACAATAAAGGCTGTCTGCTTTTTTCTTGCACAAACGAAAAAATGCGAAGTAAATTGCGAAGTAAATTGCGAAGTCGAATATAAAGCAATGAAGAGCAACAGAAAACATAGATATTAGGAAAAGCCCTATTTTAAAGGGTATATGGCATATCGGTTAATATTGAAAAATAATGGATAATTATTATGTCACGCTGTCTGGCGCACCACTTTAAATCATTACCACTCATTGAGTGGTTTTTTTATTGCCATTGGATGTATCATTTCTAAAAGAGGTATTTCATTATGATCTATGAACCAAAGGAATTCATATCCAAAGCCAACAAGCACTATCTATTAAGAAGTCCCAATCAGGAAGATAGTGCAAAGATGCTTGAATATCTGAAAACCGTTTCTGAAGAAACACCCTTTCTTATTAACTATCCTGAAGAAATAACATTTACAGTTGAAAAGGAAGAAGATATTCTTGAATCTTTCCTCGCCGATGAAAGAGGAATCATGATAGCTGTCTTTAAGGATGATGAAGCAATAGGCAATGTCTCCTTTTCCTGTGTTCGTAATAGCATCAAGCTAAGACATCGCTGTACCATGGGCATTGCCATCAAGAAGAAGGCCTGGGGTGAAGGCATAGGAAATATGCTTATGCAAGAGATCATCCAGAAAGCCATTGAAGCTGGCTATGAGCAGATGGAACTTGCTGTTTACAGTGCCAACAGGAAGGCCATTGATCTCTATCGGAAACATGGCTTTAAGGAGTGTGCTCTTTTGCCACATGCTGGCAAGCTC
The DNA here is from genome assembly GCA_029101345.1 of Erysipelotrichaceae bacterium. Lineage (GTDB taxonomy): Bacteria > Bacillota_I > Bacilli_A > Erysipelotrichales > Erysipelotrichaceae > Colivicinus. The sequence continues at coordinate 3,192 of JAQXQU010000178.1, read as the reverse complement.
AAAGACGGATCCTATTTGGATGAGATCAGAATGGTTAAGGATTTAAAAAGCACCCTGTAGCGATCTTAAGGGTGCTTTTATTTATGCATTAAGCTTATTGAAGATATCAGCCTTCTTCATGGCTTTAATCATGAAATAGCCTAGTATTACAGCAACCATTTCACCTGCTGCTACTTCAAGAGCACAGATGGCATAGGCTTTAAGGAAGATTTCGGCAGGGAAAAGGACCAGTGCCAATTCCTGGCCAATGATTAGTCCGTTGAAGACTACTGGTGCTGCTATGGATATAAGTGGCAGCCCCTTAATTCTCTTTTCAGCAAACTTATAGGTGGTATAAGCAGCCAGGGCTGTAGCCAATGTACCAACAATGCAATCCATGAAACCCAGGATGTTGGCACCGGTAATGGCACCAATGAGATTGGTCAGAAAGCAGCCGAGGATCAATGCAGGCACGGCTGGTGCATAGATTATTGGCAGCAAGGTCAGAGCTTCAGAGATGCGGCATTGGATATTGCCATAGGTAATAGGTGCTAATACAGTTGAAACAACTGTATAGACGGCAGCTATCATGCAGATAATTGCCAGTCTTCTGGTTTTGTTCATTTAATTCTACTCCTTGTTTTTATTAACGTCTGGAGATCGCGACAGACATGCATTAATATACCACCGATTGCCGTATCAAACAATCATCAAAGATAGAAATAGCACTCCTTGCCATCTTCAAAATAGCTTTTTCTTTCAAGTCCAAAGAGTTCCTTGATGATAGCAGTTGCCACCAGTTCTTCCACCTTGCCTTGGAAAATGATTCTGCCTTCATCTATGACAACAATCATTTCTGCTATTTTCAGGGCTTCATTGATATCATGCATTGAGAGGATGATGGTCTTGCCTTTTTCCTTTAGCTGATGCAAATATTGGCAAAAGGCTTTTTTTCTATTGGCATCAAGGGCACTGCTCGGTTCATCCATCATGATGATTTCACTATCCTGGCTAATAGCCATGCCAAAATAGGCCAACTGCCTTTGCCCTCCTGATAGATGGCAAACCAGCTTATCATTGATACCTTCAAGTTCACATTCCCTTAAGGCCTTAGCTGCTATTTCCTGATCTTTGCTGTTAATTCTTCCAAGATCATCACTATAGGGGTAGCGCCCCATCTCAAGCAGCCTTTTAACACTAATGGCGGGTCTTGGCAGAAGCTGAGGCATCAAAGAAAGAAGCCTGGCTCTTTGCTTGTCATCATAGAACCTGATATTTTGGCCATTCAGGATGATTTCCCCTTCATACTTTCTGATAGCACCAGCCAAACATCTTAATAGCGTTGTCTTGCCTGAACCATTCTTGCCAAGAATAACTGTTGTCATTTTTTCCCCGAAAGAAAGGCTGATATCATCAAGAATGATCTTTTTGCCATATTTCATCTTCAGATTTCTTGTTTCAAGCATCAGCTATTCCTCCTGTTGAATAAGAGATAGATGAAGAAAGGAGCACCTATAAAGGCCAATAGGACACCAGCAGAGATTTCACTTGGGGCAAAGAGGACTCTTCCCAAAAGATCGGCAAATATCGTAAGAATGGCACCTAATAGCGCTGTAGCTGCTATCAGAACATCCATGCGGCTGCCAAAAATCTTCCTGGCCATATGAGGCACTAACAATCCAACAAAACCCAAAAGGCCAGCATAAGTAACTGACGCTGCTGTCAAAGCGCTGGCAATGACCATGGCCAGGATTCTTGTTTTCCTTGTATCAACACCTAAAGAGATGGCTATATCATCTTTTAGCAACATGATTTCCAATTGGTTTTTCAATAAGCAGACAGCAAATAGGCCAGTGCTTATGATAAGACTTGGGATGATGAGATCTTTGAAATAGATTCCATTGAAACCCCCTGTCTGGAAATAGACATAGGAAGGAAGGACATCAGGATAAAGCTGGGATAAAAGGGAAATAAAAGCACTGAAAAGGGAGCTGATGGCAACACCAGTCAGAACAATAGCAGTTCTTGAGGAATGGGCTGTTGATGATGAGGAAATGGCAATGACCAATAAGGTTGTAAGGAATGCCCCCAGAAAGGAAGCAATAGGCAAAAGAAATCTATTGCCACCCAAAAAGCATAGCACCACCATAACCATTAAGCCAGCACCAGAATTGACACCAATTATATTTGGTGAACAGAGATCGTTATCTGTTATTATCTGCAAAATCAAGCCACTGACACTTAAAGCCATACCTGATAACAGTGCCCCCAGAACTCTTGGAAGCCTTAATTTGAAGACAATGGTCCTGACTAATCCTTTGGTCAATAATTCCTTGATAGATAAGGAAGCACTGCCAAAACACAATCCCATGATAAGGATTGCGATTAACAATAATGCCAATAGATATAGACCATTTCTTCTTTTCATTGATCGAGGATATCTGCTAAGGTCTTGTAAGCCTTAGCCCAATTATGATTAGGTTTATAGTTGAAGAGTTCCTTAGCAAGGAAATAGACATTTCCTTGCCTGATTGCTCCAAGTTCATTCCAGCCATCTTCCTTGAATAAGGATTCAATATAGTTCCTTGAATCAGCTTCCTTTCCTTGTGGAACAATGAAGATCAGGTCAGGATCCTTGATGATGATTTCTTCCAATGACAATTCATCAGTCAGGATACTGCCGGCTTCCACAATATTTCTGCCCCCTAGTTCATCTAGCATGACACAGGCAAAGTGATCAGTAGCTGTCTTGGCTTTGGTTGAATTGAAAGCCGAACCAGCTCTGATAAAGAGATAACTAGGACCACTGCCACAAGAGGTAGCAATGATTTCATCAGCTTCCTTTTTGACTTTTGTCCCATATTCTTCATAGATTTCCGGGCATTCATTAATATCGGCAAAGATCTTGAGGATTGAAAGATAATCATCAAGGCATTCTTCCCTGAATGCAGCACAAGGCACTCCAGCTTCCTTCATCATTTCATAAGCCTCAACCTGGGCACTCAAATCAGCTGTCACAATGACAAAATCGGGATCAGCAGCCACCAGCTTTTCAAGATCAAGCTTCAAGCCCGCTCCACTATCGGCAAGTTCAATCCCCTCATTTGCAAAACCTCTTGTAACCGCATCACCAACCGTCAATACCATTTCACCCTTAGCCAAGGTCCAGATCTCAGCATAGGATGAAAACAAAACAGCCACTCTTTGCGGCTT
>JAQXQU010000177.1 GCA_029101345.1 Erysipelotrichaceae bacterium | reverse complement strand
GATACTAAATGACAACGGTAATCTATTAGAGCCTATATGCGAAATTGTACGGAATACAAATAATCCTACGGATATTAAGAACCAAAGTGGTTGGGCGTATTTTGATGGGGCAAATTGGATAGTAGATCATAACAAGAAAATTAAAATTGAATTGATATAATCATGGCACACATTATTATTGTCATTGCATTAATTGCAGTTGTTGTTTATTTTCAATTTAAAGTCACAAAGGATACACTGCATAATTTAGATGTTTTCAAATCCATTTTTCCAAAATCAATATCTTGCTACTCAATAGAGGAAAGCCTTTTTCATGATAAGAATGAGGAAGAAAATAATGAAGAAAAATCAGAAACAGAGGATATTAATGAGGACCAGTCCACTTTTATTGTGAATCAAATACATTCCTCTTATGCTAACCTTATACTATCTCAGATAATTTGGGCTATCAATATGTATCTGAGAAAGAACAAAGGGGCGGCAAGTGATTTCCTTCTAATTAAGGATGTAGTTGAGCGTTATTGTGATGCGAAGGAGGAGGAGATTACTACGCAACAACCTGTGCCTCTCTATTTAGGTTTGACTGGAACAATCATCGGAATCATCTTTGGCATTATTTACATTGCGCTTTCTGGAGGTTCTTCAGGAGAGCAACTAATGGATAATATTTTTGAGTTGATGGGTGCGGTCGCAATTGCTATGTTTGCAAGTTTCTGTGGTATTGTTATGACTATCTGGATCTCACATAAGTCAAAAGAGGCCAATACCGAGGTAGAGGCAGGAAAGAATCTGTTTTATTCGTGGTTGCAAAGTGAGTTGTTACCCACTCTTTCTGGCAATGCAACGAATGCGCTCTATTTATTACAGCAGAACTTGATGAGTTTTAATGAGACTTTTGCTACGAACGTTTCCCAATTGAATTCCAGTTTATCACAGATTCGCGATACCTCAGCTCAGCAAGTAAAGTTCTTGAATGCGGTAGAAAAAATTAATGTGACAAAGATTGCCAAAGCCAATATCTCTGTTCTCCAAGAATTGCAGCAATCCACAGAGGTTATTTCACAACTAACTGTCGGTTTGCATGATACTTCTGCTTATTTAAAATCGGTTGAAGGCTTAAATGCTCAGATTAATGAGTATATGACAAGAACACAGGCGATTGAAAACATGGGTCTGTTTTTCCAGCAAGAAATAGAGCAGGTAAAAACACGCGAGCAATATATCAATGAGGTAGTTGCAAACGTTGATGATACACTGCGCAAAACTTTTGAAAAATTAGCAGAAGAAACCAAAGAACGTATTTCTATTCTTCAGAATAATTCTGTTCAAGATTCCGAAAAGTTGCAAAAGTATTATGTCGAGCAACGAGAAGCATTTCAAAAGCTTATTGAAACACAAAAAGAAGAATTATCTACGCATCCGGATGATCTCTCCAATTTGGTCGTAGAGACGAGAAAATTATCTGGGATACAAAAGAGCATGTCTGAATTACTCGATGTTTCTAAAACACAATCTGCACTGCTTGAGAAGTTGACCAAATTGTATGGTGAAAACTTGCATCCTCAAAATAAGGTAATTGAAGAGCGTGAGCAGAGACAGGTTCCTGTGCAACTTCCTCTGTATGTTCATATATTTGCGGTTGTTATGGCATTAGTCATGATAGTTACATGCGGTATCTATATTTATAATTCATTTTGGGGATCATAATATTGATATGAATAACTAATAGTATAGGATTTATGTCAAAGCAAAAAGGATCATTATTCTGGGCAAGCTATGCAGATTTGATGACGAGTCTGTTTTTTATTATGCTCATTCTCTTTGCCGCAGCGTTAGTAACCCTCAACAACGCGAAGGAGGAAGCTCTCAAAACGAAAGAAGACGCTATTGAACGTTCTCAAGAATTACAAGCTTTGATAGACAAGGCTAATGAGATCAATAATGCGACACGAGAACTTGACACTAAACATTCGCACTATTTCCAGTATTATCCAGAGTTTAAGAAACATAAACTTGGGGTAAACGTCAACTTTCCCGTTGGAAGTGCTTCAATGGATATAGTTCCCGATGAGACCAAAGCTGAATTAGTTAAGGTGGGAAAGATTCTCCAAGAGTTTATTGCTAAAACAACTCAGAGCAATCCTCAAATCCAATATCTACTAATCATAGAAGGTCAAGCGTCATTAGATAGCTCTATGTTCAACTATGAGCTTAGTTATCAAAGAGCATTGTCGCTCAAACAATTTTGGGAAAGAAACAACGTTGTGTTTAATGATAAGAATTGTGAGGTTTTGATATGTGGAAGTGGCGACGGCAGACTGTCTGGAACAGGTCTTATGCGTGAGCGTAAAGAGGTTTTAAACCAACGCTTTCTGATACATATTCTCCCTAAACCGGGCAAGATTGGTGATTAATAATTCTAACTATACCAATTTGATAATATTGTTATTATGTTGGTTTTTAGATTGATTATTGTATTCTTAGGTGTTGTTTTCTATGTTCATGTTGTAAACAATAAATCAACGCAGAAAGGTAATCCTAACAATCAATATTTGGTGGAAGATGATGAAATATATGAAGACGATACTTATCAAGAATACCAGGAATATGAAGAGGAGCAAGAAGATGTAGATTACGCTTATCAGCAGCAAGACTTCTATGATGATACCACTTATGATACAGATTCGTATAACGACAATAGCACTATGTATGATGATGATACCTACAGAAGCCATTTTTCTGATGAGGAACGCTATTGAGCAAGTCTTGCAGGAAATGTTCGGAGAATAACAGCTCCCCTATAAATGAAAAAAGCCATCCCTCACGGACAGCCAATCTCAATTGTTAACCTTAAATCTAATACCATGAAAAACACGATGCAAATATAGCGGTTTTATGTTATACAGCATACTTCTGCGGCATAAATCTTTCGTGACTTAATGTTTTTTAGCCGTAATATGGCTATTTCCCTTACTTCAACTCGTTGTATCAAGATTCTCTAACCCTATATTTTGGCCATGAGCCAAGGAAAAGCTACCTTTGCGACAAGGTTCTCCCATAAATGTCTTGTAGCGACAAGAGAAGGGGAGAGCCATTTTATGAATCGAAAGGTGTTATTGTTATACTTCTTCTGCATTCAAATCTCGCAAATTTGCAATGGAATGAAAGCGATAGCGATAACACCCCACTTTGTTAGGTATGCGATCCCGACAGGGAGGATTATATCCAATAAGGTGTGGGTGGTT
>JAQXQU010000176.1 GCA_029101345.1 Erysipelotrichaceae bacterium | reverse complement strand
TCAAAGGAAATAAGATTAAAAAGTACCGAAAATTTAACTGATTGCTAGCAATCATAATGGGCTTGTGAATGCTATAATAGTAACAAGAGTAGGAAAAAACAACATTAATAATGAAAAGGTCCTATCCTTCCGATACCCACTTTCGGATCAAGTGGATGATTGCAAATGCCAAGTGCTCAGGTGTTTGCAATAAGGAGGTAGCTATGAAGTACAAATGTCAGATTTGCGGATATATCCACGATGATGACAAAGAAACAATCCCTTTTAGTGAGCTTCCAAGTGACTGGAAATGCCCTCTTTGCAGAGCAGCCAAGAGTGAATTCAAGCCGGAAGTTCCAGCTGTCAAAGCCCAGAAGGTTGAAGTTGATCTGGCATCTGCTGATATGCAGAAGCTAAGTCCTGGCCAATTGGCAGCTGTCTGTTCAAACCTCGCCCGTGGTTGTGAGAAACAATACAAGGACGAGGAATCAGCATTATTCAAGGAATTAGCAGATTATTTTCAGGCACAGGTACCAGAAATCAATGATGCAACAGTTGAAAGGCTTCTGGCGCAATTGCAGAATGATGTTGACAATTATCCAAATGTCCGAGCTGTTGCCGATGATAATGGTGACCGGGGAGCTGCCAGAATCTGTGTCTGGGGTGAGAAAGTTACAAGAATGCTTTCATCACTTGTAAGCAGATATCTGGAAGAAGGCGAAGAAATGCTGGAAGGCAATGAAATCTATGTTTGTACAGTATGTGGCTTCGTCTATATTGGCAAAAGACCGCCAGAACTATGTCCAGTCTGCAAAGTACCACCATTCAAATTCGAGAAAGTTGAGGGTCGTGCATGATGGAAAAGGTTGCGGTAAGAAATCTGCGTTTATGTACTAAGGACTGCCTATGCTTATATGTCTGTCCTAATGGTGCAACTGATACGGAAAACAGTATCATCGATGTCAATAAATGCATTGGCTGTGGAGCTTGTGCGGATGCTTGTCCAAGTGGAGCAATCAGTTTAGTACCAAAGAAGTATCCACCACAGCAAAAGAAAACTGATGAAGTCAAGGCTGTTCTTAATGAATTGGCCCAAAGCAAGGCTGATGGTGAAAAGATGGCTGATCAGATTGCGAAAAGAACTGGCAAAGAAGGACTTTATCGTTTGATGAAAGCTGTTGCCAAAGCAGAAAGACTGGTTGGTGAAGATATTTTAAGAGAAGCGGGCTTTATGTTGCCACAGAGCGACAATGCCCATCAGCTTTTAGCGGGAATGCTGGCAAATGCCAAGGAAGGTTTCCCAAAGGAAAGCTGTCAAAAACTGTTGGATATTATTCCAAATAATGAAAAGGAAGAAGGAGAATAAAAATTATGGCAAAATGGAGATGCAAAGTATGTGGTTATGAAGTCGAAAGTGATACAGTACCTGAGACTTGCCCAATCTGTATGGTAGGAGCAGATCAATTCGAAAAGATTGAAGAAGCTAAACCAGAATCAGCAGCTAAGAACCCATATGCAGGCACTAAGACTGAAAAGAACCTCTGGGAAGCATTTGCTGGTGAATCACAGGCAAGAAACAAGTATACTTACTTCGCTTCAGTAGCTAAGAAGGCTGGCTATGAACAGATTGCAGCATTATTCCTGCAGACTGCAGAAAATGAAAAGGAACATGCTAAGCTTTGGTTCAAGGCTTTAGGCGAATTAGGCAATACTGCTGAAAACCTGCTTCATGCAGCTGAAGGTGAGAATGCTGAGTGGACTGACATGTATGATAGAATGGCAAGAGAAGCTGAAGAAGAAGGCTTCGTTGATCTTGCTAAGCAGTTCAGAGGTGTGGCAGCTATCGAAAAGATGCATGAAGAAAGATATCGTGCATTGCTCAAGAATGTCGAATCAATGGAAGTCTTCAAGAAGAGTGGCGTTACTATCTGGGAATGCCGTAACTGTGGCCATGTCGTAGTAGGCACTGAAGCACCAGAGAAGTGCCCTATCTGCAACCATCCACAGGCATACTTCGAAGTCAGAAAAGAAAACTACTAAAAGGAATAAGGATCTCGGCTTGAGATCCTTTATTATGCCTAAAGAAAAACACACACCAGTATGCTGTTGGTGTGTGTTTTCAGTTCTAATGATTTGAAAGGAGAACTAATGAAAAAGTTTTATATCTTGTGTAATTAAATAATACTGGCAATAAGTGATAGTTATGTGATAAGCAGATGAAATAATGGAGTTATCATTGGACAAAATGTGTGAAATGAGAAGGTTAAGCGCATACAAAGCCCCATTTTATCGGATTATTTGATGATTTCATAATCATTTGCTATAATACCACTTGTGTTTTGCTAAACACATTCAAGGGAGAGTAAAAAATGAAATATAATCTGAAATGGCAGAATAAGTTCAGTGGTGAAACCGGCTATGTAGGCAAAGTATTAAAGTCAAAGGGCTACTTTGTAAACGCTCCTGAAAAGGAAAATGCTAAGAAGTATGCTTCAATCAAGGCCACTGCCGCTGATATGGAATTCCTAAAGGAAATCGGCGAAACCGAAAACAACAACTTCTCAACAGAAGAAGCTTAAGGAAAATGGGGTGATATCAATGATGTCACCTTTTTTATTAATAAAACAGGATTGATTGCTCAATCCTGTTTGTCATTTAAGCGCAGCTGATTATCAACACCATCAACAATCGTTCCCTGATCTATCAGCTGTTTTAAGGCATTAACAGCGTCCTTATTGATTTTGCCTTTGTTGGCATCTTCAGAAAGAATAGCTAATGCCTTAGCAAAACTGAAGGTATCACGATAACAGCGCTTGCTGGTAAGAGCGTCAAACATGTCAGCAACAGCAATGATCTGGCTTTCAATTGGGATATCCTTTTCCTTTAAACAATCAGGATAGCCTGTGCCATCCAGCTTTTCATGGTGCCAACGGGCAATATTGGCTATTTTATCATCAGCCTTATCCTTTAACAGCTCATAGGAATGAATGGGATGCGACTGGATGTGCTTGAATTCAAGATCATTAAGTTTGCCTTCCTTGTTCAGGATTTTCGGATCAAGCTTGGCCTTGCCTACATCATGAAATCCGGCAGCAAGACGCAATTCAGCAGTATTTAGAGCAGGATTGATTGCCTGCATCAAAAGAATGGCATAACGGCTGACCCGATAATTATGGCCTAAGACATAAGGGTCATTCTGTTCGGCAACTTTGATGGCATCATCAAGTTCAATATGATCAAGATCAAGATTGCCACCACCATCATTGGTAATACAGATGATATTGCTTTCTTCCTTGGCTACCACCATGAAATTGTTGCGGGGATGAAGGATAATCAGCTGACCTTTGCCAAGCACCTTGGAACTGCCAGACTCGATGACTTCCACTTGGCCATCAAGAACCTGATAGACAACACAGGGATTCTTGAGAAAATCTTTTTCGCTTTCAAAGCTGACTTTCAAGGTTGCGCCTTGCAGAACATGATAGAAGGTCATTTCCAGATGGGGATCGGTATTGATGATTTCGCCATAATTGCCATCCTTGGACATGCCGGGATTCAAATCGATTAGTTTACAAATCATATATCAAAAATATAGCATAAATTAAAAC
>JAQXQU010000175.1 GCA_029101345.1 Erysipelotrichaceae bacterium | reverse complement strand
ATTGCTGAACTGGCAAGAAATGATGAACATATCAAGGCATATGACCTAGCCAAGAACTTTGGCGAATCATCAGCTTTGATGGCTGCCTATTCCAAGGCCACTGGTGATTATATAGTCAGAATGGATGATGATGGTGAACATGATCCCAAGGATCTCTTCAAGCTCATCAATAAGCTTGAAGAAGGCTATGACTATGTCTGTGCAGAATTCATTAACTACCACCATTCCCTTTATAAGCGCATTGGTTCCAAATTCAACTACTGGTTCTTAACCAAACTGATGGATATTCCTCGTGGTTCCATCATGTCTTCCTATAATGTTACAAGAAGATATGTCATTGAACATATTCTCAAATATGAAAACCCTAAGCCTTATATTGATGGCATGGTCTGGGCCATTACTACCAGAACAGCATCGGTGCCAATTGAGCATGGCTATCGCTACGGCGGTGAATCCGGCTATGACTTCAAGAAGTCCTTGGCCTTATGGTTCAATGGCGTCACTTCCTATTCAATGAAGCCCTTAAGACTAGCATCTCTTTTCGGCTTTATCAGTGCCTTTGTGGGCTTTATCTTCATTGTCATTGTCATTATTGATAAGCTGATGCATCCCGAAATCGCTGCTGGATGGGCATCAATATTATCGGTGATTCTCTTTATTGGTGGTTTTATCATGCTGTTTCTGGGATTGATTGGTGAATATGTGGGCAGAGGCTATCTCATCCAGAACCATATTCCCCAATATGTCATCAGAGAAGAGGTCAGGAAGGAAACTGATGAAAAGTAGGATTTCACTAGTCCTGATCAGTGCATTGCAAGGCTGCACAATTATCTTTGCTGTCAGCAGTATCTGTGGAAAGCTGGCAAGCAGATATGACTTTTTAAGTGAAAATTATCTGCTCTGGTTCTTATTAGAACTCTTATTCCTAGGCATTTATGCCATTCTTTGGCAACAGATTATCAAGAAGGTTGATATTTCCGTTGCCTATGCCAATAAGGCAACAGTCATCTTCTGGTCAATGCTGTTTGCCTTTGTCATCTTCAATGAAAAGATCACTTTGATGAATATCATTGGTGTCATTCTGATTTTTATGGGAATAGTGATGGTGAATCGCAATGATTAAGTACTATGTCTATATGCTGTTGTCAGTTGTGCTGGCATCATTTTCCCAGATTCTTCTTAAGATCAGTGCTAATAAGACCTATGATCATTGGTTAAGGGAATATCTCAATGTACCGGTAATCATGGGCTATGGCCTTCTGTTTATCAGTATGGTCCTGACCATCTTTGCCTTCAAGGGTCTTGATTACAAGATGGCTTCCATCATTGATTCCCTGGGCTATGTCTTTGTCATGATTCTGGGCTATCTCTTCTTCAAGGAGAAGATTACCAGAAACAAATCGCTTGGCGCATTGCTGATAGTATTAGGTGTAATCATCTTTATTCTGTAGGAGCTTATATGAAAAACAAGAAGAAATACTTTCTTATTTATACTGCGATATTTATAGCGATGGCTCTGGCCTGTTTTTATGTCTATTATAGCCGAGGCTTATCCTTTATCTATGATGGTGATGGCTATTCACAGCACTATAAGGCTCTGATCTATTATTCAGATTATCTGAAGGAGATTTTCCATAATATCTTTGTCAATCATGACTTCAGCATCCAGCGCTTTGACTTTGCAATTGGCGAAGGAAGAGATATCCTGGAAAACTTCCACTACTATGTAATAGGTGACCCCATTGCCTTTTTAAGTGTATTTGTTCCAAGGGCTTATCTTTACATCTTCTATGATTTGTCAATCATCCTAAGACTTTATCTTTCTGGCATTGCTTTCTTCTGGTTGGCTTCCTATAAGAAGGAAAGATCAACCATCAGTCTATTAGCTGGTTCGATAACATATGTCTTCTGTTTCTGGATGATCTTCAATAGTGTTCGGCATATCTATTTCCTTAATCCGATGATTTATCTGCCATTGGTCATTCTTGGTGTTGAAAAGATCATCAATCAGGAAAATCCTTATCTTTTGACTATTGCCGTATTGGTTTCTGGCTTAAGCAACTTCTATTTCTTCTTTGATATTGTCTTATTGACTATCATCTATGTAGCTGTCCGACTGCTGATTCTTTATCACAGGGATGTCAGAAAGATGGTTAAGACAGTATTTATCATCTTCAAGTACTCTTTATTTGGAGCATTGTTGGCCGGCGTCATTCTTCTGCCAATAATTGGCACCTTCCTTAGTGACTCCAGGACGGGTCTTGATTATGGAAGACATCTGTTATATCCACTCACCTATTATCTGAAACTTCCTTCCATGTTCATATCTACTAGCCGTGTCTATTGGCTGTGCATGGGCTATGCTTCACCGGTTATTCTGGCTATTGTGGCTTTATTGCTTGACTTCAAGAAGAAACCGCTGCTTGTAGTGCTCTTATTATTGGGTGCTCTTTTCATCATCTTCCCATTCTTTGGCCAGGTCTTTAATGGCCTCTCCTATATGTCCAATAAGTGGTGTTTTGGTTTTAGCCTGCTTATTGCCTATATCCTGACTGAGATGTGGGATGACTTAGGCAAGCATCGCCTAGTTGAGATTATTGTCTTTGTGCTGGTTTTTATAGGATGCCTAATCATCAGCCCCGGTATTAATATGCTTATTCCCTTGGCCTTGGGTCTTTTGTTCTGCATCCTTCTTTTCATCAAAGGCAATAGCGGAGTCGTCCAGCTTGGCATGTTCGCCTTGGTTGCAGTCAACATCATATTCCTGGCAAACTGGGAATATGCACCATTTGGTACTGATTACTCTCATACAGCCACAACATATAAGGAAGTCAGTTCCATTATGGAAACATCTGAGTCCTATTCTTTTAGCAATCATTATCAAGATGATGATTTCTATCGAATCTCCGGTTCAGAGCTGACCCAGAACGCATCAATTCTTTTCGGAACTCATACAACTGATTTCTATTGGAGTTTGAATAATGCCAATGAAGCGCAATTCAGAAGAGACATGGCAATTGACGAATATTCATTATTCAATTATCGGGAATTTGATAAGAGAAGTACGCTTTACAAGTTGGCCAATGTCAAATACTATCTGACACCAAAGGGCTATGATGGCCTTATTCCTAGTGGGTATGAATACGAAAAAAGCATTGACGATTATGATGTCTATGTGGCTAATGATCCTTTG
>JAQXQU010000174.1 GCA_029101345.1 Erysipelotrichaceae bacterium | reverse complement strand
TGCCTTCGTTCTGGTTGGCAATCACATCATTGAAGAAACGCTTCCATTCGCTGTCGGTGAGGGTGTAGTCGTTGAGTTTCTGCAACTGAATACGGAGGTTATCCACCAGGTCTTTCTCCGTGTGAATAGCGAGGTATTCATATCCCTGCTCGGTGAGGTTCTTAATCAAATCCTTCTCCAATTGGGCTTCCGTCTGGTATTTATCGCTCTTGCGGTATATCGTCTGATAGTCGCTAACAATTGTGTAGTCTTCGTTTTCTGCAATGATGTTGTATTGTGCCATATATTAGTTTTCCTCTTCTTCCCAAGTGTCGTTAGTTGAGTCGCTCTTCTCTCTGTTGCATATTCTATGTGCTATCTGTGCATTTGACAATTCGGTTTTTCCTCCTTTTGTAAATGGTATGATATGGTCAATCTCACAATCATCTATACTCAAAATGAGATTTCCGCAGATTGCACACTTCTTATCACCAGATTCATACAATTCCTTTTTTTCTTCTGCTGTAAATAGCCTCCTATCATTAACAGAAGAACTACATCCCGTAATATTTGATATGAGGTTGTAGATGGTTTGTATTCTTCGGATAACCCTAACTTTGGAACCTGTTGCAGCATAGGTATCCTCTCTATATGACTCATCCGTCATTTTGACTTTCATTATCTCTTCCCTAATCTTATCTGCATTGACTATCAAAGAATGCTTATCAAAGAAAGAAAATGGAATAATGATACTGTCATAAACAGAACCACTAAACTTTTCAAGTATGGTATTTTTATTTCTGTCAAATGCCATAAATGCATTATCACCAAGAACCTGCTTAATAATGTCAATGGTGCTATTGAACTTTTCTTTTGCAGCCTTTATCTCATCCTCTCCATCGTTTCTGTGTTGCTCCATGTATGAGTTCATCGTCTTCAACATAGAAGATTGGTAATCTTGATAATTCTTCAATGCGAAAAATCTTAATATCCTTTCCTGATAGGATTTTCTATTATTATCATCGTGGAAAAGAGTTTTCAAATGAGAATTGTTTGCTGCAATATCATCCAGCATTTTATTAAAGGAGCCTCTGTATATGCAGTTTCTCAACTCTTGTGGATTGAGTTTGACAGCACCTTGATTGAGTCGTGCAAATATCTCATACTTTAAGTCAGTTGATTGTTTGAGAAGACTGATTGTGCTCAACGAAGATGATTTAAGTTTCTTCTGAATATCTTTTGGAAGGTCTTTATAATACTTGCCATTCAGTTCATTCAGTTCTTGAAGTCCATTCAGAGCATACTCATTTTTGAGATATCTGATGAGGGATGTTATTCTCTGCTGTCCGTCAATTACAGAGTATGTGTTGTCTTCTTCTACGCAAAGATAAATTGTGGGGATAGGTATTCCCATCAAGACACTCTCAACAAGTTTTGATGCTTGCTTGTCCGTATAGACATAATCCCTCTGATATTCTGGATTGGGTACAATGTCTCCATCATCAACCATTTCTCTCAATGTTGATAAAGGGAAGTCTTTCTTCTCCGTAAATACCTGTTTGTCTTCTATGTTCATATTTTATTTCATTTGAAATGTTAGTAATTGGTCTCGGTAGTATTCGTATTGCTTTCGTCTTGCCTCTATCTCTGCTGGAAGTCCTTGGGACAAGTCGTTGGTAAGTGTGTCAAAACGGTCAAGGATATCTACTATGCGTTGCTGCTCGGTTAGAGAAGGGATAGGGATAATAACATTTGCCAAATCCTTCGGAGAAATCTCAATTACTTTTGTGCCGTGAGCCAATTTTTTCTTTTGCGTGAAGAAGTGGCTTGTATGAAAATAATAACTCAAATATTTGGCATTTTGCTTATGCTGAATAATAGCGGTGTGTCCGCTTACTGCAATATCTTCATCTCCCATCCACGCCACGCACTTACCAACATCTTCTACATTCTCACTCGTTATCGCCATAACTATATCATTATTCTTGGCAATCTTGGATTTGCTTGCCACATCAGGCGATATGTATTTAAGCGTGGAGGTCGTATGAATACCAAAATGCGTATAAATCTGTCCGTAATGAATGCAAGGCACGCCAGTATCAGTAAAATCTTTCTTCTGAAAGTTTCCACCTCTTATCAGCGTTGCAATTTCTCCCAACTTCTTCCACTCCACATCAGTCCTACCTTCAAAAGAGAGAAGATTATCTCTGTAATAGTTGTATTGTTGTAATCTTTTTTGCAGTTCTGCTTGCAATTCTGCTTGCAATTCCGCTTGCAATTCCGCAAAATTATCTAATATCCTTACTATCTCCTCCTGAACAGGCAGCGGAGGAAGGGGGATTTGGATGGAGTTGATTGCTTTTGCAGAAAGGTGTTTAACAGAACCTCCTGGGGTGCTTTCCTCAATCTTT
>JAQXQU010000173.1 GCA_029101345.1 Erysipelotrichaceae bacterium | reverse complement strand
TGTAAATGCTAGTATGGAAATGCATAAAAGTTCCGAAATGAAAATGTAGGAATTTAAGCATTTTTGTACCAGCATTTTTTGTATACTTATGTCACCAAACGGAGGAGGTATCTTATGAGAGGTGACATATCAGATGCAATTAAATTTTTTGTAAAGGAGGATTCCGGCATGTTCAATAAAGCTGAACTTGCAAGACGCTACAATTGTGATCCGCGTACCATTGATAGATATATCAAAATACACACCGGACAGTTACAGCCAGTACCAACAACACGAGAATATACATCTAAACTTGACGGTTACAAAGAGATAATCATAAACAAAGTAGATAAGTATGGCTGCAGTGCGATGGCTGTTTACAAGTTCATTCAAAAGAAGGGCTACGATGGCAAATACAGTATTCTTGCCGACTTTGTCAGGAAGCATAAAGATAATGAGGTAAAAAAAGCTACCATTAGATTTGAAACCAATCCGGGGCTGCAAGCACAAGTCGACTGGAAAGAAGATATGACTCTGGTAAATAGAGCCGGCGAAGAATTTAAGATAAATATATTTCTAATGCTATTGGGTTATTCCAGATACAAATTCATTATGATAACCACAGATCGTTCACAGGAAACTCTCTTTAAATGCATGACAGAAGCTTTTTCGCATATCGGAGGAGTTCCTAAGGAGATATTATTTGACAATATGAAAACTGTAGTGGATCGTTCTAAAAGTTCGTTTTCCAATACTGTATTTAATCAAAGATTTGAGTATTATGCTAAGGATATGGGGTTCACCCCCATTGCTTGCAGACCATATAGACCACAAACCAAAGGGAAGGTCGAAGCATTAGCCAAGCTTATGGATAGGCTTAAGGCATACAATGAAGAATTTGATACATGGGATGAGCTGGTTATCATAAGCAGAAATTTTATGGATGACATCAATGAAGAAGAATCACAAGGGACAGGAATGATTCCTATTAAGGTTCTTGAGAAAGAAAAAGAGCATTTTCTTCCCCTACCATACATTGCCGTTCTGGATAAGTATATCTCCAGCCAAGAAGAACAAAAAACTTATCTCGTGAACAGAGAATCAATGATACGGTACGAAGGTCGAAAATACTCTGTACCTACACGATATATAGGTGAGAGAATGACCGTTAAAGCTGATGACAACGGAAATCTCAACATCTATTATAGCGACGATTTGGTTGTTTGTCACGCAATCAGCTCTAAAATGTATAACTACACTGTAGGTACAGCTTGTGACATCCTAAAAAGTGATGCAATGAAGCACAGCACAGATACTGAAATATTAGCGTTTGTAGAAAAGAATTTATTCAATATGGATAGGTGGACAGGAGGTATTTAAAATGTACACACAGTTAGTTAACAATTTAGATGAGCTGGGATTTACAGAAATAGAGCCGTTTCTTTCAGAACATCTCACTACTGCAGCAAAGAAAGATGTCAGTCTTCAAGAGTCTCTTTTAAGAATCACAGAGCGTGAAATTTCGCTGAGGAACCAAAGAGCAGCACAAATACAGGTAAGTGTTTCGCATTTTCCCTATGTAAAAACTATCGACGAGTTTGATTTTCATTTCCAGACATCGGTGAATAAATCAGAGATAAAGGATCTTGCAACACTAAGATTTCTAGAAAACAAAGAGAATATATTGTTCTACGGGACACCGGGAACAGGTAAAACACACCTGGCCACAGCCATAGGAATTGAAGCTGCGAAGAAAAGAAACATTACATATTTCATCACATGCCATGATTTAATACAGACATTAAGAAAAGCCTATGATGAAAACCGATTAGAATCCAGATTAAAGCATTTTGCTAAATACAAATTATTGATCATAGATGAAATTGGATATCTACCGGTAGATAAAACTGGGGCAAATCTATTGTTTCAGCTGATTGCTAAACGCTACGAACATAACTCCACAATTATTACAACGAATCAGCCGTTTAGCAAATGGGGAGATGTATTCTCGGATTCCATGTTGGCAAATGCCATTCTTGACAGGTTATTGCACCATTCCCACGTGGTGAAAATGGTGGGCCCGTCTTACAGAACTAAAGATTATTACGATCTTTTGGATTCAGGAGAGCAGAATCAATCCCGTTAAAAAACTACATTTTGAAATCGGAACTTTCATGCATTCTGATATTGACATTTACATTCTTGAATATAATCAAGGATTTCGGGACACCAGTTGTAACTGCAATATACACCGGAAAAGATAACTTTCATTGAAGCAGATTGGAAAATGATGTTACCAAATTCATAATATTTTAAAGAAGCTACTCGTTCATCCTTGTCATCCAACTTATGTCCGTACAAATCCCCAGGGTATTGTTCGTCATAAACAGCAATCGGTTCATTATCAGGGAAAACAACCCCACCAAAAAGTGATCTTATAAATAGCATTTGCAACACCTCTCCATAATGTTATTCTTGTATCATTATACTAATTGAGTATTTTTATTTGATAATTGTATCTAAAAACAAGTTTATCGTTTATCAAAAGCTTTCTTCCGGCAGCACCTTATTTCGCGTGATAATGCTTCCCGATTTATTTGTATTCTTTTATCAATCTCTGTTCGAGTGAGTGTTGTTTCTGGATTTAGTATAGCATTCATCTTGGAAAATACAAGACGATTAGGGTGATATTTATGATAGTTCCAAACAGGCTCGAGATCTTTATCAGGACCAACTAGGTAAATCCATAAACTTGCCGCTAAAGCTGGGGAGCGAGAAATTCCTGCTTTACATGAACATAATATATCAAATGTTTCACCCTCTTTTTTTGCACTTAATAATAGGTCTATAAAACACTTTACTTTTAGGGCATCTTCATCAGAAAAGGCTCCGGTGACAGAGGGATCTTCTATATCTAGTACATTCAACATCAGTTTGTTATTTATACGATTTATATTCGGATGCAGACTCATATCTTTCTTGTCGTCGATAAATATTATCGCACCATCATAGTCACATCGATCAATAGCTTTGTGGGTTGCTACTGAGATTTTTGTTATAATATTCTTCATTAATGTAAACTCTCCTTAGTTCAATAATGATAGGAAAAGAACACACACTCATTCAAGAAATTCGACCGTTTTCCCCTGTAATAAAGCATATTCGATTTCATTACGAGTACTTTCCCCAATATATCCTCCAACATTTATTACAAAGATCCTGTCTGACATATCTATCTTTTTTTATGCATATCTTCAAGCATTGCTTTTAATTCAAATAATTTAACTTCATCAATGCCATTCCAAAACTCATTATCTTCAGAGTGACTGAATACCCCGAGCGAAAGCACAATATTTCCTTCCAATGTTA
>JAQXQU010000172.1 GCA_029101345.1 Erysipelotrichaceae bacterium | reverse complement strand
CCTGGATCTGGAGTTGGATCTGGCTCTGGTTCAGGTTCGGGTTCTGGATCTGGCTCTGGTACTGGATCTGGTTCCGGATCTGGCTCTGGTTCCGGCTCTGAACCAATCAGCTTGCAGGCATTATCGCCATCCATTTCATAGCCTTCATTGCAATACCATGTTGAACCATCTTCGGATGGTGTTGCATTTTCTGGAACTGCTACATAAGCCGTAATAATGACTACATCGCCATCCTTGTTGAGTGCCATTTCCTTGACATAGCCGGCGTCTTCACTGCCATAAGGGACAAAATATGCCACACCTTCACGCTTATAGCCATTATCATCACACCACTTCTTAGCTTCCTGATATGTCCAGCCAGTATAATCTGGTAACTTGATCTTGACTGAACCATTACCCATAACAGTAACTGTCAGTGTTGGATATTCAGATACCAGCATACCATATCTTGGATTCTGGTCAACAACCAGGCCATCAAGTGATTCATCATAGCCAGGATCACCTGGGAGAATATTCCTGACATCAATGCCAGCACCATTAGCCTTGCACCACTGGTAGACTTCATCAAGTGTCAAACCTACAAAGTTGCGATAGAAGACAGGCATCTGTTCATGTTCTTCTACTTCATTGAATGAAAGGGAATAGAACAGCGGTCTTTCATATGGATTTCGAATATCAAAGCTGAAACTATAGACCTGATCGCTGGTATCTTCTTTTTGGCCAAGTACTTCCTTGATATGGTCAACGGATTCTCTGACTGAACCATCATAGTTCTTATAGATCCATAATGGCAGATGCATTGAAGTGTTGTAGTGCCATGATGAATAGCCAGTAATTCTTAATTGATGGAAATCAATCAGTTTGCCAGCTGACAGTCCTGTATAGTTCTTGGTATTAAGAATCATATTGAACATGCTGGTCAGCTGGTTAAGAGTCAGATCTGTTGAGAACTTCGATCCCGCTGCTTCCATGGCGTTGATGAACAATGTAATATCCTTGGATTTAATCAGCTTTTGGGCAATCGCAATGATTACTTCCTTCTGGTGCTGCTGACGATCAAAATCGCCATTTGGCATATGATGTCTTTCACGGCAGAATTCCAGTACCTGCCAGCCAAAGGCATTATAAGTACCGGCCGGAACTTCAATGCCATCAAGCACAAAGTCAACTGGGTTGGAGATGACAATACCATTCAGGGCATCAACTACTTCGACTACTGCTTCATAGTCAGCTTCCATATAGTAGTCAATATCAATGCCCAAGTAGTCTTCAACTGTCTCAATCTGACAAGCCTTGGATACTGCTCGGGCAGAATTGATCTTATCCTTAGCGCCGCCATAACAAGAGATTGGTACATAGCTGTCTCTGGCAATTGACAGCATTGATACAGTATAGGTCTGTGGATTGACAGATGCGACAATCAAGGCATCGGCCAGACCAATTGGTGAACCAATTTCAGTTCTTGAATAACCAATCAACAGGACATTGAATGGTTCAGTCGCAATGTTCTTGTTTGTTGATGTTGAATTGGTTTCAACCTGCTTTTCAAACTTATAGAAATTTGAGAAAGTCGCAAAGATGCCTGAATAATCTGAGTTCTCATCTCTGGCATAAATGCCTTCATAGCCATCAAGCATGATGATGGCATCAACCTTGCGGTCATGCAAAGCCGAAATCAGTTCATCATAGCTTGCATATTCAACTGTTCCATAATTGATCTTTTCCTCATCAAGCATGCCAGTACCGACAGTCGCAACACCTTCTGATGTTTCAGGAACAATACCGACACTCTTGCCATTTAAATCACTTAAGGAAGTAAAGTTATCTTCCTTGGAACAGACAAAAGTACCATTGACGGTTTCATAAACCGGTCCATCATTGCCTTCACTTGAAATAACGCCATCAACTGCATTATTGACTTTAGATAAGAGCTTATAGCCAAAAGCACTGCCTATAAGCAACAATAAGGCAAAGACGCAAGCAAAGATCTTCATGCCAATATCCTTATGGATAAAGCCGATAACAAAAATGATATCAATGATAATCAGAACACAGACAACCAAGGCAATAGCCAAACCAAAGAGCTGTGGATAGATGGCAAAATATCTTGATGCCAAATAAACAACAACGCCAATCAGGACATGAGCCAAAACAATATATAAGGCAGATAAAGCTGTAAAGATATTTGAAGTGTTGATTTTCCTCTTAGCCATTATTCACCAACCTCCTTCAATGTCTCACCAGCCATGACAATCTCATAGCGTCCTTCTCTTTCATTATTGACAACACGGTACATGGAACTTGTTGGATACTTGGATGATGAGAAAGAACCACCCTGCTTATAAGTCCAGGTAGCCGTTACATCATAAGCATCACACATGTCATCGTTATAGATATAGCTGCCACGATCATTCGGATTGTTTTCATCAACATACCAGGTCTTATAGCTAACTGGATATTTGCCAATGGCCTTGACACTGACTTCCACACTTTCAACTTCCAATAACTGGTCAGCACCATATTGTTCAATATAGGTATTCAGATATTTGTAGATGGTATCACGAGCCTGGGTAAAAACCAGTTCCCTTCCATCTTCATTGACATAATAAAGACCGCCAACATCATATTGGGCAATCTTGTTTGTCCAGGTATAGAAATCAGCGACATGATTTTTGACAATAAGCCCTGCAATATCTTCAGCTGTGATGCCTTCATCAGGATTCTCAATGTCCTTCTTAAGTTCAGCAAAGATTTCCTGCTGATATTCAGTCGCATTATCACGCAATACGTAATTCATTGATGAAATTACATATTTGTTATCAACCGTTGTACTGCCTGGATCATCACTGACAAGAGCCAAGATGTTCTTGACCTGCTTATAAGCAAAGATTCCCAATACCAGCATAACCACCAGTATCGGAACAATCAGGATGGCCAAAGCCTTATAGCGGTTTTCTCGTTTCCTGAACAAACTGCTAAAACTGTTTTTTGCCATTATTTTCACTACTCCTTCATTCGCAAGTATTCAATAGATTAAAGATGATGTTCTAATAATAGACATCGTTTTAATTATACAACAATTCACTTATTAACTAAAACAGGCCCTAAGCTCACTTTAGAACTGCAGATAGACAAAAGGATTGGCATTAGTATAGGCCAAGCAGATGATCAAACCCACAAATACGAAGAATATTGTCAGTCCTTTTGTGGTTTTCAGGTCCAGAATTGGATAAAAACCATCAATTCTGTCCTTATCCTCTGCTTTAGATGCTGCCCAAAGACTTGAAACAAGCAAAATGCCAAAGGCAAAGAAGGACCAGAGATAGGGCTGAACAATGCCTTTTTCAAAGATGAAGATTTGCTTAAGAATGACAAAAGCCTGTCCTAAACTATCAGCTCTGAAGAAAATCCAGGTCAAACTGATCAGGAAATAGGTGAGAATAATCCTGAATATGTTTCCTGCTTTGTGACTGGCTTTTGGCATGATAATCTTTTCAGCAATCATCAAAAGACCATTTAGCCCACCCCAGAAGACAAAGGTCCAGTCAGCCCCATGCCAGAGACCACTTAAAGTCATGACGATCAGCTGATTGAGATACTGCCTGGTCCTTCCTAAACGGTTTCCACCAAGCGGGATATAGACATAATCCCTAAACCAGGTTGAAAGCGAGATATGCCATCTGTGCCAGAATTCAGAAACGCTTTTTGCAAGATATGGCAGATTGAAATTCCTGTCAAATTCAATGCCCAAGCACTTGGCTGTACCGATGGCAATATCGGAATAGCCGGAAAAGTCCATATAGATGAGAATGGAATAAGACAAAACTGCTAAGAGAACTGTCATTGAAGAAAAGGCTTCTGGCATCCGATAGACATCATCCACAAAGACTGCCAGATGATCGGCAATGACCATCTTCTTGAAATAGCCAAAGGCCATGATCTGGATGCCAACAAGCATATTGTCAATCCTGATAGCAAGGCCCTTCTTGATTTGTGGAAGGAGCTTAGGTGCTCTGGCAATTGGACCAGAGACAATATTTGGGAAAAAGCTTAGATAGGTCGCAAAGGATAAGAAATCCTTTTCGGCATTGATGAGACCTCTTTTGACATCAATGACATAGGAGATAGCTTCAAAGATATAGAAGGAGATGCCGACAGGAATGATGATATTCAAGCGATTTTGTCCAATGTTTTCCAGAAAGAAATCAAAGTACTTGAAGAAGCATAAGACTGCAAGTGGAAGGATAATACCAGCCAAATAATAATATTTCTTCTTGTGATTAAGAGCGCAGCTATAGACAATGATAGTCAGTATAAGCAATAGTACTGCAAAGCGGTAGTCCCATAGACAATAGAAAGTGTAATTGATAATTAACAAGGGGATTTTGTTTCTGCTGTCAAATCTTGAACAGATGTTCAAAATTGCAGTAGCCAAAGCAAGAAATACAAGATAATCAAGAGAGACAAATGACATTTAGCTTCCCTCCTTTAGCAATTCTTCTATTTCCTCGGCAATCATTCTTTGTCCTTCGACATTGAAGTGGCCAACACCAACAGCCGTATTGCTAAAACCATAAGGCAACAGATGATTATTAGCATATTCCTCATTGAATCTGTCTGTCATATCAAGGAAAGTGATGCCATTGGCTTTGGCTATTTCCCCAAATTCACTGACAATATCTTCTCCAAGCCGATAAGTCAAAACATCAGAGATTGTATCAATTGTCGGGTGATAAAGGATAATGATTTCACAATCATTGACCTTAGCCAAAGAACTTAGGTAAGCCATCAGCTGATCAGTTGCCTTATCATCCAATTGCTTATCAGTAGCCTGATATTCTTCATCAGCACTTTGATTCTTTACAAAGGATTCATATTGGCTATAAGCCAGTCTGATAAAAGGATTCTTTTGCAAAAGCTCCAATAAGCCCCCATTGTGGGACTCAATCTCTGCAATTTCTCCATCAATCATCTTATTAACAGTTTCTTCATCAAAGATGAGGGAACTTGTTTCAATGACAACATAGCTTGGCTTGTATTTATAAAGGGCATAAGGAAGATTATCAACACAGACCTTGAAGTTATGGCCAGAAACACCGGCATTGTAGAAGGTCAGATCAGCAAACATATCATTTAGCAAAGAAACACAGTTCCTGGACATTGGCACAAACTGATTTTCAATATGGGAAGAGCCTAGGAACAGGACATCGATCTTCATGCCCTCCTCATAATCAAATTCATTCATGAGCCCTTCATTATTGGTAACACCATAGCCAATGCCTTCAGTCATTCTTGAATAGTGATAGTTTCTTTGCCAGACATAGTCAGTTGAGCCATCAGGATTAGGATAGTGGACTGGTGTATTGTAATAGAAGCTGCAGAAAAAGGTCAGCACGACAAATGCGACAATTCCAGCAACAAAGATCTTTCCGATAGTCCTGATAATCCTCTTCATCTTTATGATTTTATCACATCAGCCAAGCGACCTAAAATGTTTGTCGACAGAGCTTATGTTATATTATTAGTAAAAGCAGAAATGAGGTAACTGATGTCAAAGCCTTCCTTTTCAATTATCATGCCTATTTACAATACCGAGGAGAAATATCTCAGGGCAGCTATCGATTCTGTATTGAAGCAAGATTATCCAGATTATGAACTCATTCTTGTTGATGATGGTTCAAATGATGAAACTGCTCTAATAGTTGATGAATATGGTAATCATTGCACCATTATCCATCAGGCCAATGCAGGACAGATAATTTCCCGGCTGAATGGTTTGAAAGTAGCTAAGAATGATTATGTCCTCTTTTTTGATTCTGATGACTACCTCTTTGCAGGCTCACTTAAGAGAATTGCCGGCATAATCGATAATAAAGACTATGATATCATCACCTATGACTATGCCCGTTTCAAAGATGATCCCTATGACTATTTCTCCAAACAGCAATTCTTCCAAAAAGGTGAAATAGGCAAGGATGAAATGCTCAAGCAGCTTTGTCTTCTTCATACCAATTCCATTAACAACAAGATTGCTAAAAGGGAACTCTTTGATGGCATGGAAAAGATTGTCGATAACAGTCTAAGAAATGGCGAAGATTTCCAGCAATCAACCTATCTCATCATAAAAGCCAAGACCTTCTACTATGATGATGGAATCGTTGAATTATATCGTTTGCCAATTGGCCATCGCTCCTACTATAGTCTGGAAAAGCTGGTTCTGGATGTGGCATTCCTGCAAAAACCATATGAAATGATCTTTGGTAATAAGGATAATGACAAATATTATCAGTATTTCTACCTGGCTGCCATCAACTGCATAACCTATAATGCCTTTAGGGTCTGCCTTTTTTCCAAAAGCAAAGAAGAAAAAACAGCACTTCTTGATAAGCTCAGAAACATGCCAATAACCAAGACTCTAAACAATAGAAAAGAGAAGACATCCATCCTCTCTTCCTATCTCTTTAATCTTTTAATAGACAGGCATTACTTCCTGCTAAATCTCGCAGCTATTGCCTACAATATCATCTTCAAGCTTGAGAAGATCTAGCAAAAGATGCGATAGTGCTAAAGATCAGTAAACTGCAAATCAGATATAATGATTCTCCTGTCATGACCGGTTCAATCAAGAAGCTGACCATGATGATGACTGTGACAGTGATAGCCATTATTCTGATTTTTTTATCGACTTTCCTTAATCCTTTGACTACACCAATAAGCAAGACGGCAACCAAAGCAATAATCAGTACAAATGAGATAATGCCAGCATAGTCATAGATATCAAAGAAGAGATCATGGAACTGGATGCCAATGATTTTGGATATTTCCTGGCCACCCCATAAGTGTGTTCCTAATAGTGGGAAGCCCCAGCTATAGATAATGAGCCTTTCCGCCCTTAATCCCATATTCACAATTTTTTTGATAATGGTCAGATCCCTGATGCCAAAGAGATTGAGCTGATAAGCAATCAAAGCTAAGCCTAAGATGCCTGCTGTCAGTAATAAGCAGCCAGCAATGCCACCAAATGAAGGTTTTCTCTTTCCCACATATAGAAAGTCTATCGTCATGCCGATAAGAAACGAAAGAAGAGCTACGACATAGACCATTCTTTTGCCAAGAGCGACGTTATATACCATCAAGAGAGCAAAAACAATGGTTCCTAGAACATTCAGCAGCCTGTTTTTCTCATACCTGAATAAATAATAAGATATGGCTATCAGAATGAACATATTCATTGCTGTGCCCGTAGTCTTGATATGATCTCTAGTCCAGACATCAAAGTGATTAGGCTTCTTGAAAAGAAATGAATAATTCAGATGATATTCAAATATCAGTTCATAGGCAAAGTTCAATACAACATGAATGGCCATGCCAAAGCCGATGATATAGATGAGTTTCTTAAGGCTTGCACTATTGCTTGTATCAATGCAAGAGCCAATATAGACAGCAAATGGCAAGCAAAAGCCCATGACACTATAGAAGCCAAGATTCCTGCTGAAATAGAAGAATGATATGGCAAAAAGCATTGATACAATCAGGATCAGAGGATTTCTGATCTTGCCTCTATGATCAATAAACAAAATCAATGCGATGATTGGCAAAAACAGCTGACCATAATGCAAAAAATTGATGGACATCAGAAAGATGAGCACCTCAAGCACTAGCTCAAGATATTTGTTTTGGGAAAAGATCCTAGTCATTTAGCAGTCCCTCATAGAAAGCACTTAGCCACTTTGCTGATTCATTGATATCAAAACCGGCTTTTGCAATAGCAGGACCTGTCTCGTGCCTGAAAGATGGCTCTTCCATAGCTTTCATCCACTGGTCCTTAACTAAAGGCAAGAAGGTCACAACATCAGTGATTCGGACATCTTCTGATACTTGATCACTTAATAGGCATGGCAGACCTGATGCCTCTGCTTCAATCGCCGCAACACTTAAGCCTTCATAGATTGATGGCATCAGATAATAATCAGCCATCATCAGCAGCTTATTGACATCATTGCGATCAATCAATACTTTGACATAATCAGCCATTCCTCTTACAGTAATGGTCTTGATGATTTCATCCTTCAATGGACCATTGCCCACAATGAAAAGATAGGAATCAGGATGTTTCTGATGAAATTCTTCAAAAAGATCAAGCGTAAAGAAATAGTTCTTCTGCTGCCTGAAGGCACCAACCTGCAAATAGACTTTTTTATCAGCAACGCCAAATACTTTGCGATATTCACTGCGAATAGCCTCATCCATCCTAAAGCTTCTAACATCAATGGCATTATTCAGGATATGGCATCGATCACTGTTTGCGACCTTTTCACCAAAAAGCCACTTGGCCGCATCCTTGGAACAGGCCATGAAATAATCAGCTGAATGCCTTAGGGGATATTGCAGAAGATCCTTGACCTTGGCTTTTAAACCACTGCCATTGGAAGTGTTATGGGAGTGGATAATGGTCTTTAATCCATATTTCCTGGCAATTGGCAAATAAATGGACGCATAGCTCCGGGAGTGGGAGTGGATGATCTTATACTCCGGATGTTCCTTGAAGAAATCATTCCAGGCCTTTTTGACTTCATGGATATTTGTTCCTTTGAAGGTTGGCATGAAGTAGATCTTAGCGCCTAATTCCTTGACAATATCAGCCAAGCCTAAAAGCTCAGGATGGTCAACAATGAAATCAAATTGGACCCTATTCCTGTTGATAGCCCTATATAAGTTGATAATCATGCTTTGTGAGCCACCATAATCAAGGCTGGCAATCATCTGCAAGACTCTAATTGGCTTGTTTGCGCTCATTGATTTCTCCTAATACCTTTAGATATCGATCAATAATAATCTGTCTTGAAAACTCCTTGGCTACCTTATTGCGGCCATTAATACCCATTTGTCTTCTTGTTTCAAAGGGTTGGCTCAGGTATTTCTCAATCTTTTCAATGAGATCATCACTATCATTCTGTTTGACAATATAGCCATTGACTCCATCATCCACAATCTCCCCACAGCCAGGGCGATCAGTTGTAATGATGGCCCGGCCACAGGCACAGCTCTCCAATAAGGCATTGGACATGCCTTCAGGATAAAATGATGGGTGGATGGTGCATTGGATTTGCCGGTAAATGGCTAGCATATCATCAACCAGGCCATGATATTTGACAATGCCTTCCTGCTCTAGCTGCTTGACTTCCTCCAGATAACCATCTTCATCCATGCCACAGATATGGAAGACAGTATTAGGATATTTGGCTTTGATGGCTTTGGCAGCTGTCAGATAATGACCAATGCCCTTTAAAGTGATCAAACGGCCAATATAGACAAATTCAATACTGTCATCATTTGGAAATGGCATCAGTTCATATTGTTCAAGATTGACACCCGAACCTGGTATCAATTCATAATTGTCCTTAACCAGATGTCTTGCAAGCATGAAGTCACGATTGGCCTTGTTCTGGAAAAAGACCTTCTCTGCCTTATCAATGCCTAAACGATAAAGCATCGTGGTAATGGGCTGTAAAGGACCTTTGTTTTCCAAAGCTGAACCTAAGCCTGTGATATTGACAAGATATGGCACTTTTTCCATTTTGCAGGCCATGCCACCATAGACATTAGGCTTAATGGTATAGGTAAAGACAACATCGGGTTTGATGTTTCTGATCAGTTTGCGATAAAAGGCCAAAAGTTCAAGGTCCTTGATGGGATTAGTGCCCTTGCGATTGAAATTGGTCTTGTGATAGACAAGGCCCATCCTGATCAAGCGATCTACAAAACTTCCATCAGGGATGGAAATATGGACTTCATGTTCCTTTAAGAGGGTCTCTAGCAATTCCCTGCGGAATCTGTAAAGACCGACATCATTATTAGCGAGTATCAGTATCTTCATCTTAAGCCCGATATAAAGGGAAGTAGTTGTCCCTTTCAATCCTTTCGCGCATCTTGGTCAATTCTGCATATTTATCCTGATCAAAGATCATCTTGCCAATGGAATATTGCAATCCATCACCCTTATAGAAGGCCTTTTTATAGGTATAGAGGCTATCTTCCCTGGAGCCAACACCACCACCTAGATGCAAGCTATGATAGCCATTTTCACTGCCCCAGGCTGCTGTTTCAAATAATAAAAGGCTAGTAGCAGAAAGAATGCCATATTCCTTTAAGGAACCTGATAGATGATAAGAGAGATAGCCATTGCACCTTAGCATCAGGGAGACAGCAATAATCTTGTCCTGATATGTTGCATAATAGATATCACAATAATCCTTGAGATCATCCCTGATGGAATCATAGAAAGGCTTCTTGAAATAGTAATAATCAGTTGCTGTATCACGGTCCATCGTGATGTTGTAGACTTCTTCAAACTTCGCTAGTAATTCTTCACTAAAGCCCTTGTGGATCTCTACACCTTCCTTGATGGCCTTGCGGATATGCCGACGGTTATTTGATGAGAAATTATTCCAGATATCATCACGATTAGTCAGTGGTATTGCCACCGTCTTGCCTAAATCCATGACATCATAGATATCCCGTACTTCTTCCTGATTGCCAATGACCGGATGAAAACGAATGACTTCGGAAATGATGGAATTATTCCGACACCAGGACTGATATTCGGCAAACAATTGACTCTTGGAACCATCACCCTCCAAAAGCCAGCCCCCATAGCCATAAGGAGTAGCTAAATCAAAATAGATGCCTTCTTCCAGCTTATCCTTGAAATTAACATCTTTGGCGATATCCCTTTTCATGACCACATTGATGGCTCTGAGCTTTTCATCTTCATAATAAAAGAGCAATGGCTCTCCATCACCATGAAGATAAAACCCCCGGGCATAGCCACTTAGATAATAGATGTCATGCTTACTGAAGCTTTTGACTATTTCATCCCACTTACTGGCATCATTTAATGTATAAACTGCTAACATGTTTTCTCCTTTAGGTATTGCTTGATAATTGCAGTCATTTCCCTGATATCAGCTAAATCATAGCGCTGATCACAGATCAGACTTAATTCATGATCATAGAGGTATCTCTCTTCTTCACTCAATTGATGGAGCGGACTGATTGGCCAATGGATTGGGCAATAGATGGCATGATCAATGAGATACTTCCGCAATTCATCCCGATTATCAATGATGATTGGCACAAATAATGGACAATCATCAGCGCCCATCTCCTTGAATAAGGCATATTCTCCCAGTTCAGCAAGGAGATTCTTGGCATTAGCCCTTCTTCTTTCCTTAAGATATCTTAAATCAAGATGCTTGGCCGCTTCGATGTCTTCCTTATCTCCACATAAATCATATAATCCCACAAGGCTTTCTTCAGCTTCGACATAGATATCAAGATATCCTTTATCATCACTAAGCCCACTAATATATGCACTCTTTAGTGCCATGGCTTTTTTACGCCTACCTACATATTCAGAATCTGTTGAAGTTGGTTCTTTGAGCTTAAAGCCTTCCTTGCAAGAGGCAAAGCCACCGGTCTTGAAACCAGCCCATTTTCTTAAAGAACCAAAGACATAATCACTATCATGATCAGCATCAGTAAAAATGCTGTGGCTGATATCAGAAATGATGGTGCCGGCAAATGGCAGATCATTGTGTGCCTCATAGCCAAAATATTCCATTTTCAAAAGAACATCAGCCTTGATATCCTGATAATCCTGATAAAGCCTGCCATCTTTGATAATGACGGGATAAAAGGATACTGCAATGCCATTTCTAAGGAATGGTTCAATCATCGTATCACAGCACCAGGATGGCATCGCCGCAGTCCTGATTTCCTTTGTGGTCATGATGTCCTTGAGAATATGATCAAGGGCAGCCCTTCCAGAAATGAACCATCTGGTATCATTGCTAAAAAGGTGATTTTCATCACCTTGAGGGATATTCCAGAATTCACTGCCGATTTCCCGATATTTCATTACGCAAAACAGCTCTTGATGATTTCAATGATATAGTCCTGCTGTTCATCAGTCATAGTAATGTCTGATGGCAAGCAAAGGCCTCTTTCAAAGATGTCAGCACAAGAGTCACCACTGACACTGATATAATCGCAATCCTTGTAGATTGGCTGCATATGCATAGGTTTCCAGATTGGCCGGGATTCAATATTGTACTTTTCCAATGTTTCCCGTATTTCTTCTGGGCATGACTTGCCTGCTTCCTTATCATAGGAATAAGTGAGATCTCCTCTATTCTGCTTAGCCATGCCTTCCTTGTCAATCAAAAGACAGCTTAGCCAGAAGATTGGCTTCGAACATGGCAAATAAGGATTCATTGATACCGGCAGGTCCTTGAGCCCTTCCTTATATCTTTCGTAGATTTCCTTCTTGCGGGCAATATGTTCTTCCAGGTGCAATAGCTGCCCCCTTCCAATACCAGCCAGGATATTGGATAGACGATAATTATAGCCTAATTCGCTATGCTGGTACCAAGGAGCATTATCCCTGGCCTGTGTTGACCATTTGCGAGCAGAAGCAGCGCCCTTGTCATCATCTGTTAGCAACATGCCACCACCAGATGTTGTGATGATCTTATTGCCATTAAAGGAGATGGCATTATAGTCGCCAAAGAGACCAGTCATCTTGCCCTTATAGGAAGCACCTAATGATTCAGCCGCATCTTCGACCATCTTGGCACCATGTTCATCACATATGGCTCTGATTTCATCCAGTTTAGCTGGAACACCATAGAGATTGACAGGAATGACACATTTGCACTGAGGATATTTCCTAAAAGCCTCTTTCAAAGCTTCGGGATCCATATTCCAGGTTTCCCTTTCAGAATCAATGAAGACCAGCGTGCCCTTTTCATAAGTAACCGGATTGACAGAAGCGTCAAAGGTCATGGATTGGGCAAAGACGATATCGCCCTGCTTGACACCTGCAAGTTTGACTGCCAGATGCAAAGCACTAGTGCCCGAAGCCAAAGCGACAGCATTTTTAACACCAAGCTTGTCACAGACTTCCTTTTCAAAATTAGTCAGATTAGCACCAACTGTTGAAACCCAGTTGGTGTCAAAAGCTTCTTTGACAAACATCTGTTCTTCACCATGCATCGTAGGTGATGACAGATAGATGCGATTTTCAAAACGTTTGAATTCCATAATCAGTTCTCTTTTCTGTATGTCGTGACAATTTCAGCCACTTTGTCATAGACTTTCTCATCATCATTGTCCATAGCTACATCATAAAGCTCTTTGAGTTCTCTGAGATATTTGTCTTCATCAATTTCCAACGGCTTACCAACAAAGATCAGATCATTATCTGTCTTGATATTGCCTTCTTCTGCCATCAGCTTCTCTTCATAGAGCTTTTCACCAGGTCTTAGACCTGTATAGACAATCTTGATATCTTCATCAGGCCTAAAGCCTGATAAGGTAATCAGATTACGAGCAAGCGTATCAATCCTGACAGGTTCACCCATATCCAGAATGAAGATCTCTCCACCCTTGGCATAGGCACCAGCCTGTAAGACTAGCGATACCGCTTCGGGAATCGTCATGAAATATCTGATGATATCGGGATGGGTAACAGTAACTGGACCACCATTTTCTATCTGTTTCCTAAATAGGGGAATGACTGAACCATTGGAGCCCAGAACATTGCCAAAACGTACAGCCACAAATTCGGTCTTGCCAGCAATCGCTTCCGAGCTTTTGGCACCAAAGCAGTCTTCCAGAAGGTCGAGCTTATGGACAGTACCATTTCTTTTGAGCTTTTCCATCACCTGGATGGTCATTTCACATAGGCGCTTGGATGCACCCATGATATTGGTTGGATTGACTGCCTTGTCAGTTGAAATCAGCACAAAGCGCTTGGCACCATATTTCATGGCCGCATAAGCAGTCTTGAATGTGCCAATAACATTATTCTTGATGGACTCACATGGCGAACCCTCCATCAATGGGACATGTTTATGAGCAGCCGCATGATAGACAATATCGGGCTGGTATGTTGCAAAGACATTATCAATGCGTTTGGAGTCACGAACTGAGCCAATCAGAACCCGATAGTTCAGCTTTGGATACTTTCTCTTTAATTCCTGTTCAAGGTCATAGGCATTGTTTTCATAAATATCAAAGATGACCAGCAGTTTTGGATTATGAGCAGCAATCTGCCGGCATAATTCTGAACCAATGGAACCACCACCTCCGGTAACAAGCACTGTCTTATTGGCGATATAGTCAAAGATCTCTTCGTCATTGACCTTGATAGTATCTCTGCCCAGAAGGTCTTCAATCTGGACCTTCTTCATAGCGCTTAAGGAGACATCACCATTAACTAGCTGCTGAATGCCTGGCAGCACTTTGATTTCACAGCCAGTTTCTCTGCAGATATTGAGGATATCACGCTTGGTCTTATTTGTTGAAGATGGAATGGCAAAGTAGATTTCATTGATTTCATATTTGCGGCAATTCTTCATGATCGTATCTCGACCACCAACAACAGGAATGCCTTCAATGTATCGTCCAATCTTATTTGGATTATCATCAATGATGCAGACAACTTTTGAATAGCTGTCTGGGTTGTTGTTTACATCCTTGATGATGGTCGTGCCAGCATCACCAGCGCCTATCAGCATGACTCTTTTGCGAATGATGCCTGCCTTCTTATTGCCAAATAGCAGAAGATAGAGCCGATAAGCAAAGCGCCCAAAGACGGCAAAGGCTGTCTGGAACATGAATCCCAATACGGCATAGGAATTAGGCATGCGGTAGACAAAAACTCGCAAAACAGCAAAGTGAACTACAAAACAGATGGAGGTTGTAGTAATGGTTCTGATGAGATCAGAGTAGCTGGCAAAACGCCAGATACTGCGATACATGCGCATCAGATAATAGAATATG
This sequence comes from Erysipelotrichaceae bacterium, assembly GCA_029101345.1. Lineage (GTDB taxonomy): Bacteria > Bacillota_I > Bacilli_A > Erysipelotrichales > Erysipelotrichaceae > Colivicinus. Next base: position 3,934 of record JAQXQU010000172.1, on the reverse strand, counting down.
ATACAGGCAAGGGCATAAAAGACAATCGTTTCCTTATAGATGGCCAGATAATTGACACCAATCTTGTCATAATGGAAATCAAAACGCAGTAATAGAGCCAAAAAATGGGAAATGACAATACTGATAAAGTCATAAGCCATCAAAAGAAGGGAATATACCTGCCAATGTCTGATTTTCAAGTTCTTAGTAGTACCCATACTTAATAATTATATAACAATCAAGCCTTATATTAAATAAAGAGCCAACTGGCCCTTAATCACGGTAGTAACATCTGATAGGATGCGTTACCCTCTTTTCTTCAGGTGGCAGTGTCATATAATCACCAAAGAAACGGGTTAGCCATATATCATAGCCCTTAGGAACTTTCAAAAGATGGCCTTCAAAGGAAAGCTCAGCTTCTTCATAGACGCTTTTTGGAAGTGCACCAGTAAAGCCATTGGTTGATCGGCGCATTCTGATGACATAATCACTAGTATCATAGTCATAGGTCATGGCATTTCTTTCAATCATCTTCACAAGATTCCTGGAACCGATGACTCTAGGAATAAGGCGATTGATGGCTTTCAGAGGATTCTTTCGATAGAAGATCGGCTGATTGGAAAGCCTTAGCAGCATCTCCAAGAAGCATTCCTTCTGATAGAGCTTATTGATGACTTCATCATCATTGATGATGCCATCAAGAGGAAAGACATCGACATCAATTCCTAGTGGCTCATATTTATGGTAATCAATATTGTCTTCATATTTGATAGTCTTGGGATCATAGACCTTGGCGTAGTAATAACGTCCTGCACTAGGCTTTAGAAGCTGGTATTTATCTGACTTATAGCTTTCAAGAAAACGCTGATAGTCACTTCTTGGCATCATGATATCTACATCATCGTCCCAAGGAATAAAGCCCTGGTGTCTGACTGCCCCCAAAAGCGTTCCACAAGCCAGAAAGTATTGGATATCATGCTTGCGGCAGAATTCATCAATATCCAAAAGAATAGCAAGTGAAAGCTTCTGAATATCTTTTAGTTCAATTCTCTTGTTTTCATCCATGACTGATTCTCCTTAAGCAATAGTTCTGTAATCTTGATAGCAATAGCGCCAAAGCAAAGACGATGACGGGATAGATAGAAACATAACTGATAAAACCATAATTTCTGAATTTATCCAGAAGCTTGACTGCATATTCAAGGTTTCTTCCGTAAAGAAGAAAGTATATGACAAAGTAGGAAGCAGTAGTTATCAGCAGAATCTTCAATATTCTGACAATCTGCTTTTTAAGGCTCTTATGTGAATCATGGAGATAGCCACTGATCATAAAGAAGATAGGGACAGCAATCGTACATAGGGAAAGGATATAAACGGATTGATGATTTGTATGGATGAAAACAACCATCAATGCACAAATGATTCTTAAAATATCCAAGCCTTTGTTTCTTATCATATGATTAACCTTATCATAGCTCATTTTTTAGCTCATATGCCTATCTATTCTGAATAGAGTATAATATATAAACAGGAGTATTTTCATGAATAAAGGAAAATTGACACTGATTGTTCCTTGTTATAACGAAGAGGAAGCACTTCCCATCTTTTATAAGGAGACAGTCAAAGTATTGAAAACCATTGACTATTCCTATGAACTATTATTCATTGATGATGGTTCAAAGGACCAGACCCTTAATATCCTAAAGGACATTTCCGATAGTGATCCTGATGTTACTTATCTTTCATTCTCGCGTAACTTCGGCAAGGAAGCTGCCATGTTTGCCGGCTTTTGCAATGCCACTGGCGACTATGTAGCAGTAATGGATGCCGATATGCAGGATCCGCCTTCACTATTGCCGCAAATGCTTGAAATTCTTGAGACTGGCGAATATGATTCAGTCGCAACCAGAAGAGTCAGCCGTGATGGTGAACCACCAATCAGATCATTCTTTGCCAGACAGTTCTACAAAATCATCAACAAGATCTCCGATGCTGATGTCGTGGATGGTGCCAGGGATTTTAGACTGATGAAAAAGGATATGGTTGATGCCATTGTGGCCATGAATGAATACAATCGTTTCTCCAAAGGCATCTTTGGCTGGATTGGTTTCAAAACCTATTGGCTGCCATTCAAGAATGTGGAAAGAATTGCTGGCGAAACCAAGTGGAATTTCTGGAAACTCTTCAAATATGCCATTGATGGCATTATCAATTTCTCCCAAGCACCTTTGACTATTGCTTCATGGAGCGGTGTCCTGATGACTTTCATCTCCTTTGCCTTTCTGGTCTTTGTCTTTATCAGAAAGCTCCTATTTGGTGATCCGGTTGATGGTTGGGCATCACAGGTCTGCATCATGTTGTTTATTGGTGGCATCCAGCTCTTCTGTCTTGGCATTATGGGTGAATATATGGCCAAGACCTATATGGAAACCAAGCGTCGTCCACACTTCATCATTTCGGAATCCAACAAGAAAGATATCAATAAAATCAAATAGCGACATTGTCGCTATTTTCATTTATTCAGTTTGATTTCATATGGTGACTTCTCAAGAATGATGACAAGATCGGGTTCTTCAGTCTTCAAGTAATTAATAATCGAACCATTGAAATTGCCATTGCTGTCCCTGGCATCAATCAAATCAAGCCTTGAACATGAAAGTGCCAGAAAAGGTGCAACAGCTATGCCAAAGGAGTCACGAATCATGACAATGTGAGGACCATCTGAATTATTGAGATTCTCTATTGTAATCAAAGGACGATTCCCATAAAGTACTGTTTCATAGACATAGCCACCACCCGCATTCTGAATATCTTCAATGGCTTGATAATCATAGAACAATTCTTCAAAGCTGCCATTCTTATCAACGTTCTTATCAGGAACAAGCAAGCGGAAAGAGTTTTCAAAGTCAGGATAAAGGATAGTAAAATCTTCTGAATTCTCCAGATAATGGGTAACGCCTTGACCAGCTGAACCAAACATGGCACCTTCATAGGTCTTTTGCAAATAAGCGCCCATTTGGTCAGCCCTAATCATCTGGGTGCCAAATTGTTCATTAAGTTTTGAAACAATCTCACTTGCGGCATAGAGCCCCGCTTCAATGGTCCAATGATGATCTGTCTTATAAAAGAAGGAATAGTGGTCAATTTCATCTTCCCTAAAATTATCTCTTAGATCAAGATAGTTCATATCGTTATTTGTCATTGCTAAAAGATAGCCATCGACATTGGCGTTTCCATAGTAGCTGATACCAGCAGGTATTTGTTCCTGATCATTTTCAACAGTAATTGGCGTCTGGACATATAGAAAGCCCATGCCCTTATCTTCTGCATATCTTTCTAGTGTGTTGTATTGATTGGCAATCTTCTGATAGGAAGAAGCTGCAACTTCTGAACCAGCTGTTCTTGCCCAATAGCCATTGTTCAATTTGAAATAACCGGTGCCAATCCTTGAATCAGTAAGCATGGCATTTGTCAGGAAACCGGCCAAAGCTATGTCCTGGTAGCCAATGATTGTATCAGCTCTTGTTTCTCCGATCTTGGAGTATTTGATCATGCGATCAGCAATCTTATCATAAATTGTCCGTTTTTTCTGATAAATTGGAGCCCCGATGATATCCACTTCCTCATCAAAAGGATACAATTCAGAAAAATCAATGCCATCTGCCGTTGCCTCTTCGTTATTTATGAACCCACTAATAGTGTTTCCCAGCAATAGATTCAAACATAAGGCAAAGATGATGATTAATGATATTAGCGAAAACCAATTCTTTTTCATAATCATCCCCCCTAGAAACCAGCATAAAGCGGTGCTGAATAGCCTCTGCCAATCATTATGACAAGGCATAAGACAAAGAGCACTAACAGCACAATTTGATAAAGCTTCTGATATTTCTCTTTCTTTAGCCATTCAAAGGCGCCAAATGACATTAGTATTGCCAGCAATAATGGCAGCTTG
>JAQXQU010000171.1 GCA_029101345.1 Erysipelotrichaceae bacterium | reverse complement strand
CGATGCTAAACAAATTAGCACTGATTCTTGATATAGATACTGATAATTTATTAGAAGGCAACATTGCATATTTAGATAATAACTGGGTTGGTATCCTAGATATTAATAAGTTTGACACAAGAATTTCTGCTACTACCGAAGTCTATGGTAAACCAATGGTTTACATATTTCTTTCCTATTTTGCGCTTGTCGGCATACGAGAAGTTTATATAATGTGTGGCTGCGAAGAAGACAAGATAAAACAGGTAGTTGGCACCGGTGAAGAGTATGGTATGAAGTTACACTATAATCTGGAGCCGCAGAATGAATCGAATTTTATGGTCATTGATGGACCTGTATTTATTTATGGTCCGAATCTGACAAAATACTTTCAACGCGCCATGTCTCATTCGGCTTCTAAAACGGTGTTGACCATTCCAAAGGGAGACGCCAAATTGGAGATTGCAAAGAAGAATCAAGCATTGGATATCTCAGGAACCAGAAGAAGGTACACAACTATTCCTATATCGTTCATAAAAGATCCTGGAAAAGGTATAGAGTATGAACCATTAGGAAATGGAATGATAGAATTTGAGATTAGAGATAGAGCTGATGCAGTAGATATTGCCTTTTTTTTAAGATTCATTCATGAACATTCAGGAATGGAACCATATAGTCTTGAAGAGATCACTACAAGACGAGGATTAATAATACAAAACGATTAGTGCTTCTATTGAAAGGAACAATATTGGTAAACGAAGAGTCGGTTGGAACCATGGCTTTATGCAATTATAATTTAGATTGTGAGAAATGAAATCAAGCAAAGATCTGGAGCTTTATGTTGTGAGATTTTATTATGGAGTAAAGAAGTCAAAAATATGTAAAGCAACAAGATATGTATACTATTGTATCAGATAATGTAGATCTGAAAATTGTAGAACATGTTTTGAAGATTATGCTGGGATTAAACCCATGATAAGAAGAAATAGCAAAGAACGTGTATTTTTTTGATCTGAGAAGGGATAATGAATTGATGAAAAAGCCGTTTGAGAATAAAAAGCTCTTAATATTAGGGGCAACACCTAATGAAATTCCTGTAGTAAAACGCGCTCAAGAGCTAGGAGCGTATGTAATAACTACTGACTATAATAAAGATTATAAATTAAGTCCTGCAAAATATTATTCTGATGAGTGTTGGGATATTAGCTGGTCTGATATAGAAGAACTCAAGAAGAGATGTGTTGAAAGTGGAGTGACTGGTGTTATTGCTGGATTTTCAGAGATTCGTGTTGATAACCAAATTAGGCTTTGCAAAGAACTAGGTTTGCCATGTTACGTGAATGAAGAACAGTTAGCAATTACCCGCGACAAGATTTTGTTCAAAGAAAAATGTCGTCAATACGATGTCCCAGTAATAAAAGAGTATTCTTCTATGGATGATGTTACAGAGTATCCAGTAATTGTTAAACCAACTGATAGAGCAGGTTCCATCGGCGTTGGCATTGCATATAATCGTGCTGAATTGGAAAAAGCTTATGACATCGCCATGGATAAATCTCTTGTGAAGCGAGTTATTATAGAAGATTATATAACGGACGCAATGGAGATGGATGCCCATTATGTTGTGCTTGATGGAGAAATATCTTTATTGACGACCGATGATATTATAGCAGCCTCTGACAATGTAAAGGATAATAAGGTAGTTCAGAGTGTATGGATGTATCCTTCCAAATACAATAGCGAATTCTTAGCAACAGCAGATCAGCCCCTTCGAGATTTGATAAAAGGTATCGGAGTGAAGAATGGAACCATTTTCTTCTCAGGATTTGTAAACAATAAAGGACAATTTAGTTTCTTCGAATGTGGTTTCAGATTATGGGGAGAACAGGAATTTAACTATGACTACAAAAAAGTAGGAATAAATTACCTAGATGCGTATCTTTATCACGTGTTCAATGGTAATTCTAATGGAATTCTATTCAATCCAAACCCCACTCCGACACTTAAGGGTGTTTCACTTAATCTTTACGTTACCGGAGGTACTATTGCAAAACTTCAGGGTGTTAAAGAGTTAGATGGTAATAAAGATTGCTTCCTATGTTTGGTTGATTCCTATGTCGGCCAAAAGTGTACATTCGATAATGCGATACTTACAAAAGCCGGTCTGGTTGGGTTTGCAAATGAAGATCCAAGAGAGCTAAAAAAAGACATTGATGAAGCGTATGAGAGTGTCGTAATCGAAGACGAAAATGGAAAAAACATGTTATACGACAGATTGGATACACAGAGAATAATAGATTGGTGGGAATAAAACATGGAACTAATATTATCAATAGCATTTGGAGTATGGTATGTAATAGCAGCTCTCTTTTATGCATACATCACTAAGAAAGGGGACTAGCCAATGAATGCATACTTAATAGGAACAATACTGGCAATCGTCATTTTTGTAATCATCGGTGTGATTGCCGGTAAGAAA
>JAQXQU010000170.1 GCA_029101345.1 Erysipelotrichaceae bacterium | reverse complement strand
TCATCAAAATCGAGCATAGGTGCCACTCCTTCTTTGTTGTCTCATCAACTACAATTTTGGAGCTTCCTATGCTCTTTTTCAATATTTACTTTTTATTTCCTATGCGCTTTTGCACGGAAATCCGTGATGAGCGAATTTTTTACACACAAATCCGTGATGAGGCTTTTTCTATGGTCAATGCTCTTGCCTCCTTGTTTTTAGGTAGGACAATTAAGCCAGAAAGAATCGCGAAAGTCCAGCGAAACAACCGAGAATTAGCAAAGAAAACACAAAACCGGCAGCAGGATTTCTCCCTCTGCCGGTTTTGCTTATATCGTATACTATTCTTAGTCTTCGACAACAACATCACTGTCATCAGTTAACGATAATTGAACATATTTCTCATCAGAAAGTTCCGCTTTCCATGTATATTTTATTAGATAATACTTCAAAATCTCTTTTAGATCATCTGGCCATGGAGTGTTCCTAAGTTCAGTTACATTAAGTGACACCAGTTCCATCAACCTATTTTTCTGTTCATCTGTCAATTCTCGATATAATGATTGCCACTCCGCTGTCGTTCCATTTTCTTCGAAATAGGATCTAAACATGATCAACTCTCTAGGCATTGCTAACAATTCGAAGTACTCTTCCAGATTGTTACCAAAAGCCTTGTAGAAGAAACTGGATCCTGCTGCAACAACCCCCTTTGTAACTTGCAAAATAGCGGATATTGCGCGGATTGACTTTTTGCACCAATTTGCGCCGATATAGGTACGATCAGTCTCACTGATAGGAGAATATTTCATCGGGAACGAGAATATCTGAATACCCAATTCCTTGTTAAGCTCAATATTGACCCGCAAGCGTTCATAAAGATCTTCCGGTTTATCCTTGTAATTAAACAGAATGTAATTGGAAATCTCTTTGATGCCGTGACGATGCGCTGTGCGCACAGCTTTACAATATACATCTTTTAAACGAATATCATCAAACGCAATGCGTAAGGGACGAATTGCCAAACGAGCAAGCTGCTCCATGTTCTCATCGTTGATTTTTCGCCCATCAACACCTTGGTTGAAATCCAGATAGCGAGCTTTTTTTGTTTTACTGCGGTACTTTTCGATGATGGGAGACAATTCTTCTTCATGATCTAGCATGTACTGAGCGTAATCATCAACATCTTCTGCGCCTATAACGATCTGAAGGAAATTTTCCAACATTTCTGCAGATTTAATGCGCTTTTTAAACCCTTCCAAATAGGTAGCCATCTTCTTGTCCAAAAAATCCGCACGATCGCCATTGCGATAACGCATCATAACGATATTATATGTCCCGGGATCAGAATATTTTGCGCCGTGTTCAAAACCCGCTGCACACAAATCATCAACCAAGGCAGTCAAATCCGCAGTGTTTAAAACATTATTATCCAAAAGTAGCAAATGTTGTTTTGGGCCATATTTTTCATCGATCGCTTTGATTTGATCAATAATATTGTTTGTTACATGGAAATTTGGTTCCAAAATGGGAACCGCACAAAAAGAGCAGTGATTTGGGCATCCTCTGGTTGTATACGCAAAATAGTTATCACCGGCAGGATATTTGTACTCAATTTGCTCTAGAATATCATAGTCCAGTGGTAATTCGTCAACGTTAATGTCGTTTTCATCGCCAACTACAGATGTATCGGTAAATAGGCCAGTTAAAATGTGAGAACGTTCGATTCCAGTTGCCTCCACGATTTTATCCGGCATAAGGGACGCCATAATACCGCCTACAAATAGATCGTTGATGTTATTCACCAGCAACTTATAATGGTTGATGGTCTCCACCGCAATATCAAAATCAAAAGTAAAAAGCGTTGTGACATAGATTCTATCCCATACTTCTTCATCTATGCTGCTATCAAAGCCTTTGACAAAACGCACTTCGTCCTCAAGCATCTTATGATAGGTGCTTATTTTCATTAACCCCATAGGGGGATACTTGTTCTTGTAATTTGGTTCAACTAGTAAAACTCTCATTTCTTTTTCACACTCAATTCGGATTTTATAGCTTCGCGTAGCTTTTCCGCTGTCTGAGGATCATCGGTGAAGAATGTATCAATAACAGATATAATACGCTGATACAGCTTACGCTCGTCGCGGCTATAGGATGAAGGCAAATCGTGCTTTGTCGAATAGTCTGCATTGACGATTTTTTTGTTCAATGAAGTTATTCTTTTGGCTGCCGTTTCAGTCTGAGAGAGGACTCTTTCAACTGTTTCAACACGGTCGGCATCAAAAGTACCACGCTCTTGTGCTTTCCGCACTGTTCTTTCTTCTGTTTCGCGTTTTTTGGCAATCTGTTTGAGTCTATCCGCAATTTGTTCTCGCTTTTCATCAGATGTTATTGCGCCGGTGTCGATTTTTTCTTCCAGCTCCTGCTGTTCGGCATTCAACTGATTCAAGCGTCTTAATGCAGAAGTCGCCTCAGACATTCCGCGGCGATATTGCTTGTTGATCTCTCCAGCCCATTTACTCAATTTTTCACGCATTTCACTATAAATGGCGTTGGGTTCAAAATCATCTCTCTGGGAGTTCGGAACCAAATCATTATGTAGTGCATGAATTTCGCCAGCAAACATGCGATTCGCATTGTGACCTTCAGACGGAAAATATTTCACAAAGGTAGTGTTATTTCCTACAAGAATATTCCCCTTGCGGAAACGAATACCCTGCACCGCTTCATCGGAGATAATGCCAGAAAAATCTGTAAGAGCAAGCCAACCAATATATAACGGCTGTCCGTCAGATGCTTCAGCATAAACGAACTCCACGTCACGAACATAATCCTTGCTTTTTGTCTTTGCTTGTTTACCGGTGGACAAGGAACGGGAGTAAGGTTTGTAGATCGGAAGCTTTCTTGCTCCACGAAGTATTTTGTAGCAAGTTATAGGACAACCATATCCGCTAAAATGGTCGCGGATTTTTTGCGCCTGGGAAAACTGCTGGCTGTTGAAATCAACAGGGGCAGTTTCCGAAAGATAGCTCCAAACATCATTTTCTTCAAGCAGGCCGGAATCTGTGGGAACGCCCAGCATGCGCACTTCAAAATAATGCGCGTCCTTTTCTTCAGGTTGAGGATCTGCGAATGTGCTGATTGCCTTAAAAGTCTCCATGACATCAGATGTTTCGGTATTTGATTTTTGGAGCAATCTTTGCATTTTTACACAGTCGCAAGTCATAACCGTCTTTACGGTTTCACCATACGCAGAAGTTACAAACTGAACTTTATCCGCATATGCCAAACCCGCAAGTCGTCCGATCCCTCTAAAGCCGCGTTCGTCGACACCGTTCTTTTCGGAGTCGCCAATGCTAAGCAGAATTTCTCTGGCTTTTTCGGCTGTGATACCGCATCCGTTATCATGAATAATGATTGTTTGTGCGGAACTGTCAATCTGAATATGAATTGCAGCTTCAGATGCAGAAATTAACCCTGCTGCCACAGCCTTGTCTATCGAGTCGGTGCTGTTTTGAATATATTCCCGATAAACATGCATCGGGTTTGAGTACATACCTTTAGTAAGTATTTCAAGAAGAAACTTACCAGCTACGGGTTCACCCATTATTTACTACCTCCCTGATTATACGATGGGAACGGGAATTGGATTTTCAGCAGTGTTTTGAAGACCGGATGATGGAGAATCAAATCACCCTTTTTCAGTCGGGTCATCATGTTTGCATATACTGTAGGAACGAACTTATAATCAGGACGTGATACCTCGATCGCATTGGTTCGTCCATATACGTTTGTAC
>JAQXQU010000169.1 GCA_029101345.1 Erysipelotrichaceae bacterium | reverse complement strand
GAAATCAGTTCATTTTTCGCTTCAACATCACCCTCTTCAATACGCTTGGCAATAAGGATTTCCTGATCAGCTCTTAACAATGGAACACGGCCAATCTCCTTTAGATACATCTTGACTGGATCGTTGACTTTAACATAAGTAGCTGCAGCCTCATAGTCAATGACGATATTTTCACTATCACCATCTTCTTCCTCATCATCTGGCTCGCTAGCTAAATAGTCATCATCATCCAAATCTTCCTGACTCTCAGTTTCAGTATATGGAACATCCTTCTGGTTAAGCCAATCAAAGAATTCATCATTATCATCATCAGACATATCAAAATGATCAAGGCAATTGAGAATATCCGTTTCCTTGATGACAACTCCAGCAGCATTTAAGGCCAGGATATCTTCCTTTAAAGCATCAAGGGATTCATAGACCTTCTTTAAGCCAACTGTTTCCTGAACTTTTGGCTTTCTGCCCCTTTTGCCTTTTGTTTTGATTTCTTCACTCATCATTATTACCTCCCAGTTGTTTAATAATAGTTGCGTATTCATCCAAGTATTTGACTGCAGCTTCTGGATCAACAGTTTTATTTTGGGCAATCTTCTCTTTAAGCAAGGCAAGCTTACGTTTTTTTGTTTCAAAGATAACTCTGCTGATTGCACCATTCAGGACATCTTCATCATAGGCAGAATCCAATGAATCAAAGGCAGCTAAATTGGTAATTAAATCGCGAAGTGTCTCATCCTCTCTTTCATCATAGATGCGGGATAGACTGCATTTGCCATAGCGGCGATAATCATCAATTATGGCCATAGCCAGTTTTTCATTGTTTTCATCCAGAAGATAGCCAAGTTCCCTTTGGTACTTCTGCAAAGCTGCTGGACTTTGGGATATCATTGATAGAATAGCATATTCAGCTTTGGTAAGACCATCAATTGAAAAATTCGGTTTGCTGTTTGTTGAAACAGCTCCTTTTTTTTCAATAACAGAAGGTCTTTTCCTTATTTTAGTCAGCTGATATAGTTCATTGGCGTAATTTTCACGATCATAAGGGTCCTTTAGAAGCTCTATAAGCCTGACATAAGCACTGGTCATATCCTTACGATCCTGATAGTTATCAAGATTATAGTGATTCTTATAGTATTTTAAGGCATAATCCATAAACGGAATCCGTGCAGACAATAGATCACGGAGCGAATTTTTGCCATATTGGCCAATGATTTCATCTGGATCTAGACCTGTAGCATTATCAATAGCTGAAACCTTAAGACCATTGGCCAGACACATTTCACCAAGTGCCATATTTGCATGCATGCCAGCCTTATCCCCATCATAAGCCAAGACAATATTAGGACTAAGAACTGATAGAAGTGCCAATTGTTGCTTAGTACATGCAGTACCAAGAGTTGCTACAACATTTTCTATTCCCGCCCGATAAAAGGCAATGACGTCCATGACACCTTCACAGACGATGACATAGCCAAGCTTGCGACAGGCATCCTTGGCCCGATGATAATTATAAATGGTATTACCCTTGACATAGACGGCAGTTTCGGAAGAATTAATATATTTTGAATCAAAGCTGCCTGTATAGTCACGTCCGGAAAAAGCTATGCAATTGCCATCCTTATCATGGATAGGAAAGATGATACGTTTGAAGAAGATATCACTTAATCCGGAATTATTAAGTCTTCCAGCATAGGATTTGATTATTTCTTCATTAGTGAACCCCTGTTTATTAAGATATTTGACAATGGAATCATGAGCGGGGTCAAGACCAATATTGAAATGGTTGATGACATCATCTTCAATACCACGGCTTTTTAGATATTCCAAGGCCTTATCTCCCATTTTGGATCCTGTTAACAGATAATTACCATAAGTTGCCATTGCCCCAAGGCAATCATAATATCGCTGGTACTTTGATACTGACTTAGGTTTTTTCTCAATGACAACATCAATCGGCTTGTTAATGATATTGGCAACGCGGACAACCGCTTCAGGAAAAGAGAGGTGTTCATATTTTTGGACAAAAGTAAAGACATTGCCACCCTGCCCGCAAACAAAGCATTTGAAAATCTGCTTTTCTTCGTTAATGGATAATGAAGGATCATGATCATCATGAAAAGGGCAACGAGCTGCATAACCTTTGCCCTTTTTGATAACATCAAGACCACAAGCTCTGATAACTTCGGATATTGATGCACTATTGCGAATATCATCAATCACTTCATTGCTTATATTCATTAAAATTGGATTCTTTCCTTGATATAGTTCTTCAATTCAGAAATCTTGACCCTTTCCTGCAACATGGAATCACGATGTCTAATTGTAACTGCCTGATCTTCGACAGAATCAAAATCATAAGTAATGCAGAAAGGTGTACCAATTGCATCATTACGACGATATCTCTTGCCAATGGAACCAGCGTCATCGAATTCACAATGGAATTCATTTATCAACTCATTATAGACTTCAAGAGCCTTATCAGAAAGTTTCTTGGATAATGGGCAGACACATGCCTTGACCGGTGCCAGAGCTGGATGGAAATGCATGACAACACGTGAGTCATTGCCTTCCAATTGCTCAACATCATATGCATCGCAACATGCCATCAGGAATAGTCTTTCAACACCAACTGAAGGTTCAACACAGTATGGAGTATATACTTCATTTGTGGTTGGATCGCGATAGACAAGATCTTTGCCAGAATACTCAGAATGTCTCTTCAGATCATAATCGGTACGGTCGGCAATACCCCAGACTTCACCCCAAGCAGTAAATGGGAAGGCGTATTCAATATCACTTGTACCTTTGGAATAGAAGGATAGTTCTTCCGGGTCATGAGCACGGATACGGAGATTTTCTTCCTTGATGCCCATTCGCTTGACAAAACTGTAGCAATAATCAACCCAGTATTTGTACCAATCAAGATCATCACCCGGCTTGCAGAAGAATTCAAGTTCCATCTGTTCAAATTCCCTGACACGGAAAATGAAGTTGCCTGGTGTAATTTCGTTACGGAAGGATTTGCCAATCTGGCCAATGCCAAATGGCAGTTTCTTTCTGGAAGTTCTTAAAACATTATTGAAATTGACAAAAATGCCCTGTGCTGTTTCTGGTCTTAAATAGACGATAGACTTGGCATCTTCAAGCGTACCAATATAAGTCTTGAACATCAGATTGAAAGGACGAGCATTGGTGAAATTGTGCTTGCCACAATTTGGACAAGCAATGTTATGCTCCTTTATTACAGCATCCATCTCTTCTGGTGTCTTGCCCTCTACCGATAAGCCAGTAGCATCCTCTATCATCTTATCTGCTCTGAAACGGCCTTTGCATTCCTTGCAATCAACCATCGAGTCAGAAAAGCCTTTTAAATGTCCTGATGCTTCCCAAGTCTTGGTATTCATCAGAATAGCTGAATCGATGCCAACATTATAAGGCGATTTGATAATGAATTCATTCCACCATAAGTCCTTGATATTCTTCTTTAAAAACGAACCAAGAACACCAAAATCCCATGAATTTGATAAGCCATTGTAAATTTCTGATCCTTGATAAACAAAGCCACTGCTCTTAAGATGAGCAACGATTTCTTCAAAACTGTATTTAGTAGTCATCTTTCCTATACCTCAACCTAAATATTATATCCTAGTTTTAACAATAATTATAGGCTTGTAGCGATGTTAATCAAGACTTCAACCATCTTTTCCATCTCATTGACACTGGCATATTCATGAATGCTGTGGAAGTTTCCACCCCCAGTTGACAGATTAGGACAAGGAAGTCCTTGATATGAAAGCATAGCACCATCAGTACCTCCTCTTATTGGCACATATGTCGTTGATATGCCAGCTTTCCTAAAAGCCTTTTCTGCACGTTCAAGAATCTCCTTGTGTGGAAGAATTAGCTCTTTCATGTTGTAATATGTATCGATTATTTCAATTTCAAAAGAACCAGCACCATATTTGCAGTTGAGAAAATC